>JBEANR010000177.1:0-11689 GCA_041165365.1 Actinomycetota bacterium | reverse complement strand
GCGGCCACCTCACCCACGGCATGAAGCTCAACTTCTCGGGCAAGCTCTACAACGCGGTGTCGTACGGCGTCGACCCGGAGTCGTTCCTCGTCGACATGGATGTCGTGCGCGACAAGGCCCTTGAACACCGGCCGCAGGTGATCATCGCCGGCTGGTCGGCCTACCCGCGTCAGCTCGACTTCGCCGCGTTCCGGGCCATCGCCGATGAGGTCGGCGCGAAGCTCTGGGTCGATATGGCGCACTTCGCGGGGCTCGTGGCGGCTGGGCTGCATCCGTCTCCGGTTCCGTACGCAGACGTGGTCTCCACCACCGTGCACAAGACCCTCGGCGGACCGCGCTCCGGCATCATCCTCAGCCGCGATCTCACCCTCGCGAAGAAGCTCAACTCGAACGTGTTCCCGGGCCAGCAGGGCGGTCCGCTCATGCACGTCATCGCGGCGAAGGCGACCGCGTTCAAGCTCGCGATGGAGCCCGAGTTCCGCGACCGGCAGGTGCGCACGCTCAGCGGGGCGAGCATCCTGGCCGACCGGTTGACCGCCGACGACTCCCGCGCGGGAGGCGTCGACGTGCTCACCGGCGGCACCGAGGTGCACCTCGTGCTCGCCGATCTGCGCAACTCACCGCTCGACGGCCAGCAGGCCGAAGACGTGCTGCACTCGGTGGGCATCACGGTGAACCGCAACGCCGTGCCCTTCGACCCGCGCCCGCCGATGGTGACCTCGGGGCTGCGCATCGGCACCCCGGCGCTTGCCACCCGCGGATTCGGCGACGTCGAGTTCACCGAGGTTGCCGACATCATCGCTGCTGCGCTGCTGCCCGATCCGGATGTCGCGGCCCTCGGCCACCGGGTCACGGCCCTCGCCGACGCGTTCCCCCTGTACGCCGGTCTCGAGCAGTGGTAGCGGTCCGTCTCGACGGGGTCGAGACGGCGGCCGCGGTCAAGGCCGAGTTGGCCGGCCGCATCGAGGCGTTGAAGGCCCGCGGCATCCGCCCGGGTCTCGGCACCCTGCTTGTGGGGTCCGACCCGGGCTCGCTCTCCTACGTGGGGGGCAAGCACCGCGACTGCGCCGAGGTCGGCATCGAGTCGATCCGGGTCGATCTGCCCGAGTCGGCGTCGGCAGGCGACATCCGATCCGCCATCGCCGACCTCAACGCCGATCCGGCCGTGACCGGCTACATCATCCAGCTGCCGCTGCCCGCGGGCATCGACGAGAACGCGATGCTCGAGCTGATGGATCCCGCCAAAGACGCCGACGGCCTGCATCCCACGAACCTCGGGCGTCTCGTGCTCGGCGTCGGCGGCGCACTCGACTCGCCCCTGCCCTGCACACCGGCCGGCATCGTCGAGATGCTGCGGCGCTACGACGTGCCGATCGCGGGCAGTCGCGTGGTCGTGGTGGGTCGTGGCCTCACGGTGGGGCGACCGCTCGGCCTGCTGCTCACCCGCAAGGGACTCGACGCGACGGTCACGCTCACGCATTCCCGCACGGTCGATCTCGCCGACGACGTGCGGCGTGCCGACATCGTCGTCGCCGCCGTGGGTGTGCCGGGCCTGATCCGCGCCGACTGGGTCAAGCCGGGCGCCGCGGTGCTCGACGTCGGCATCACCCGCGTGGTCGACGAGGCGACCGGAAAGGCCAGGCTCGTCGGCGACGTCGACCCGGGGGTGGCGGATGTCGCGGGCTTCCTGTCACCGGTGCCGCGCGGCGTCGGGCCCATGACGAGGGCGATGCTGCTGGTCAACGTGGTGCAGGCGGCCGAGCGGCTCTGACGCTGCCCCGCTGGCCGCGGCGCGGTCCGCGCCCCGCCGCCCCGCGCGTCACTCCCCGATGTACCCGATCCCGCACGAGACGCCGCTCACGAGTGTGCCGGCGTCCCAGCCCGGGGCGTCTTCGGTGTCGGCCAGGCCGGCCGGGCTCACCGACGCCCTGCACGACTCGATCGACGCGCCCGAGTCGACCGGCACGCTGAATCCGTAGTATCCGGTGACCCAGAGGCTGGGGTCGGGCGTGCCGCTCGGGCTCTCGTAATCGGTGATCGCCGTCGTCATCCCCGATCCGGTCACCTGATAGAGCCCGATGCACGACTCGTTGGTCGAGACCGCCTGGGTGGTGTCGCCGAACGCGATCTTCGGGGCGTACTGGCTGCCGAGCCCGAGGTCGAGGGGGGCGAAGAAGGTGTGCCCGTCGGGGGTCGCGCTGAACTCGAGCAGCATGAGGCTGCTGCCGGATTCCGCCAGGCTCTCCTCCGAGACCGGCACCGTCACGTCGCTCGGACTCGTGCCACCGAGGGCACCGCACCGCTCCACGAAGTCGGACACGAGCCGGGCGGCGTCGGGATCGGTGGATGCCAGCGGCACATGCCCCACGAGCGAGATCTCCATCGTGGTGCCGTCCACGGCCCTCACCTTCGCGTCGACGCTGAAGACGGTGTCGTCGTCGGCGTCCGGCGAGGCGGACGGCTCGGGCCCGGACGGACTCGCGACCGGTGACTCGCTCGGTTGCGGATCGCCCGACGACGAACATGCCGACACCGCGAGCACGGCGACGAGCAGCAGCGCCGCAGCAGGTGGATGGGATCGCACGGGACTCCAGGCTCGGTCAGTCGCGTCCGGCACCGGCGGCCGCACTGACCACGAAAATATCAGGCTGTGCGAAGCCGTGCTCGGCGAACGCCCCGTCGACGGCGACCTGCAGCCTCGAGAGCGCGTCGGCCGGTACGAGGGCGATGGCCGCTCCGCCGAAGCCGCCGCCGGTCATCCGTGATCCGAGGGCGCCGTTCATCTGGGCGGTCTCCACGGCCAGGTCGAGCTCGGGTACCGAGATCTCGAAGTCGTCGCGCATCGACACGTGCGAGGCGTCGAGCAGATCGCCGATCGCGGCAGGCCCGTGCTCGCGCAGGGTGCGCACGGTGTCGAGCACCCGCTGATTCTCGGTGACGACGTGCCGCACCCTCCGCAGGGTCACGTCGTCGAGCACTGTTCGCGCGCGCTCGAGATCGCCCACGTGCACCTCGCGCAACGACTCGACCCCCAGCAGGCGAGCTCCGAGTTCGCAGGATGCCCGTCGCTCGCCGTACCCACCCGTGGCGTGCGAGTGGCTCACCCCGGTGTCGATGATGGCGAGCACCAGCCCGGCCGCACGGAACCCGAGAGGGATGATCTCGGCGTCGAGCGATCGGCAGTCCAGGAACACCGCCGCGTCGACCGCGCCGAGCAGCGACGCCGACTGATCCATGATGCCGGTCGGCGCCCCGACGGCCTTGTTCTCGGCGAGTCGGCCCACCCCGGCGAGGGTGCGGCGGTCGAAACCGAGCCGCCAGGCGTCGTTGAGGGCGATGGCGACGGCGCTCTCGATGGCCGCCGACGACGACAACCCTGCGCCGACCGGCACCGTCGACACGATGTGCACCTCGAAGCCGGGCACCGCGGCGAGGTCGGCCCCGTGCTCGCCGAGCGCCCACGCGACGCCGAGCGGGTACGCGGCCCAGCCCGACAGACGGTCCGGCGAGAGCTCCGAGAGGTCGAGCTCGACCAGCTCGTCGGCGAAATCGCTCGAGACGCGCAGCATCCTGTCGTCGCGCAGCGACAGCGCCACGACGGTGCGGCGGTCGATGGCGAACGGCAGCACGAAGCCGTCGTTGTAGTCGGTGTGCTCGCCGATGAGGTTGACCCTGCCCGGGGCAGACCAGAGCCCGCTCGGCGCGTGGCCGTAGACCTGCTCGAAACCGGCGGCGACCTCGTCGCGGATGTCGCCGCTCGCGCTGTACCCGTGGTTCATACCCGGTCGATCCCTTCGCGGATGAATGCGGCCGCCGTCTCGGGCGGCACGTCGCCGATCCAGGCGCCCATGGCCGCCTCCGACCCGGCGAGGAACTTGAGTTTGTCGGCGGCCCGCCGGGGCGAGGTGACCTGCAGCATGAGTCGGATCTCGTCACGGTGCTCGGTCACCGGAGCCTGGTGCCACGCGGCGATGTAGGGCGTGGGGGTGTCGTACAGCGCGTCGAGGCCGCGCAGCAGGCGAAGATACAGCCCGGACAGCTCGTCGCGTTCGACCTCGGAGGTGGCCGCGAAGTCGGGCACGTGTCGGTGCGGCAGCAGGTGCACCTCGAGCGGCCAGCGGGCGGCGAAGGGCACGAAGGCGGTCCAGTGGTCGCCGCTCAGCACGATCCGGTCACTCGCCCGCTCGGTGTCGAGCACCCGCTGGAACAGGTCGGGCCCGACCTTCTCGATCGAGGCGATGAGACGGCTCGTGCGGGGCGTGATGTACGGGTAGGCGTAGATCTGCCCGTGCGGATGCCGCAGTGTCACGCCGATCGCCTCGCCGCGGTTCTCGAACGGGAACACCTGCGCGACGCCGGGCATCGCCGAGAGGGCCTCCGTGCGATCCGCCCAGGCCTCGATGACGGTGCGGGCGCGCGAAGGGCTCAAGGTGCCGAACGACCCCTCGTGCTCCGGACTGAAGCAGACGACCTCGCAGCGGCCGATCGACGGGTGCGTGCGCTCGAAACCGATGGCGGTGGAGTCGAACGACGCGGAGCCCTCGGAGGCGAGGTCGGGGCCGAACGACGGCGACTTGTTCTCGAAGACGGCGACGTCGTAGTCATCCGGGATCTCCGAGGGATTGGTCGGGGTCGCCGGAGCGAGGGGATCGAGGTGGGCAGGAGGCAGGAACGCGCGGTTCTGGCGGGCGGCGGCGATGGAGATCCACTCACCGGTGAGCACGTCCTGGCGCATGACGGCGGTCGTCGGGCGGGGTTCTGCCACGCGGGTGTCGGGCTTGCGGTCGGGCGAGAGACGGGTGTCGGCGTCGTCGAAGTAGATCAGGTCGCGCCCGTCGGCGAGCGTGTACGCGCGTTTGGTGATGGCCCCCACTGCAGTGCTCCCTCCACATCGGCTCACGCATCGGCCCGGCCACATCGGCGCCGGTCCGTCCGAGGTGGTCGGCCCTGCGTGGGAGCCCTGCCGCGACCTTCCGCGGCGTAGCTATCCTGGGCGGATGATCACACCCACTGGAGAGCAGTTCGAACTCGAGTTCACGAGCACCGATCGCCGATCCGGGGCAATCATAACCGAGCTGGCGGCCGGTCTCCGGGCCCTGGTCGTCGACGGCGTCGGGTTGGTCGAGACCTACCCGGACTCGTCGCTCCCCCCGTACGGATCGGGCATCGTGCTCGTGCCGTGGCCCAACCGGGTGCGCGACGGTCTGTGGTCGCTCGACGGGGTGCCCCAGCAGCTCGACCTCACCGAGGTCGAGCGCGGAAACGCCATCCACGGACTGCTGCGCAACACCGCCTACCGGGTCGTGGACCGGTCGCCGTCGTCGATCACCCTCGCCGCGACGGTGTTCCCCCAGCACGGCTACAGGTTCCACCTCGACACCTCGGTGACGTACACGCTCGATGACGACGGCCTCACCGTGACGCACGAGGTCGTCAACGTCGGGGCGGCAGCCGCACCCGTCGCGATCGGCGCGCACCCCTACCTCGCGCTCGGCGACACCCCCGTCGAGGACCTCACCATCACCCTCCCGGCCACCACCCGCTTCGAGGTGGATGACCGGCTCAACCCCACCGCCGAGACCCCGGTCGACGGCACCTCCTTCGACCTGCGCTCAGGCGTGCGGGTCGGCGGGCTGACCCTCGATGACGGATTCGGGGGAGTGCCCGCAGACGCCGCCCATCGCCTCACCGGCCCCGACGGGCGCTGGGTCGAACTCTGGCGGGATGCGGAGTTCGCCTATGTGCAGGTCTTCACGAACCGCACGTGGCCGCGCGGCGACGAGCTCGGGCTGGCCCTCGCCGTCGAGCCGATGACGGCTCCCGCCGACGCGTTGAACTCGGGTGACGGCCTCCGGTGGCTCGACCCGGGGGAGCGCTGGGTGGTGCGGTGGGGCATCCGATATTCTGGTGCGCTGACCTCCGGTGCGCCGGAACGCACCGAGCGCGGCGGGTAGCCCGCTCGATGGAGCGGAGACCCATGGCTGATCACCCGGCGCACGAGGAGCGGGCGATCCGTCGGTCCCGAGACCTCAGACGGTGGCGGCGGCATCTCGCCGACGAGCGTGCGGAGGGCGCGGTCTACCGCGATCTGGCCGGGCGTCGGGTGGGGGAGGAACGCGACATCCTGCTCGCTCTGGCCGAGGCCGAGCGACGCCACGAGCAGCACTGGATCGACCTGCTCGGCGACGACCTCGGCAGGCCGCTGCGCGGCGACCTCCGCACGAGGGTGCTCGGGCTCCTCGCGCGCAGGTTCGGGTCGGTGTTCGTGCTCGCGCTCGCGCAGCGGGCCGAGGCGCGCTCGCCGTACGAGTCGGACGCCGACGCGACACCGGCGATGGCGGCCGACGAACGCATCCACGAGGAGGTCGTGCGCGGTCTCGCCGCGCGCGGACGCAACCGCATCTCTGGCACCTTCCGCGCCGCGGTCTTCGGCGCCAACGACGGCCTGGTGAGCAACCTCGCCCTCGTCGCCGGGGTCAGCGCGAGCGGTCTCGCGGCGAGCACGGTGCTGCTCACCGGTATCGCCGGGCTCTTGGCCGGCGCGCTGTCGATGGCGGCGGGGGAGTTCGTCTCGGTGCGGTCGCAGCGCGAACTGCTCGAGGCCTCGACCCCCGACCCGCGCAGTGGCCGGGCGGTGCCCGATCTCGACGTCGACGCCAACGAGCTGGCCCTCGTCTACCGGGCTCGGGGGATGAGCCGTCAGGATGCCGCCGACCGGGCCGCCGCGATGCTCGCCGACCACAGCCTGCGCGACCCCGAGCCCCGGGGAGATGGCCATGACGCCGGCCACGACGCCGTCGGCACCGCAGTGGGGGCGGCGTTCTCGAGCTTCTGCTTCTTCGCCGCGGGCGCCCTCATCCCGATCCTGCCGTTCCTGTTCGGTGTCGGCGGGTTGGCAGCCCTCGTGTTCTCGGCATCGCTGGTCGGCATCGCACTGCTCGGCACCGGCGCCGTGGTGGGTTTGCTCTCGGGCGGGCCGCCGCTGTGGCGAGCGCTGCGGCAGCTCGCGATCGGCTTCGGCGCCGCAGGGGCGACCTACCTGCTCGGGCTGGCGTTCGGCACCGTCGCGGGGTGAGGTCGGGTCGGGCGCACTTGTCCCCGCGGAGATCCGGGCCGACCCGCACCCCAGGAAGGAGAAACGGGGTGGGGATGGCCGTATCTCCTCCCTCGCGGAGCCCACGGGGTTCAGTCCGGCCTCGCCCCGGGCGAGCGACACCCTCCGGGTCGCCCGACCGGAGCCGGTCGGCCCTCGGTCATTCAGCTCCGATGTGCGCATAATGACGGATGATCTCCACCGAGCTCGCCCGGGCTCTGCAGGATTCGGGTCTCGCCTGGACGCCGGCGTCGGGCGACGTGTTCCGCATCGACCGCGCTGAGGTCGACGGCGATGTCTTCACGGTGAGCGACATGACCGTCGAGGCCCACGAGTACCCGTCGGGCACCATCCTCGGATTCAACGGCACCACGGAGTGGGCGCTCGACTCCGTCGACCTCGACGACGCCCTGTGGATGCCGCGCGAAGACCAACTGCGAGAGGCCCTGGGGGCGGCGTTCCGGTCGTTGACGCTCGAGTCCGGCGTGTTCGGTGTCACCGCCGACATCCGCGGGTCGCTCGAGACCTTCGGCGGCGACGACGCTGCAGACGCCTACGGCAGAGCGCTGCTCGCCTCGATCGACACGTCGAGCTTCATCGCCGTGGAAGATGCCGACGTCACCGAGGCGTGAAGCGGACCAGCGTGCCGTCGCCCTCGACTCGACACGCGTGACATCCACCGCAGCCGCAGCCGGCGACGGCGATCACCGCAGGAACGGGGCGTTCGCCAGGTACAGCGCCGGGTCGACGCTCGTGCCGTTGATCTTCACCTCGAGGTGCAGGTGGGGTCCGGTGACGCCGCCCGTCGCCCCGACATAGCCGATCACCTGCCCGGACTCCACCCGCTGGCCCACCGTGAAACTGGTCGGCTGCGCCATGTGCATGTACTGGCTGCGGACGCCGCCGGCGTGGGCGATGACGATGGAGTTGCCCGTTCCCGAGGTGGCGAACGAGTCGATGCGGGCCGCGACCGTCCCGTCGGCGATGCTCACGATCGGGGTGCCCGAGATGCCGCTGCGGGCGTAGTCGGTGCCGTTGTGCATGGTGGTGACCCCCGTGATCGGATGCACCCGCATCCCCCACGGCGACGAGATGCCTGCATATCCGTTGAGGGCCTGCACGACCGGGGCGGTGCATCCGACCGACGACTCCGAGATCGCGCCGCTCTCGTCGCTCGTAACGGTCAGCGCGGTGCCGACCATCGACGAGATGCCCGCGGATGTCTGGGTCACGCACAGCCCGGAGGGCCCCGTGGCGGCGATGGCCGGAGCCGTCGATGCCGCCATGACGAGGGCGACGGTGCACGCCCCCACTGCCGTCGCCAGCGCTCGTGCGCGTGGTCGTGCTCTGTTCATGATGCCCCCCGGCCGGATCGAACTCTCCGAGCCTAAGTCGGCGACGGCCGAGTCGGTGCCCCCAGAACGGGGCGGACTGTGCGACACGCCGCGCGACATCTGCGATGCGGAGCAGAACACCGGATGCCTGGCGCCGCGCCTTCAGGGCGACGAAGCCCGCTCATCGGCGCCGATCTGCTGCCCGAGCGACGGGATCGGAGCAGTTCAGCGCCGTTGAGTTGGTGCGCATGAGTCGGCGCGCATGAGTCGGTGCGCATAAGTCGGCGCGCACCAGCGGGGCGGCGAAGACGGTGGGCCCCGCGGGGCTCGAACCCGCGACCCGCGGATTAAAAGTCCGATGCTCTACCAACTGAGCTAGAGGCCCCTGCGCGTTCGATTCTAGACGCGGCGCGGGGCGTGAGCGCGCAGCATCGATCGACACAGCCAGGCCTAGGGTGGATGTCGATGACCGACGAGTTCCACAAGCCCACCCGCTTCTCCGGCGCCAAATTCGAGAGCATGCTCGGCGGCGAGGACCCGGCGCAGATCAGCCGCGTCGCCCACGAGACCGCGCAGGCCCTCGTCGCGCGCGTGCAACAGAGCGAGGATGACGGGGTCGTCGACCGTCTCGTGGCGTTCGCCGATGATCACGGCATCGACGCGGTGGCCGAGCTCTGGGCGCGCGCGAGCCCGCGCAGCCTGCCGGGGGCTCTCTGGCGCATCTACCTGCTGCGCGCGCTCATCCGCCAGGATCCGGAGGGCGTGAGCTACCTCTTCCGCCGGGGCACCGAGTCGCTCAGCACCATCGACCCCGTCGTCGCCGGCGCCACCTCGCCGACCGGGCCCGACGAGATCACGGCGCTCGCGGACGAGATCCTGCGCGGGTTGTTCCGCGGCGACTTCGGCGTCGCACTCGATCGCGCGGCGTCGTTCTGCCGCATCGCTTCCGCCGGTGCGGTGAGCCTCGCGGATGCCGCGGAGCTGGCCGATCCCGCCAGGGGCACGAGCCTCACGACCCGGTCGCTCAGGCTCTCGAGTACGGCGGCAGAACTCACCTCCTGCGCACGCTTGTGGCGTAACGGCTCACTGGAGTGAGTGTCGTGGGCGCGATTACACTGGATCTCGGCCTCAGGGCCGCGGTCCGGCCGCAGTAACCCCGGGCTCCACTAATAGCCGCTTCGAGCGGCCTCGCGCCGAGAGGCGTTCTGCGGCCGGGCCTTTTCCCTGCCCGAGCCGGCCCCGCCCCCAGATCGGGGCGGAGTCGGCGACGACACCAAACCGTTATGCACGGGGTGGCGAACTCCCATCGTGACCAGCGACGCGATGTTCAGAGCGAACGCGCAGGAGCGATCACACTGGGTCGACGTACACCGGGTCGACGATCACCGGGTCGACGTACACCGGGTCGACCTACTTCGTCGATCGGCCCCCACCGAGCACCATTCAACTGAACAATGACAAACCTCCTCCTCGAAGCACCACGCGGGAAGGCTCCGCTTTCGCGGTCGACGACGCCGCGAGACCGACGCGGACGCCGGGATCTGAGAATGTTTGGCACACTTGACACCGTGCCTCCCCTGATCGATCCCAGCCCCGTGACCGGAGCCGACGACGACACCGTCTCGAAGGAGACGTTGCTCGAACGCGTCGCCACGGGCGATCGGGCGGCATTCGGGGCGTTGTACGACCAGACCGCACCCCGCGTGTTCGGCCTGATCAAGCGGCTTCTCGTCGATCACTCCCAGTCGGAGGAGGTCACGCAAGAGGTCTTCCTGGAGATCTGGCAGTCCGCCGCGCGATTCGATGCAGCACGCGGGGGAGCGTCGACCTGGATCCTGACCATGGCGCATCGACGTGCCGTAGACAGGATCCGCGCATCACAGTCATCGCGGGATCGCGATACCAAGATCGGTATCCGCGATTTCGCACCGGAATACGACCACGTAGCCGAGACCGTCGAGGTCTCGATCGAGCACGAGAGGGTGAAACGGGCCATGGATCGACTCACCGCGTTCCAGCGTCAAGCCGTCACCCTCGCGTACTACGGCGGCTACAGCCACAGCGAGGTGGCCACCATGCTCAGCATCCCGATAGGCACCGTCAAGACCCGATTGCGTGACGGGATGATCCGTCTCCGCGACGAGCTCGGAGTGACGACATGACCGGCCGCGACGATCCGCACCTGCTCTCAGGTGCGTATGCATTGAACGCCCTCGACAAGAAGGAGAGGGAGCACTTCGAGGCGCTTCTCCTCGAATCCGAAGAACTGAGGACGGAGGTGGACGGAATGAGCGATACCGCGGTGCTCCTCGGCCTGTCGGCGCGTCCCGTCGCCCCCTCCGAGGGTCTCAAGGCGTCCATCATGTCGATGCTCGACGCGACGCCGCAGCTCGCGGCGCTGACATCCGCAGAGACATCCGCGCCGACATCCGCAGAGACCTCCACGACGGCGGCTCCCACCTCCGAGCAGAACGCCGTGATCCGCTCCATCGCGGGCGGTACTCGCAGTCGGTCGGAGCACCGCGCTCGCGCCAAGTGGTTCGCGCGGCCTCTGGGCATCGCCGCCGCTGCTGCCGCGGCAGTCGCTCTCTTCGTCTCGGGGAGCGTTCTCGGCCAGAGCTTCACGAACGACGACTTCGAGCAGCAGCAGGCGTCGAGCCTCGCCGAACTCACGGCGGCCGCCGACCTGGAGACCACCGAAGGGGCCGTCGAGGGCGGCGGGGCGGCCAGACTGATCTGGTCGTCGGAGCTGCAGCGTTCCGCCGTGCTGGTCGACGGCCTCCCTTCTCTCGACGGCGGCAAGACCTACCAGCTCTGGTACATCGACTCGGAGGGCGCTCGCTCGGCGGGCACCTTCGACGCTGCGGAGGGCACTTCGTGGCGCGTGCTCGACGGCGAATTCCAGACCACGGATGTCGTCGGCATGACGGTCGAGCCGAGCGGCGGGTCCGACGCGCCGACGACCGATCCCATCCTGGTCATCGACGAGGCCTGACCCGGCTCTCGGACTCAGCCGAACTTACCGGAGACGTAGTCCTCGGTGGCCTGCACGCTCGGGTTCGAGAACATCGTCGAGGTGTCGTTGTACTCGATGAGCTTGCCGGGCTTGCCGGTGCCCGCGATGTTGAAGAAGGCTGTGCGGTCGGACACGCGCGAGGCCTGCTGCATGTTGTGGGTCACGATGACGATCGTGTACTCCTGCTTGATCTCCTCGATCAGATCCTCGATCGCGAGGGTCGAGATCGGATCCAGGGCCGAGCAT
>JBEANR010000176.1:0-30071 GCA_041165365.1 Actinomycetota bacterium | reverse complement strand
CCTCGCCCGCCGTGTCGCGGAACGCCGCCGTCAGCTCACCCGCGAGCACAATCTCGACGGCACGCTCCAGGAGATCAAGCAGCTGCTCGAGAAAGCCGTGCTCGCCGAGCGAGGGCAACTCGCCCGCGACACCGGGATGGATGACGGCGACCGCGCGCTCGCCCAGCTGCAGCTCGACAACCTTCCGTCATCACCCGCCGCAGCGGTGAGCGAGTTGAACGGCTACCGGTGGCAGAGCGCCGAAGCGCGAGCGGACTTCGAGAAGATCAAGGATCTCCTCGGCCGGGAGATGCTCGACCAGCGATTCGCGGGCGTGAAGAACGCCCTCGAGAACGCGACGGACGCCGACCGCGCGGGGATCACGGCGATGCTCGACGACCTCAACGAGTTGCTCGCGGCTCACCAGCGTGGTGAGGACACCCTCGAGCAGTTCGACGAGTTCATGCGCGAGCACGGGGAGTTTTTCTCCGAGAAGCCCGCCGACATCGATGAGTTGCTCGACGCCCTCGCAGCCCGCTCGGCCGCGGCCCAGCGGATGCGCAACTCGATGACGCCCGAGCAGCGCGCGGAGCTCGACGCGCTCGCGCAGGAAGCGTTCGGATCGCCCGACCTGATGTCGTCGCTGGGCCGACTCGACGAGAATCTGCGGTCGCTGAGGCCGGGCGAGAACTGGGGCGGATCCGAGCAGATGCACGGCTCCGACGGGCTCGGGCTCGGCGACGGCACCGGTGTGTTCCAGGATCTCGCCGATCTCGACGACCTCGCCGAACAACTCGCGCAATCGTATTCCGGATCACGCATAGACGACGTCGACCTCGATGCTCTCGCACGCCAGCTCGGCGACGACGCCGTCGTCGACGCGCGCACGCTCCAGCGACTCGAGCGGGCGCTGCGCGACTCGGGAACGATGAAGCGGGGCGCCGACGGGCAGTTGAAGCTCACTCCGAAGGCCATGCGGCAGCTGGGCAAAGCGTTGCTTCGGGATGCCGCGTCGAAGCTCTCCGGGCGGCAGGGGGCCCGTGAGGTGCGCTCCGCCGGCGCCGCGGGCGACCTGTCGGGGGCGACGCGCGAATGGGCTTTCGGCGACACCGAGCCGTGGGATGTCACGCGGTCCGTCACGAACGCGCTGACCCGCACGGCGGGGGAGCAGGGGCTCGCGGCATCCGGAGTCCGTCTCCAGGTCGGCGACGTCGAGGTGCAGGAGACGGAGGCGCGCACGCAGGCCGCCGTCGCTCTGCTCGTCGACACCTCGTTCTCGATGGCGATGGACGGGCGCTGGGTTCCGATGAAGCGGACGGCACTGGCGCTGCACACGCTCATCAGCAGTCGGTTCAGAGGCGACGACCTGCAGCTGATCGGATTCGGGCGGCACGCGGAGGTCATGGACATCGAGCACCTGACCGCGCTCGACGCCCAGTACGAGAAGGGCACCAACCTGCATCACGCGTTGTTGCTCGCGAACAGGCACTTCCGCAGACATCCGAGCGCCCAGCCCGTGCTGTTGATCGTCACCGACGGCGAGCCCACGTCGCACCTCGAGTCGAGCGGCCGGGTGTTCTTCGACTATCCGCCGCATCCGCTCACAGTGGCGTATGCGGTGAGCGAGCTCGACGGATCGATGCGGCTGGGGGCGCAGACCACGTTCTTCAGGCTCGGGGATGATCCCGGGCTCGCCCGTTTCATCGACCAGATGGCGAAGCGGGTGGGAGGGTCGGTGATCGCGCCCGAAGTGGATGACCTCGGGGCCGCCGTCGTCGGCGCCTACCTCGGTTCGCGGGGCGGGCGAGGCGCTGCCGGCGACGACGTCGACGGGCTGTTCGCGCGCGACTGGTAGGCCGTCGCCCGCACCGCCCCGCGTTTCGAGCGACTTACTGTCACAGACCGGCCGTGTGACCGCGGTGGGAAGCCTGTCCGTGACAGTAAGTCGGTGGCGGCGGTCGGGTGACCACTCGGGCGAATGGTCGGGCGACTACTCCGTCGTCGCTGCCGCGAGCGAGTCGACGAGCCCGTCGAGTCCCCACGGGAGGCTGATCGCGGTGGGCGGTGACACGGCTGCCACGTCGTCGGTGCCCACCACCTGCGCCACACCGCCGGCCTGCACGGCGGGGATGACCGACGTCTGCGGCGACGTGAGGAACGCGTCGGCCTCGGCCTGCGACGCGGAATAGCTCACGACGACATCGGCTTCGAGCCCGTCGAGCTGCTCGTAGCTCAGTGTGTAGAAGAACGTCGAATCGCCGTTGGCGAGGTCGTCCACCGCCGGGGCGCTCGTGAAGCCGAGGTCGAGCATGAACTCCACGCGCGGATCGGCCGCCCGGTAGACGTAGAAGGTGCCGCCGAAGTCCGAGACCGCCGCGATGGTCTTGCCGGCGAACTCGGGATGCGCGGCGGCCTACTCGGCGAGCTGGTCTTCGATCCCGGAGAGCACCGTTGCCGCCTCATCCGATTTTCCGAGGGCTTCTCCGACGGTGGTCACGACGTCGCGCCACGGAGTGCTCCACGCCTCGCCGGGGTAGGCGACGGTCGGCGCGATCTCCGACAGGGTCTCGTACTGCTCCTCGCTGATGCCCGAATAGACGGCGAGGATGACATCGGGGTCGGCCTCGGCGATGGCTTCGTAGGGCGGCTCGTCCGGGGAGTCGGGGAGGATCGTGGGCAACTCCGCGTCGGCGTCGGCGACGGCATCCGCGATCCACGGGAGCACGCCGTTCTCGTCGCCGGCGTAGGAGTCGAACGGGATGGCGACGGGGATGACGTCGAGCGCGATGGCGGCGTCGGTGCTTCCCCAACCGAGCGTGACGACGTTCTGCGGATCGGCCGGAACCACAGTCTCGCCGAAGGCGTGCTCGATGGTGACGGCGTCGCCCGAGCCGGCCGCGTCGGGGCTGTCGGTCGCGGTGCTGCATCCGGCGAGCAGGACGAGGGCGGTGAAGGCGGATGCTGCGCGGACGACGTGTCTCATGCGACGAGGCAAGGGGACTCCAGTGATTCGGGATCGGACAACCGTGTTTTAGGTGAGCCTACCCTAACTTTGCTAGGTCGAGGGCGTGACTTGATTAGGTCGGTGGCACGTGATGGAAGCGTCCGACGGGCACAACCATGGGCGACCCACTGACGGGATCGGGCACGACGAGCGACTCGAGACCGAACGCCTCACCGATCACCTCACGGGTGATGACCACGTCGGGGGCACCCTCGACGACGATGCGACCGCCCGCCATGACGACGAGATGATCCGCATAGCGCGCAGCCAGGTTCAGGTCGTGCAGCACCATCACGATCGTCACGCCCCGCTCGCGGTTCAGCTCGTGCAACAGGTCGAGCACCTCGATCTGATGGGTCACGTCGAGGAACGTCGTCGGTTCGTCGAGCAGCAGGATGTCGGTCTCCTGCGCGAGAGCCATCGCGATCCACACGCGTTGCCGTTGCCCGCCGGAGAGTTCGTCGACCGACCGGGAGGCGAGGTGCAGGGTGTCTGTGGAGCGGAGGGCGGATGCCACGGCCACCTCGTCGTCGGACGACCACTGCCTGAACATCCCCTGCCGCGCAAACCGACCCCTGCCGACGAGGTCTGCGACGGTGATGCCCTCCGGCGCGATCGGCTGCTGGGGGAGGAGCCCGAGCACGGTGGCGAGTCGCCGGGTGGGGACCCGGTGCACATCGGCTCCGTCGAGCGTGACCACGCCGGCATCCGGTCGGAGGAGGCGGGCGAACGACTTCAGCAGTGTCGACTTGCCGCAGGCGTTCGGGCCGACGATCACGGTGACCCGACCGTCGGGGACGGCGAGTTCGAGGCCTTCGACCACGGGGCGGCCGTCGTAACCGAGCGACAGATCGGCGGCACGGAGGTCGTGCGAGGCATCGGTCACAGGGTGCCTCGCGATCGATTGCTCCCGGCCACGAGCGCGAGCAGCACCGGGGCTCCGACGATCCCCGTGACGATGCCCACCGGAACCTGCAGACCGGAGACGGCGTGCTGAGCGACGAGGTCGCCGCCGCCGACGACCACGGCGCCGACCAGGGCGCTCGCGAGCAGAGCCGGACCCCTGCCGCCGAACAGACGTCGAGCGATCGGAGCGGCGACGAACGCGACGAATGCGACGGGTCCGGCGGCCGCGGTGGCGAGAGCGGCGAGACCGACCGCGACGAGGAGAAGCAGCAGACGGGTCGGACCGGACCGGACGCCGAGACCCGTCGCGGCCTCGTCGCCGAGTTGCAGCATCCTGAGCCTCGTCGACAGTGCCGCGAGGGCGACGACGAGGATGCCGCCGCCCACCGCCGTCGTGAGGAGCTCCCCGATGCGCACCGTGCCGATGCTCCCGACGAGCCAGACGAGCGCGGACTGCGCGTCGCGCACGTCGGCTCGGGTGAGCAGGTAGCCGATGAGCGCCTGACCGGAGAACGCCAGGGCGATCCCGATGATGATGAAACGGCTGCCCGCGGCATCCGCTCGTCCGGAGAAGAGGAGGATGAGCCCGGCGACGACCACGGCCCCGACGAAGGCGGAGAGCGAGACGGCCGGCCCGCTCCACCCGACGACGAGGATCGCCACGACGGCGCCGGCGCTCGCGCCCTGGGAGATGCCGATCAGGTCGGGGCTCGCGAGCGGATTCGCGAACAGGCTCTGGAACACGGCGCCGGCGAGGCCGAACATGGCCCCGACCATGAGCCCGAGCAGAAGCCGCGGCATCCGGAGTCCGAGCACGATGAAGGAGTCGCCGCCGGAGCCGCGACCGAGGAGGGTGGTGATGACATCGCCCGGGGCGATCACGCGGTCTCCGAGCACGAGGGCGAGGATCGCGACCGCGCCGAGCATCGCCGTGAGCGCGAGCGAGACGGTCGCCTGTCGCCGACGCGCGAGGCGGCGGCCCGTCGCCACGATCTCCCGATCGGTCGTGGCCACGCTCACCGGATGACCGCGCGACCCCGCCGCACCATGACGATGAGCACGGGGGCTCCGATCACGGCGACGACGATGCCCGCCTCGAGCTCTGCGGGCTGCACGATGAGCCTGCCGACGGTGTCGGAGAGCACGAGGAGGATGGCGCCGACGGGGGCGGAGTAGGCGAGGATCCAGCGGTAGTCACCGCCGACGAGCCGGCGGGCGAGGTGGGCCGCGACGAGACCGACGAAGACGAGGGGGCCGGCGAGGGAGGTGGCCGATCCGCACAGCACGACGATCGCGACCCCGGCCGCGAGGCGCGAGAGGCCCACGCGCTGACCGAGCCCCCTGGCGAGTTCGTCGCCCAGTGCGAGCCCGTTGAGACTTCGTCCGAGGAGGAGCGCGACGGCGGCGCCGCCGACCAGGAACGGCGCGAGGGCCACCACTGTGCCGGTGTCGCGGGCGACGAGTGACCCGACCGACCAGAACCTGTACTGCCCGAGCGTGTCGAGATCGCTCAGAAGCAGGAGGGTCGTCACCGAGGTCAGCACGGCGGCGACGGCGGCGCCCGAGAGGATGAGCCCGAGGGGAGTCGGACCCTGGCGACCCGACGCCACGGCGTACACGGTCACGGCGGCGACGGCCGCGCCGAGGAACGCGAACCATACATATCCCGAGGGGGCGCTCACGCCGAAGACCGCTATGGCGGCCACGACGGCGAGGGATGCCCCCGCGTTGACGCCGAGCAGGCCCGGGTCGGCGAGGGGGTTGCGGGTGAGTCCTTGCATGAGCGCGCCGGCCAATCCGAGGGCGGCTCCGGCGACCAGACCGATCACCGTGCGAGGTATGCGCAGATCGAGCACCACCATCTGCTCGACCTGGTCGGCGGCGTGTCCGGCGAGGGCGGCGATCACCGTGGATGCCTCGATCGATCGTGACCCGAGCAGCAGACTCATCAGGGCAGCCGCCATCACCCCGAGGAGCAGGGCGACCAGCCCCAGGGGCCGGACGACACCACGACGCTTCGCCGGCACTCCTTCAGCCGCCGATACCTCCATCGCCGCCTCCGTCGCCGCCGACGACGGCTTCGCGAGGTAGGTAAGCATTACCTAAGTATGCCAGGAGGCACTGCTGCCCCCGCACCGGATGGCGGACCCTGGGCATCACGTGGGAGTCGGTCCGACGCTCTGACGACCCCTCCGCCACTCTCGCTACGGTGGCCGCACTATGGAGCAGACCACGACATCCATCATGTCCACCGATCCTCCAACCGGCGTCAGGGAGGGCCTCGCGACCGCGCGGAACAGACCACGACGAGACGAATCGAAGACTCGCAGACGGCGGTCCGGCAGATCGGCGAGACTCGGTCTCGCCGGGGTCATCGTGGGCATCGGCCTGGTGGCCGCGTCTCAATTTGCCAGTCCCGAGGCCGCACAAGCCGCCGCTGCCGACTGCCCTGCAGGCAGCCTCTGCCTCTGGGGAGACAACGGCTACAACGGCCGATACGTCTTCGTGCCGAACGCGGGAGATCTCCTCACGACCCCCAATATCGGGAATGCGATGAACGACCTCACGAGCTCGCTCTGGAACCGAACGGGCACGAAGATCTGTTTCTACGAGGACGACCAGTTCAGGAGATTCCTCTTCAGCACGCAACCGACTATCGGCAGTTCCGGACAGGTGGTGACGAGCGGCGACGTCTACTCGAGCCTCGGAGTGTGGAACGACAAGGTCACCTCGTTCCGACCCTGCTAGCGACGTCGGCGCGAGCGCACGTCAGAACAGCGGCCAGGGCACGGCGGGCATCTCACCACGAGGGCCGGGAAAGCGTGCCTTCGCGATGAGCCTGTCGCAGCGACGGGTGAGGGCTGTGATCTCGGGCTCCGTCAGGAGCGCGGCGAGCGCGTCGCAGAGGACTCCGTCGAGAGCGGTTCTCACCCGTGCGACGCCGGCGAGCTCCTCCGGATCGAGGGCGTCGCCGATCCATCCCCAGAGCACGGTTCGAAGCTTGTGCTCCGAGTGGAATGTGAGACCGTGGTCGCATCCGTAGCGGTGTCCGTCGGCCATCGGGAGCACGTGGGCACCCTTGCGGTCCGCGTTGTTCGCCAGGATGTCGAAGACGGCCATCCTCCGCAGCGCGGGGGAGTCCTCGTGCACGAGCGACACCGCACGGTCCTCTTCGTCACTCCCGTCGAACACCCTCAACCAACCGGGCGGCACCACATCGACGGCGACGAGATCGACGGCATCGACTCCGGCCCCCGGCTCCTTCCAGAGTTGCACCATCCCTTCGCCGAGCGGGCCGTCCCGCAACCACGTGCGCGGCACGACATCCCAACCGAGAGCCTTGGAGACGAGGTAGGCGGCACGCTCGCGGCCGGCGAGATCGCCGTCCGGGAAGTCCCAGAGCGGGCGCTCCCCGGCGACCGGCTTGTAGACGACCCTGGTGCCGTGGATGCTGCCGAGGAAGGTCGCGTTCGAGGCCGTGGTGATGCGCCCGAGGAGTTCGAGTTCGCCGACCTGGAGCGCGTGGGCATCCGTCGATCCCTCCGAGTGCCCGACCTCGTGCACGCTCACCTCCCGTCGGCGAGGATGCAGGTGTGTCCGTCCGGGTCTATCGGGTCACCGCAGAACGGGCACAGCGCGCGTCCGGCGCCGACGATCTCACGAGTGCGCATCGCGAAGGCGCGGGCCGTTCCCACCGGCATCTTCACGAGGAGCACCTCCGGCGGCTCGACCTCGATCGGCTCCGAGCCGGCGCCTTCGAGCAGTTCCTCGTCGATCTCGATGACGGGGAACGCCTCGATCACGAGCTGCGCCGTCGGCGAATCCCAGCCGAGACTGATGCCGCCCACCCTGAACTGCTCCTCGACGGGCTGATCGAGCGGCTCGTTGTCGACCAACTCGATCGGGGTGGTGGCCGGCACGCTGAACGGGTTGCCCTCGCCCGCCATCAGCTGATCGAGGATCTCGTCGATCTTCTCGGCGAGGAGAGCGGACTCCTGCTTCTCGAGAGCGACGCTCACCATCTGACGACCCGCTCTGGCCTGCAGGTAGAAGGTTCGCGAACCGGGCTCGCCGACGGTGCCGACGACGACGCGATCGGGCCAGACCAGCTCGTGGACGATGGTGGGCATCCACCTACTCTAAGAGCGCTGCAGGGGTTCGGTCCGGGGTCCGGCTCCTCCGCCGATCTCGGAGCCCGCCGCGGGAACGGCCGTCCGCAGCCAGGCGAGGTCGCCGGACTCGGTGTTCGTCGCGAGCACATCGGGCCGCGCCTCGGCGTAGCGGATGATCGACACCGAGGCCGGACCCACCGTGATCCGCTGGAACAGATCGAGGTGCATGCCGAATGCGTCTGCGAGCACGGCCTTCACGATGTCGCCGTGAGTCACGGCGGCCCAGACGGCCGAGGGCCCGTGCTCGGCGTGCACGGCAGCGTCCCGTCGTCGGACGGCGGCCACGGATCTCGCCTGCATCGCCGCGAGGGACTCACCGCCGGGGAAGGTCGCAGCGGAGGGATGGGACTGCACGACCTTCCACAGCGGTTCCTTCGCGAGCTCGCTGAGCGTGCGCCCCTGCCAGTCGCCGTAATCGCACTCGGTGATGGTCTCGTCGACGACCGGGTCGACAGGATGACCGGGCTGCAGCTCGAGGATCGCCCGTGCGGTCTGCACACACCGTTCGAGGGGGCTCGACACCACGGCCACGAGCGGTACCGACGCCAACCGCTCCGACATCCTGGCGGCCTGTCCGCGGCCGACGTCGTCGAGCTCGACCCCCGGGGTGCGGCCAGCGAGCACACCGCTCGCGTTCGCGGAGGTGCGCCCGTGTCGCACGAGGATCACAGTGGCCATGGGTTCGAGCCTAGGTGCGCACGAGGGAGCAGCGAGGAGTCAGGCCCGCGGACCGATCTCGCCGGAGCCTCGCGCGATGAACCCGGTGGGCACCTCGAGGCGTTCCGGGGGGCAACTCTCGCCGTCGATCCTCGCGAGCAGACGTTGCGCCCCGAGACGACCGATCTGGTCGGCATCCTGGGTGACGCAGCTCAGTCCCGGTCTGATCACGTCGCCGAGGATCACGTCGTCGAAGCCGACGAGCGCCACCTCGTTCTGCAGATCGCGTTCGTGCAGCGCACGCATGGCGCCGATGGTGATGAGGTTCTGCGCGGTGAAGAGCGCCGTCGGTCCGTCGGCGAGATCGAGGAGGGCGAGGGTCGCGCGTCTGGCGGACTCCTCGTCGGCCAGTCTCTCCACCATCCAGAGATCATCGGTGGGTATCCCCCGACGAGCGACGGCGTCGAGGAAGCCGTTCCGACGATGTCCGGCGGTGAGGATCTCGGGCCGGTCACCCAGATACGCGATGCGTCGGTGCCCGTGGCGCAGCAACTGCTCGGTGCCGGTCGCCGCACCCGTGCGATTGGCGCTCACGACGGCGTCCGCGTCGATGCCCCGGGGCTCGCGGTCGACGAACACGAACGGGGTCCCGTGTTCGCGCTCCGCCAGGAGGTAGGCCTGGCTCGTGGTGATCGTGGTGAGGATCAGACCGTCGACCCTCCTGCGCAGGAATTGGTCCACGAGGCGCCGCTCGCGCTCGGCATCGTCGTCGAGGCTCGCCGAGAACACCGAGTAGCCGCGTTCGTGCACCTCGTCTTCGATGGCCCGATGGATGGCTCCCGAGAACGGATTGGCGACGCTGGCGACGAGCAGGCCGATCGTGCCCGTACTCCTGTCGGTGCGACGGAGGTTTCCGGCGTAGACGTCGAGCTGGTAGTTGAGAGCCCGTGCCGCCCTCGACACCTTCTCGGCCGTGACCGCCGACACGTTGGGTTCGTTGTTGATCACGCGCGACACGGTCTTCACGCCGACACCGGCGAGGGTCGCGACATCCCGCATCGTCGGTCGGGTGCGCGCACCACCCTCGGGCTTCGACACCGTTGTCACAATTCGATCACCACGCTCATCGTGACTTGACTATAGCGACGGATCGGGATGACACTGTCTCCGACATCGTTGTCAATCGACGGTGTCCGCATCATCCGATGCGCCACCCCCCAGCATCATCCAAGGGAGATTCGAAGATGAATCGCAGCACAGCAGGATCGTTCCGCCGCCACCTGATCACTCTCGGCTCCATGGCTGCCGTCGGCGCTCTCGCCCTCACCGGGTGTGCGTCGAGCGGTGACGACGCGGGCTCGGGCGACTCGGGGTCCGACGCCGTCGGCGTCTCGCTCATCGTCAAGACCACGACCAATCCCTTCTTCATCGCCATGCAGGAGGGCGCGAAGGCCGCCGCCGAGGCGGAGGGCGTAGAACTCTCCCTCGCGGCCGGCAAGGAGGACGGCGACGAGGACTCCCAGATCCAGACCATCGAGAACGCCATCGCGAAGGGCGACAAGGGCATCCTGATCACCCCCAGCGGGCCGGCCGTCGAAGACGCCATGATCAAGGCGCGGGATGCCGGACTGTTCGTGATCGCCCTCGACACTCCGCCTGCCGACCCCGAGGCCGTCGACATCACCTTCGCGACCGACAATCGCTCCGCCGGCGACCTCATCGGTCAGTGGACCGCTGCGCAGCTCGGCGGCGAGAAGGCGACGATCGCGCTGCTCGACCTGTTCGACGACAAGGTCGTCTCGGTCGACTACAACCGCGACCAGGGCTTCCTCGAGGGCCTGGGCATCGACGTCGCCGACGGCGAAGTCAACGGTGACGAGGCCGAGTCCGGCTCGTACAGCGGCGGCGAGTACACGATCGTCGGCAACGCGGCCACCAACGGCGCCGAGGACGGCGGTCGCGACGCGATGGAGACCCTGCTGTCGAAGAACGGCGACATCAACGTCGTCTATACGATCAACGAGCCCGCGGCGTACGGCGCGTACCAGGCCCTTCAGGCCGCAGGCAAGACCGACGTGCTCATCGTCTCGGTCGACGGTGGATGTGAGGGCGTCACGCAGGTCGCCGACGGCATCATCGGTGCCACCAGCCAGCAGTACCCGGTCAAGATGGCCGAACTCGGCGTGAAGGCGATCGCCGATCTCGCGAACGGCGGCGACGAGCCCGAAGTCACCCCGGGTCTCGACTTCTTCGACACCGGGGTCGCGCTCGTGACCGACACCCCCGCCGAGGGCGTCGAGGGCATCGACACCACCGCAGCCGCAGAGATCTGCTGGGGCTGACAGACCCGGTCGGGGTGCTCGCCTGCGCGGCGGGCACCCCGACCGAACCACCCGGGCGCCCCCCGGTGACCTTCCCTTTCCGTGCGTCCACTCCTTAGAGTCGGCGTACCCACTCACCGTCGAGGAGTCCCATCGTGAGCCAACTGTCCTCAGCTCCGCCCGCCCCCAAGGGGGATCTCGCGAGCGAGTTCCTCGACCGGTCGACACCGCTCAGCCGCATCCGCAACGCGCTGCACAGGTATCCGGCCATCAGCCCCGCTGTCGTACTCGTGGTCTCGGTGATCGTCTTCGGGCTGCTGAACGACAGGTTCCTGCTGCCCTCGAACCTCTCGCTCATCACCCAGCAGGTCGCGGTGGTCGGCACCCTCGCGGTGGCTCAGACCCTGATCATCCTCACCGCCGGCATCGACCTCTCGGTCGGCGCCGTCATGGTGTTGGCCTCCATGGTGATCGCCAACACCGCCACCGAGAACGGCGTACCGGCCCCGCTCGCCCTCGTCATCGGGCTGATCGTCGGGCTGCTCGCCGGCGGCTTCAACGGGCTGCTCGTCACCCGCCTCAAGCTCCCGCCGTTCATCGTCACCCTCGGAACCCTCAACATCTTCCTGGCCCTCACCCTGCTCTACTCGGGAGGTGCGACCGTGCGCGGCGGCGAGATGCCCGATCTGCTGCCGTGGACCGGCACCGCCTTCACCGTCGCGGGGGTGAACATCAGCGTGGGAGTCGTGATGGTGCTCGTGCTCTACCTGGTGGTCAGCTTCATCCTCGCCCGAACCGCCTGGGGTCGTCACGTCTACGCGGTCGGCGACGACAAGGAAGCCGCGCGCCTGGCCGGAATCCAGGTGAACCGGGTGCTGCTGAGCGTCTACCTGGCCGCCGGCGCGATCATCGCCGTCGGAGCCTGGATCCAGATCGGCCGCAGCAATGCGGCGAGCCCGAACGCGGGCGCCGACATCAACCTCGACTCCATCACCGCCGTGGTGATCGGCGGAACCAGCCTCTTCGGCGGCCGCGGCATCGTCTGGGGCAGTCTTCTCGGGGCCCTGATCGTCGGTGTCTTCCGTAACGGCCTCGCTCTCGCCGGGCTCGACGTGCTCTATCAGACCCTGGCCGTGGGCATCCTCGTCATCATCGCGGTCACCGTCGACCAGTGGATCAGGAAGGTACGCGCATGACCGTCACCGATTCAGCCACCCCCACGGCCGCAACGCCGCAGCGCACGCCGATCCTCGAGGCGCGCGAGCTCGTGAAGACCTACGGCCGAGTCGTCGGACTCGATGGTGTGAGCCTGCAACTCTATCCCGGCGAGGTGCTGGCCATCATCGGCGACAACGGCGCCGGCAAGTCGACCCTCGTGAAGTGCCTCACCGGGGCCGAGATCCCCGACGAAGGGCAGATCCTGCTCGAGGGGCAGCCCGTGTCGTTCCGTCGCCCTCAGGATGCCAGGATCGCGGGCATCGAGACGGTGTACCAGAACCTCGCGGTGTCACCCGCGCTCGACGTGGCATCCAATCTCTATCTGGGCCGCGAAGAGCGCAAGAAGGGTTTCGCCGGCTCGGTGCTGCGGATGCTCGACACCGCCGGCATGCGTGAGAGGGCGCGTCAAGAGCTCACGCGGCTCGGCATCTCGACCCTGCAAGACGTCACCGTGCCCGTCGAGAACCTCTCGGGCGGACAACGTCAGGCCGTGGCGGTCGCGCGGGCCGCGGCGTTCGGCTCGAAGGTCGTGGTGCTCGACGAGCCGACGGCGGCCCTCGGTGTGCGGGAGTCGAACCAGGTGCTGGAACTCGTGAAGCGACTGCGTGACGGGGGCATCCCGGTCATCCTGATCAGCCACAACATGCCGCAGGTGTTCCAGGTGGCCGACCGCATCCACATCCAGAGGCTCGGCAAGTCGGCCGGAGTCATCACGCCGACCTCGCACGACATGACCGAGGCGGTCGCGATCATGACCGGCGCCGCCACCCTCTGACCGATGCCCGAGAAGCTCTTCGCGACCTTCACGGCGCGACCGGGGTGCGAGGCGGAGGTCGACGAGCTGTTGTCCACCTACGGCGAGACCGTGCGCCGCGAACCCGGATGCCTGGTGTTCTCGGCCTCGAGGCGACGCGACGCACCCCTGTCGTACTTCGTCTACGAGGAGTACACGGATGCCGCGGCGTTCCGCCTGCACCTCGCGGCCGAATACGGCGCGCACTTCAACACCGCGATCGCCACGCTCATCGAGGAGGACGCGACGAAGCTGACGCTGCTCGACGCGGTCTGAGCGGCGGATCGCGCGCTGCGCCCTAGCGTTCGGGCTTCTCCGGAGGCTCCGTCACGATGGAGAGCCCCCGGTTGCCGTTGGCGGTGTTCGACAGCACTTCGAGCCACGTGCGGTTCAGCGACGGTTCCTTCGTTCCCGAGAATTCGAAGTGCAGTTCGATCGCGGGGTGCAGCCAGATGGTCGAACGCCCGCCCCCGTTCTCGAACCCGTGATCGAGGGTGAGCGAGAAGCTCTCGTTGCGACGCAGTTTCAGCATCATCACGAATCGCAGATGCGCGAGGGTGCGGTCGTCGCAGTCGAAGTGACTGCCGCTCGAACCGTAGATGAGCTTGCCCATGGATCGTTCCCGATTTCGTTCGAAGCGTTCTCGCATCTGCGTGTGCATCGCGGATGCCGTGATCCTTCAACGTAGTCCGGACGGACGGACATTGCCAAGCGCCCCTCACATCATCCGGGGCGGAGCGCAAGGGATACCCTCGAGGTCGGGCGGCTGTTACGTTCGAGAGGACGAACAGAGGATTCAATGCGCACGACGCGAGTGGCAGTCGGAACCGAGAGATACGTCCTCGCGCCTGATGAAGACGCCGGGGACCTCGCCGGGGCGGTGCTCTCCGCAGTGCGATCCGGGGGCGATTTCGTCGATTTCACCCTGGCGAACAGTCGGATGGTGCGGGTGCTGGTGACGGCGAGTTCCACCATCTCGCTGGAGACGATCGAGTGGGATCCGGATGACGACGGTCCCGGCGAGCTGGGCGAGGGCTCACGCCTGCACATCGACGGCGACTACTGGCTCGAGTGACCGGTCTGGCCTGTGGCGTCGAGCCTCCGAGCCGGACGGAGCCGACGAAGGAAGGGGCGGTATGACGCGCATCGGAGTGACGGTGCCCCGAGACATCCCGATCGGCGACCTCATCCCCTTCGCCCGCCGCGCGGAGCAGCTGGGCTTCGATGAGCTGTGGACCATCGAGGACTGCTTCTTCCGCGGCGGGTTCAGCCAGACAGCGACGGTGCTCGCGGTCACCACCACCATCCATGTGGGGATCGGCATCGTCCCCGCCGCGGTGCGCAACGCCGCATTCACCGCCCTCGAGACCGCGACCCTCGCCGAACTCCACCCCGGCCGGGTCACCCTCGGCATCGGCCACGGTGTCACCGACTGGATGAAGCAGGTCGGCGTCTGGCCGGCGAGCCCGTTGACGATGCTGTCCGAGACGCTGTCGTCCGTACGCGGTCTGCTGCGGGGTGACACCGTGTCGGTCGACGGCCGGTATGTCTCGCTCGACGACGTGGTGCTCGAGTCCGCGCCATCCGTCGTTCCAGACGTGCTCGCCGGCGTGCGCGGTCCCAAGTCGCTCGAGGTCGCCTCCCGGCTCGCCGACGGCGTGGTGCTCGCCGAGCCGGTGACCCCCGAATACCTCGCGGCGGTTCGCTCCCTCGTCGGGCAGGACGCCCGCATCGTCGCCTACGACTTCGCGATGATCGACGACGACCGACACGCCGCGGTCGAACGACTGCGGCCCAGTATGGCGTCGATGGGCGAACGCGACCTCGCCGCACACATCGATCCGCTGCCGTTCGCCGATGAGTTGCGCGCACTCCGGGCGTCATCGACCGACGCCGCGGACTTCGCCCGTCGGATGCCGTCCGAGTGGATCGAGCGGCTCGCGATCGTCGGGACACCGGGGGATGCCGCGGCGCGCGTAGCCGAGTTGGCCGACGCCGGCGCGCAGAGCGTCGTGCTGCTCCCGATCGGGCACGCGATGACGGCGCTGGAGGGATTCGGGCGCGTGCTGGCGCAGCTGTGAGGCCGCGCACGCGGTCCGGCCGTCGTCACTGCATGTGGTAGTCAGCGCGTCTGGTCGTCGGTGCATCTGGTCGTCACTGCACATGGTCGTCAGTGCATCTGGTTGTACCGTGCGAGGGCGTCCGCATCGCGCGAGTAGGTCGCAGAACTGCGGGCCGTGTCGAGGGCGATCACGGGGTCGGATTCGACTTCCGCGATCTCGAGCAGCCTGACGGCCTCGGCGAGCCGTGTCCGCGCCTCGGCGCCCGCGCTGCCGTGCCCGCCGGCGATGTAGGCCCGCGTCGTCTCGATCTGACTGCGCGCCGTCACCAGGGCGCCGACGAGCGCCTTGGCCGCGTGGGTGAGCCGCTGCTCCTGCGAGCGCGCACCGGCGAGGGCGGTGTCGAGGGCGTCTGCCGCGGCCTCGATGCGTGAGCGGGCGGCATCCGGATCGATGAGCGACCCCTCGGGGCGGGCTGCGGCGAGGGCGCGCTCGACATACGCGATCGCATCGCCGATCGCGGCACCGGTGGTGGGGTCCGGCGGCGAGTCCCGCACCGCCCTCGCCGTCAGGAGCGTCTCTCCGGTGACTCGCACCGACTCATCGAGGCGGGCGGATGACGCGGAGAGCGCCACCGCGCGATGCTCGAGCTCGTCGAGGAGGCGATGGGCGCTCCGCACGTTCTTCGCGGCCGCCCCGATGTCGGCAGACGCGAATCGCTCGGCGGCCAGGGCGGTGTCGGCGTCGTCGAGAGAGGCTCGAGCCGAGTCGAGCAGGCGCCGGGCCTCGGCCGGAGCGGTCAGCACCGACTCGACGGCGGAGGCCGCGAAGCCGGCGGCGAGCGACCGCACGACGTCGTCGGCGGGATCGACCCGCGCCGCGGCATCCGTCAGCTCCCTGCGCACCACGCCGATCTGGTCGGGGGCGCCCCGCTCGAGCGATCGCAGCCCGTCGAACACCGCCCGCTCGGCGACGAGCCTCTCGGTCGCCGTCTCGCACAGCATCAGGATGCGGGCGTTCCATTCCCTCACCTGCGCGACGGAGTCCGGCACGGCGTCGTCGAGTCGCTGCTTGAGCGCGAAGGCCGATGCGAGGGTGCTGCGGGCCGCGGTCAGTGCCGCAGTCAGCTCGACGACGCGGGCATCGCCGAATTGGGCCTGGGCGAACGCCACCTCGTCCGCGCTCTCGGTGGCGAGATCGTCGAGGCGCACCAGCGCGATGTCCGCCCGCACGCCGAGGTCGTCGAGTGCCCGGCCCGGGGCGCGGCGGGCCGCCCTGCCGCGACGCAGGAGCACCGCGAATCCGATCACGAGCAGCAGCGCGAACACGATCCCGACCGTCGCGAGCGCGAGTCCGGTTCCGACGACCGCGTCGGAAGGTGCGGCGGGCACACCCATACTCGGTCCAGGCAGGCGGGGCATGCTGGTCATCGTACGACGGGCGGCCGGAGGGAGGCCGATACGCGACCCGGTCCGGCGAAACTCCCCGCGGGGTCACGGCCCTGTGGCGGGCTCCCGCTTAAGGTGTGCCTGTGTGGCGAGTAGACAGAAGAGCAGACGCGGAGGACTTCCTGTCCGATTCCGAGAACGACACCATCCACGCCGACCGTCAGGTGACCTCACCTCACGCGCTCAGTGTGGGTGACCCGAGCTATCGGCTCGGGAACGTCGCCGACCCCGCGAGAGATGGATGGCGCGCCGAACTCGCCCTCGTCGGCGGCCGGTCGCCTCTGCTGCACTTCGTCGACGCCCCCCGCACCCGCATCGAACTCAGCACCACGCACCCCGGCGGCCTCGCCCGGTTCATCACCGGCAAGTCGACGCTGCTGTCGAGCCTCATCCGCGACGACCTCGCGCTCAGGGCCGCGAAGGGAGCCGCCGCAGCGATCACCTCGAAGGGGGTCGAGCTGTCGAACGCCCGCGGCATCGACTCGGTGTTCCTTGGCATCGGTATCGCCGAGTGGCAGTTCGAGGCCGTCGACCACCGCGGCCCGGTACTGCTGCGCCCCCTCGCCATCCGCCGGTACGGCCGCGACTTCGAGTTGAGACTGCGCGGAGCCGCCCACCTCAACCCCGAGCTGTCGAGAGCACTCTCCGAGCAGTTCCAGATCGAGCTCGACGCCGAAGCGTTCGCGGCGCTCGCCGAGTCCGACGGGTCGTTCAAGCCGAATCCGGTGATCGACAGGCTGCGCGGGCTCACCTCGCATCTCGAGTGGTTCAACGTGCAGCCGAGGCTCGTGGTGTCGTCGTTCGCCGATGTCGCGAACCGCATGGTCGCCGACGCCGCCGACCTCGAGCATCCGGTGCTCGACGCTCTCGCCGGCAACGCCAACGCCCGGTGGAAGGTCGAGCAGGGCGCGGCCCCCGTCGTCGCCCAGCATCAGGACACCCGCCCGCCCGAGACCGACACCCTGTTGCTCGACGCCGATGCCGAGCAGGAGAACGTCGTCGCCCAGATCGCGGCGGGCAATTCGGTCGTGGTCAAGACCCTGCCGGGCACGGGGGGAACCCAGACCATCGTCAACGCCGTCGGCTCGCTCGTCGCGCAGAACAAGAGGGTGCTCATCGTGAGCCCGCGTCGCGCGTCACTGCACGGCGTGCACTCGCGCCTCACCGACATCGGGCTGCCCGGGTTCGCGGTCGCCCCCGGCACCCTCCGCCGCGACCTCATCCGCTCGATCACCCGCAACGAGAAGGCGAAACAGCCACAGGTCGCCGACGTCGACGAGGCCCTGGTCAGGCTGCGCAGGGTGCTCCTCGACTACCGGGGCGCCATCGCGAGAACCGACCCTGACCTCGGCGTCTCCGTGCTCGACTGCCTCACCGAGCTCTCGAGGCTGGCCCTGCTGCCCGGCGCGCCGTCGACGTCGGTGCGGCTAGGTCGTCGATCAGTCGAGAGTCTCGCCGGAAGCAGGGATGCCGCGGCCGACGCCATGGTGCAGGCCGCGACCCTCGGCGAGTTCAAGTACGGACCCGGCGATTCGCCCTGGTACGGCGCGGTCTTCGCCACGAGTGAGGAGGCGGGGGGAGCCCAGGCCCTCGCCCGCCGCCTGCACGAGGCCGACCTGCCGCGACTGCTCGTCAGGGCCGGTGAACTCCTCGCTTCGACGAGGATGCGCCCGTTCGACAGCATCACCCAGCTCGGCGCGTATCTGCGACTGCTCACCGACATCCGCGACACCCTCGACAGGTTCCTTCCCGTCGTCTTCGACAGGTCGCTCAGCGAGCTCGTCGCGGCGACCGCGCCCCGCCGCGAGTCCCCCGAGATGTCCGGAGCCAACCGCAGACGACTGCGCAGGCTCGCGAAGGAGTACGTGCGCCCCGGGGTGCACGTCGCCGACCTGCACGGCAACCTCGCCCGCATCCAGCAGCAGCGCATCCTGTGGCAGCGGTTCGTCGCCGCGGGCACTCCGCCCGAGATCCCGGTCGGCATCGCCGACGTGCAGGTCGCCTGGCAGCAGGTCGAGCAGGATCTCGCCGCGCTCGACCGCCCGCTCGGCGTGGCCGTCGAGAGCGAGAAGCTCGTCGGTCTTCCCATCGCCGAACTCGGGCACAGGCTTGCCGCGCTGTCGGAGGAGTCCGACGTGCTGCACAACCTGCAGGAGCGGGCCGAGATCCGTCAGATGCTCCGGTCGCTCGAACTCGACGGACTGCTCGCCGACCTCGCCTCACGGCACGTGCCCGCCGACCAGGTCGGCAGCGAACTCGAACTCGCCTGGTGGAGATCGGCGCTCGACAGCCTGCTCGAGGCCGATCGCGCCCTGCTCGGGGCGAACACGTCGGTGCTCGACAGACTCGAGGCGGACTTCAGGCTCGTCGATGAGGCGCACGCCTCCGCCGGGGCCCAGCTGCTCGGCTGGCAGCTCGCCGAGAACTGGAAGATCGGACTCGTCGACTGGCCCGATGAGGCCGAGGCCCTCAAATCGGCTCTGCGCACCTCGGTGATCGACGCGGACACGCTGCAGCAGACCGCTCCGCACCTCTCCCGGGCCGTCGCCCCGGTGTGGCTCGCGTCGCCGTACGAGGTCGACACGATCACCGACACGATGCCGTTCGACACCGTGGTGATCGTCGACGCCGGTGCCATCACGCTCGCCGAGGCGGTCGGATCCCTCCGGCGCGCCCGCCAGATCGTCGCGTTCGGAGACCCCGTCACACAGACGCCCGCCCCGTTCCGCACCTCCATCCCCGACGACTTCGAGCGGGACACCGTGCGGCGCGGTGCAGACGAGCAGCCGGGACTGGATGACTCGCACGCCGACTCCGTGCTCGCGAGGCTCTCGTCGCTGCTGCCCACCCTCTCCCTCACCAGGAGCTACCGCGCAGGTGGCGAGGATCTCGCCGAGCTCGTCAACCGCCGGTTCTACGGCGGCCGCATCCACTCGATGCCGTGGGCAGGCAGCTTCCTCGGGCATCCGAGTCTGCGTCTGGACTTCGTCGAGAACGGCACAGGCCTACCGGACGCCGATTCCGGAGCCGTCGAGAGCACCGACGCCGAGGTCGCCCGCGTCGTCGAACTCGTCGTCGACCACGCCGTGCACCGCCCCAAGGAATCACTGATGGTGATCACGGCGAGCGCGAAGCACGTGATCAGGGTGCAGCAGGCCGTGTTGTCGGCGATCTCGCATCGCCCCGAGCTCAATGACTTCATCCTCAGCGACCGCACCGAGCCCTTCACCGTGCTGACCATCGACCAGGCTGTCGCCGAGAGCCGTGACCGGGTGGTGTTCTCGATCGGCTACGGCCGCACTCCACACGGGAGGGTGCTGTCGGACTTCGGAGCGCTCGGCCATCCCGGCGGCGAACGACTGCTCGCGGCAGCGATGACCAGGGCGCGGCGCTCGATGGCCATCGTCACCTGCTTCGGGCCGGACGATCTCGACGGCGGACGCATGAAGTACGGCGCCGTCGCCCTGGCCGACATCCTCTCGGAGGTGGGGGAGAAGAGGTCGGCGCCGACCGGCGACGACACCGCCGAACCGATGCTCGTCGACCTCTCAAGGCGACTCGCCGTGCGGGGGTTGCGCGTCGCGCTGCAGCACCGCGGCAAGCTCGGACTCGTCACGGCGCACGGCGGCATGTGCCTCGCCATTGAGACCGACTCGACCTTCGTCGGTGGACCCGGTGAGAACCCGAGTCTGCGCGAGTCGCTCAGACTGCGCCCGGAGATGCTGAGACGACTCGGTTGGCACTATCTGCGGGTGCACGCCTTCGAGCTCTTCAGCGACCCGGACGCCGTCGCCGACCGCATCGCCGAGATGCTCGGCGCGACCCCGCCCGCGACACCGCGCACCGAACCGATCACCGTCGTCGGCTAGTGGAGCCTGCGAACGAGACGACCGCGAGCGAGACTGCTCGGGATGATGCGGCGCCGCGTCATCGAGCCGAGGCGACTCCCCGGCGCAGACGGCGGGTCACCACCGAGGCCGTCACCGGGTCGGACCCGCATCCCGTCGGCGAACCGCCGCGGCACATCGACGACGAGAACGACGACAGGCTCCGGGCCGACAAGCCGCCGCACTGGGGCTGACGCCGCACCCGTGCGCGCCCCGCGCCCGCACCCGTTCGCGCCCTGCACCCGCACCCGTCCGCAACCGCCCCGTCCGCAACCGCCCCGTCCGCAGCCGCCCCGTCCGCGCTCGCCCCACCCGCAGACCGCCCCGCCCGCAGACCCTCCCTGCACACACCACATCGAGTCGCCGAGCCCGGATTTGTGGTTCTTTCGCGGCCTTGTTACGGGCGACTACTCGGGTTTCGCGGGTGGGCGCGGGCAGGTGGGTGGGAGCGGGCAGGTGGGTGGGCGGGCGCGGGTAGGCGGGAGCGGGTGTCAGGCGTGCTTGCCCGACCCGCCGTCGGTCGCGGTGCCGGAGAGCGTGTGGTCGCCCTCGGGCGACGGGCGGCCGGCGAGCAGGTCGCGGATCTGGATGAGCAGTTCCTCCTGCGTGGGCGGCACATCCTCCGGGGTCGCGGTCTCCGCGGCCTTCTGCTTGGCGAACGCCGTCTTCATCATGTGATTGATCGGCACGACGAACACGAAGTACACCACTGCGGCGATGAGCAGGAACTGGATGATCGCGGCGATCACCGCGCCGAAGAGCAGTTGTGCGGTCTCACCGCCGGCGGTCGGAATCTCGACGATCAGGGACTTCTTCAGGTCGGAGGCGTTGAAGATCGCTCCGATGATGGGATTGAAGATCGACTCGACCAGCGTCGTCACGATCGCGGTGAACGCGGCGCCGATGACCACCGCCACGGCCAGATCGATGACATTGCCGCGGAGGATGAATTCTTTGAAGCCCTTGAGCATGGCGGGTCCTAACTCGTGGAGGCGGCAGAGGGGGCTGCCGTGGCCGGTTTCGCCCCGACCTTAGCGGACTCGGAGGAACCACCGCCAGAGGATTTCTCCCCGCCACCACTCGTATTGCGTGAGCCACCCTCAGACCCGGAGCTTCCCGATCCCGCCCCGCCCGGGGTGGTCGAGCCGGAGGAGCCCGTGGCGTCCGAACCGGTGCGGCCACCGGCATCCGATCCGCTCGATCCGTCCGACCCGCCCTCGGTCTTCTGTGGAGCCCTGGAGTCGTTGCGGTAGAACCCCGAGCCCGTGAAGCTCACGCCGACGACACCGAACACCTTGCGCAGCCGCCCACCGCACGCCGGGCACTCCGAGAGCGAGTCGTCGGTGAAGGCCTGCTGGATATCGAAGGCGTTCGAGCACTCCGTGCAGCGGTAGGAGTAGGTGGGCATGGCGATCCTCCGGATGATGCTGGGTGGCGGGCTGGACGGGTGCGGAGCATCACCGGGCGGTGACGCTCGCGACGCCGCCGATGGTCAGAATGTGACGACCGCGCTCGGGGTGACCACACCGTCGACACGCTTGTCGTGGACCTCGCTGGGCACGGAGTCGACCAGCTCGCTGTCGAAGATCACAGCATAGACGGGCGGGCACTTCTCCATCGATCCGAGGGTGCGGTCGAAATAGCCACGGCCCCAGCCCATGCGCATCCCCGTCCTGTCGACGGTGGCCGCGGGCACCACGATGAGGTCTACGTCGTTGATCGCGATCGGGCCGAGCAGCTCGCCCCGGGGCTCCGGCCAGCCGAACAACCCCTCGACGGCGCCCTCGCCCGAGGTCACCACCCAGTCGAGCAGACCGTCGTCGCGGGAGACCGGCATGAGCACGCGGATGCCGCGGCTCACCGCCCAGTCGACGAAGGGCTGCACGTCGGGCTCGCCGGTCACACCGAGGTAGGCGGCGACGGACTTGACGCCGAGTCCGGACGCCAGGTCCACGAGGTGTGCGGTGATGGCGGCGGTCGCGCGCTGGCGCTCGCGGTCCGACGACTGCCGGCGGTGCTCGCGCAGTTCGGCGCGCAGAGCCCGCTTCTGGTGGCTGACGTCACCGGTCATGGCATCATCCTAGGCGTGGCGTCACGTTCATCTGCCGGAAACCCCGGTCGCGATAGCCTGTGCGCATGGCCACACTGATCACCAAAGCCGTCATCCCCGCCGCGGGACTCGGCACCAGATTCCTCCCCGCGACCAAGGCGATGCCCAAGGAGATGCTCCCGGTCGTCGACAAACCGGCCATCCAGTACGTGGTGGAGGAGGCCGTCGCCGCCGGACTCCACGACGTGCTGATGATCACCGGTCGCAACAAGAACGCCCTCGAGAACCACTTCGACCGAGTCGGCGAACTCGAGGCCACCCTCGCCAAGAAGGGCGACACCGACCGTCTGCAGAAGGTGAACTACTCCACCGATCTCGCCGACATGCACTACGTGCGCCAGGGCGACCCGAAGGGCCTCGGTCACGCCGTGCTCCGAGCCAAGATGCACGTCGGGCGCGAGCCGTTCGCCGTGCTGCTCGGCGACGACATCATCGACGAGCGGGACACCCTGCTCACGCGGATGATCGCGGAGCAGAGCAAGCGCAACGCGAGCATCGTCGCCCTGCTCGAGGTCGATCCGGCGGTGGCGCACATGTACGGTGTCGCGACGGTCGAGGCGACGGACACCGACGATGTGGTGCGGATCACCGGGCTCGTCGAGAAGCCTGCGCCGGGCACCGCCCCCTCGAACTACGCCATCATCGGTCGCTACGTGCTGCGCCCCGAGGTGTTCGACGTGCTCGAGAAGACCGCGCCGGGCAAGGGTGGGGAGATCCAGCTCACGGACGCGCTCGAGAAGATGGCCGGCGCACCGGAGTGGACCGGCGGGGTGTACGGCGTGGTATTCCGCGGTCGTCGGTACGACACCGGGGATCGACTCGACTACATCAAGGCGATCGTGCAGCTCGCGGTCGACCGCGACGACCTCGGGCCAGACCTGCGTCCGTGGCTCAAGCAGTTCGCCGCAGACCTCGACTGAGGCTGGTCGGCGTCGACGTTCGCCGCCGGGCCGACAGTCGTGATCGGTCCTGTTCCCGGCAGCGTCGCCCCAACTGGAGCGCGGCGGACGGCCACTTAGACTGAGCGGCATGGCGGTTGCTGTCCCGACTCTGCGCGAGGGTGCGGTCGCCGTCCGACCGATCAGGTTGCGCGATTCCCGCCAGCTTGAGCGCGAGCTTCTCGACAACCGGGGGTGGCTGCGCAAGTGGGAGGCGACCAACCCCCACGGCCCGCTCTCGTTCGATACCCGCGCGAGTATCCGCAGTCTCCAGGCGAATGCCCGCGCAGGTCTCGGACTGCCGTTCGTGATCGAGGTCGACGGGCGCTTCGCCGGCCAGCTCAACGTGTCGTCGATCACCTACGGATCGCTCGGGTCGGCCACCATCGGGTACTGGGTCTCGGAGAGGTTCGCCGGCAGGGGCGTCACGCCGACGGCGGTCGCGCTCGCTACCGACTACTGCTTCTTCCAGGCGGGGCTGCACCGGATGGAGATCTGCATCCGGCCCGAGAACGAGGCGTCGCTGCGGGTGGTCGACAAGCTCGGGTTCCGGTACGAGGGACTCCGGCGCCGTTACATCCACATCAACGGCGATTGGCGCGACCATTTCTGCTTCGCTCTCGTCGTCGAGGAGCTGCCTACAGGGGTGCTGCGACGGTGGCTCGACGGGCGGGTGCCCGCCGCGAATGCGGTGATCCCCGAGATCGACAGGGTCGCCGCCGCCACCGAGCTCCGGCTCGGCGGCGCGCGCTGACGCGACCCCCGGGGAGGCGCGCCGCGGTGGATCTGACGGATGCTCGCACGGACACACCTTCGCTAATCCTCAACCCCGACGGCTCCCGCGCCTACCGTGGAGCCCATGCAGCTGGAAGGCCTGGGGTCGAGTGTCGTCATCGCCCTCGCCGCCGTGCTCTGGCTCGTCTATCTGATCCCGACGTGGTTCCGCCGTCGGGAGTACCTCTCCACCGAGCGCAACGCCGTGCGTCTGCAGCAGACACTCCGCATCATGGCCGAGACCGCCGAGGTGCCCGAGCAGGTGCATCTCGAATCGAGCGCGCGCGCCGTCGCCGTTCAGCAGAGGATGCTGCACCAGGCCGAGCAGCGGCAACGCGCCATCCACCGTGCGCGTGAGGCGATGATGCGCCGGGATGCCGCGCGCACCCTCGCCACGCTGCGGCCGTCTGTCGCGAGCGAGGTTCTGCGCACCTCGGTCGCGGCTCGCCGACTGCGGCGGTCGCGGGCCGCCACGTCGGGAGTGTTGCTCGTGTCGATGCTGGTGGTCGCCTCCGGCCTCCTGGTGCCGAACGCCGTGCTGCCTGTCTCCGTGCTACCTGTCGCTGTCGCGCCGATGGTCGTCGGCGGCGGAGTGGCCGCGGGCGTGGCATCCGTGCTGCTGCTGACCGTACTGGCCGCGGCCGGTCGCCGCCGCACCGCCCTGATGCGCGAACTGCGCTCGCGGCCGGCGGCACCCCGACGCGTCGTGACGGAGACCCCGGCGGTCGCCGACGCCCCGGCTGCGCGGAGCTCCTGGACGCCGGTGCCCATCCCGAAGCCCCTCTACCTCTCGAGGCCGCCGGTGCAGCCCATCGTGTCCGAGGCGGCTGCCCAGCAGGAACGTGACCGACTGCTCGCCGAGGCCGAACGGGCAGAGCGGATGCTGCGCGAGCGGGAGCGTGCCGAGAAGGTCACGCCCATCCGTCCGGCGACGCCCGCTCTCGCTCCCGCCGCCGCAGCTCCCGCCGCCGCAGCTCCCGCCGCGCCGAGCCGGTTCGCGACCATGGGGTTCGTCGACGCCGCGGACTCCACCGTGACCGACCTCGATGCCGTGCTGCGGCGGCGTCGGGCGGTCTGAGCCCGGGCAATCGGGGCTGGCAGGACTCCTCTCATCAGCGCCTCATCAATGAGAAAATGCTCTCCCGCGTGCGCTCGAGCAGCATTTCCTCGCCGACGAGTGGGCGAATCCGCCCAGACTCCACTCGTCGGTGAGGGGTGGTGCCGGTCGCAGGTGAGAGGGCCACACCGGTCGGAACGCGGCATCCGCATCCTGTAATGTTGTCAACCGCAGGGGCCCTTGGCGCAGTTGGTAGCGCGCCTCGTTCGCATCGAGGAGGTCAGGAGTTCGAATCTCCTAGGGTCCACCAGCGGCACTCGAAAGCCACCTCGCGGGGTGGCTTTCGTCGTTCCCGCTGCGCCTCGACCGCCGGATTCGCCGAGGTCGGAAAAGGCTCCCGTCGCCACTCGCCCGTGAGCGCCTCACAGTCCGAGCCACTCCGTCACCGCACGGTTGCGGAACGTCCCACTCGGGTCCAGACGCGTCACCAGGGCGCGGAAGTCGTCCATCCGCGGGTAGAGGGCGGCGAGGCGCGCGGGGTCGGTCTCGAACAGCTTGCCCCAGTGGGGCCGGCCGCCGAGCGGGTTCAGGGCGTCGTCGAGGGCGGGCAGGATGCCGCGCACCTCTGGAACGTTGCGCAGCCAGGTGAAATGGATGCCCACGCACCCGGTGCCGTGGCTCGGGCTGAGCCACAGATCGTCGGCCGCGACCGTGCGCAGCTCGCTGACGAACAGGTGCTCGACGAACCTCGGCGCGAGTGCGCGGACCGCGTCGAGGGCTTCGAGCACGTTCTCGCGGGGCACGAGGTACTCGGTCTGCAGCTCCTCGCCGTTGCTGGGCGTGAACTCGAGCCTGAAGTGCGGGAGCCGATTCCACCAGGGTCCCGCGAGACCGCCCTGCTCGGTGGTGGTCGACGCCGGTCCGCCGGGGAGCGGATGCAGCGGCCTGTCGGCCCTCGTGCCCCCGGGGAGAGCACCGGACGAGACGGCCGGGCCGACGGCATCCATCCGGGACTTCAGCCAGGCCTGGGTGACGCCCTCCGGCCCCCACCTCGTGAACTGGCTCACGCTGTAGGCGCTCGAGGTGATGGCGTCGAGGCCGTCGTAGACGACCGACCAGGGGAGGCGCTCGAACACGTCCTGCCGCATGAGGAACGTCGGTTGGATGTCGAGCGTGACGCGGGTGAGCACGCCGATCATGCCCAGTGACACCACCATCCCGGCGAACTCCGGGTCGGACCGCGACATCGTGAGGAGGGTGCCGTCCGCCGCTACGAACTCGATGGCGGACACCGCGGTCGCGAGAGATCCGTTCACGTCTCCGGAACCGTGCGTGCCCGTGGAGATCGCCCCGGCCACGGAGATGTGGGGGAGGGAGGCGAGGTTGTGCAGGGCCCATCCGGCTGCATCGAGCTGCTCGACGAAGTCGCCGTACCGCGCGCCGGCGCTGACGGTGACCGTCGACGCCTCCGCGTCGATGACCAGCTCGCGAGCGAGCCTGGCCACCGAGACCTGCTCCGCGCCGTCGGCGATGGCGTTGAAGGAGTGGCGGCTGCCGAGCGCCCTCAAAGACCTGGAACGGGCCACCAGCCGCTGCAACTCGGGGATCGAGGTCGGCTCGTGGGGGGCCGCAGCGGCGAAGGCGAGGTTGCCCGCCCAGTTGGTGGAGGTCATCCCTCCATTGTCGTGGAGCCGGTGCCGGGCGGTGCAGTCGTGGGAGCAGCGGACGGCACGGCGCGGGCCGCCGCCGGATCCGCCGCGGGGCCCTCGGCCGAGCGTCGCCGCGCGCCCCGGCGGCGCAGCACCACGACCAGCACGGTCCCCATCATGGCGGGCACGATGAGCCAGGGCAGCACCACCCCCGCACCGATCAGGAGGGCTCCGAAGAACGCCGCCAGAGCCTCCGAACCGAGCACGAGACCGCTGAAGAAGTCCTGCGGCCTGTCGACCGGCGCCGTCGCATCCGTGCCGAAGTCCACCGAGACCGTCGCGAGTGCCACCTGGTCGGCCAGACCCCGCTGCTGTGCACGCAGGCTCTCCAGTTCAGCCTGGCGGGTGGAGAGAGCGGTCTCGAGCTCGATCAGATCGCCGGTGTCCGTCGCCCGCGAGAGGAGGTCGAGAAGTCGCGTCACCGAGGTGTCGAGCGCGCTGATGCGCGATTCGAGGTCCGTCGTCTGTGCGGTCACATCGGTCGAGGTGATGGTCTCGTACTCGGTCTCGCCGAGCTCCTTCACCGCGGAGAGGAACTCGGTCAGGTCGGTCGCCGGCACGCGCACCACGAGGGAGGAGGTGCGCCCGAGGTCGTCGGTGGCGGGGGCTTCCGAGCGGTTGTCGACACGCCCGCCCGCCCGCTCGACCAGCACGATCGCGTCATCCGCAGCGGCGATCGGATCGTCGACGGTCACCGAGAGGGTGGCGGTGGAGATGACGGAGCGCGTGTCATCGGCATCCGTGGCAGCGCCGGTCACGCCGCCTTCCGGCACGCCCTGTGGCAGCGCCTCGGACAATCCCTCGCGGGCCGGCGCCTCCGCCGTGCTGTCTGAGGAGCCGGCGGCGTTCGAGCATCCGGTGAGGGCGATGGCGGCCACCAGAACGAGTGCGGCGACGGCGGGGAATCGGGTCATGCTGTCACGGTAGGACCCAGGATGCCGCACCGAAAGACAACGTTTCCGAAGCGTTAGACGTCTGGTGCGCACGTCACGCGCGCGGGTCATGTCGCACGACACGCGCGGTCTGTAGCGTGGGGGCATGCACAGCACCGGCGACAGCAGTCGCACTCTCGCCCATCGTCCGCTCGGCCGCACCGGCCGTTCCGTCTCCGTCGTCGGGCTCGGCACCTGGCAGCTCGGCGCCGACTGGGGCGATGTCGACCCGGCGACGGCGCGCGCCATCCTCGACGCCGCAGCAGGCGCCGGTGTGACCTTCTTCGACACTGCGGATGTCTACGGCGACGGCCGCAGCGAATCGGCCATCGGTGCGTGGATGGCCGACAACCCCGGCCACGGCGTGACCGTCGCTACCAAGATGGGCCGGCGCGAGGCGCAGGTGCCCGAGAACTTCACCCTCGCCGCGTTCACCGGGTGGACCGACCGCTCGCGGCGCAACCTCGGCGTCGAGACGCTCGACCTCGTGCAGTTGCACTGCCCGCCGACGCCGGTGTTCTCCTCCGACGCCGTCTACGACGCCCTCGACTCGCTCGTGCAGTCCGGCGCGATCGCCGCCTACGGGGTGAGCGTCGAGACCTGCGACGAGGCACTCGCCGCGATCGCGCGCCCCGGCACCTCGACCGTGCAGATCATCCTGAACGCGTTCAGGCTCAAGCCGCTCGACGCGGTGCTGCCCGCCGCGATCGCCGCGGGGGTCGGCATCATCGCCAGGGTGCCCCTCGCCTCGGGGCTGCTCAGCGGGCGCTACACCGCCGAGACCAGGTTCGCCGCCGACGACCACCGCAACTACAACAGGGACGGATCGGCCTTCGACGTCGGCGAGACCTTCTCCGGGGTCGACTTCGCTCAAGGCGTCGCCGCCGCGCAGGAGTTCGCGGCGCTCGCCGACCAGACCGGCCTCACCACCCCACAGGCCGCGCTCGCCTGGGTGGCGCAGCTCGAGGGCGTGAGCTCGGTCATCCCCGGGGCCCGCTCGGTCGAGCAGGCCGTCTCCAACGCGGAGGCCGGGTCCGCGGATGCCCTTCCCACCAGTTTCTCCCCGGCGATCTCGGCCCTCTACGACAGGTACTTCAGGGAGTCCGTGCACCCGCGCTGGTAGCGCGAGTCATCCGTTCTCGTCCGGGTCGAGGCCGGTGCGCTCGCCGGTCTCGAGCGACGCGATCTGCGCGAGGTCGTCGGCATCCAGCTCGAATCCGAACACGTCGGCGTTGCTCCGCAGCCGTTCTGCGCTGACCGACTTCGGGATGACCACCACCCCGAGTTGCACGTGCCAGCGGATGACCACCTGAGCGCTCGTGACACCGTGCTTCGCCGCGATGTGGGCGAGCAGCGTGTCATCCAGCACCCGACCCCTCGCCAACGGCGACCACGCCTCGGTCACGATGTCGTGCAGTCCGTCGAACGCCCGGGTCGCCGCCTGCGGAAGCCAGGGGTGCAGCTCCACCTGGTTGATCGCCGGCACGACGGCGGTCTCGGCGAAGAGACGCTCGAGGTGATGTGGGTGGAAGTTCGAGACTCCGATCGAGCGGATGACGCCGTCCGACCGTAGCCGCTCCATCGCCCGCCAGGTGTCGACGTAGCGGTCGAGCCTCGGCGCGGGCCAGTGGATGAGGTAGAGGTCGACGTAGTCGAGCCCGAGGAGCTTCCTGCTGCGCTCGAAGGCGCGCAGGGTCGACTCGTAGCCCTGGTCGTCCTGCCAGACCTTGGTGGTGACGAACAGCTCATCGCGGGGCAGGCCGGAGCCGCGCATCCCGTCGCCGACTCCCGCCTCGTTGCCGTACAGCGACGCCGTATCGATGTGCCGGTAGCCGGCGTCGATGGCGGTCGCCACCACGTCGGTGGCCTGCTCGTCGTCGATCTTGTAGACGCCGAGTCCGAGCTGCGGGATGTCGTGGCCGTCGTTCAAGCGGATCAGGGGCGAGCAGGGAGGCATCCCTCCATCCTGCCGTGATGGTGCCCCCGCCCCTGCCGTTCCGCTCGTTCGACAGGAGATCTCGGCGACACGCCGGTCGCCCCGGCCTCGCACCGCGGCGTGTCGGCGAATCTCCTGCGGGAGCGATCGCGCTGGGGCGGGCCGCCGCG
>JBEANR010000175.1:0-2683 GCA_041165365.1 Actinomycetota bacterium | reverse complement strand
GATCGTCTTCGCAGCACTGGGGAGACGCTCCGGTTCGACGGCTGGGGTGGCGGGGTACGTCGCCGAGGCGTTCGGTCCACTCGCGGGCCGTATGACCGGATGGTGCTTCCTCGCCGGTGTGGTGACGGGGGCCCCGGTGGTCTGCCTCATCGGCGGCAACTATGTCGCCGACTTCTTCGGCGCGGGCACGACCACCGCTCTCGTCGCTGCCGGACTTCTCCTTGTGATCGTGATAGCGGCTTCGAGCATCGGAGCGAGAGGGTCCGTCTGGCTGCAGCTGTCTCTGGTGGGGACCCTCGTGGTGATGGTCCTCATCGCAGTGCTCGGCTCCGTCGCCTTCTCCCGAGGGGAGAATTGGGCCTCGTTCGCTCCTCACGGCATCTGGTCCATAGGCCGTGCCGCGGCGAATCTCATGCTCTCTTTCGTCGGGTGGGAGGCAGTCGCTTCGCTGACTTCACGGCTGCGGGATCCCCAGCGTCAGCTTCCCCGGGTGATCGGGCTCGCCTTCGTGGCTACGACCATCATCTACCTCGGCGTCGCCGCGACGACCGTTGCCGTTCTCGGATCCGCAGCCGGGGGGACCGTTCCCATCGCTCGTCTCCTGGCGTTCTCGCTGCACGGGTTCGCACCGGTCGTAGCTGCCGTCGGGGCCGTCGTCGTCACCCTCGCTGCCACGAACGCCTACATCACCGGCGGCGCGGCGCTCGCGTCGACACTTCTGGCGCCGAGGTCCACGACGGATACCTCGAGGCGTCCCGTACATCGGCGGATTCCGCAGGCGATCGCCCTTGCGGGTGTCCTCCTGCTCGGGGGACTCTGGCTCGACGTTCTCTCGTTCGTCACGGTCATCGCGATCCCGACCACGTTCTTCCTCGCCGTCTACGTGGCGGCGACGGGCGCGGCGGCGCGCACCTTCAGCGGGCCGATCCGACTGGTCGCCATGATCGCTTGCGCGGCCTCGACGGCAGTCCTGCTTTTCGTCGGCTGGACCATCGCGCTCCCTGCGGCCATCGTCGTGGTCATGTCGGCGAGACGGTTTCTCGTCGGAGCAAGCCGGAGTGGGGCGCTCGAGAGGAATGCGGATCCGGCGGGCAACCGCATCAGCTGAACTGCTCGAGGAACTCCGCGCTCGGCTCGATCGGGGTGATCACGTCGACGAGTACCCCGTCGGGAGCCGCGACGATGAAGTGGCGTTGTCCGAAGCTCTCCGATCTGATGGCGAGCACCGCCTCGAGTGGTCCGTCGACGATGAGGCGCTGGTACTCGGCATCCACATCGTCCACCTCGAGGTTCACCAGGATGCCCGCCGCAGATCGCCCGCGATAGGCCTCCGGCACCGTGGAGTGCGAGCTGTCGAGGATGGCGAGTTCCCACCGGTCACGGCGGAGGCTCACGTACCAGTCGGCCTCGAAGGTCACCTCGAAGTCGAAATGATCGCGGAAGAAGGTCGACACGATAGGCACATCTTCGGTCATGAGTACTGGGTAGAGGCTGGTCAGCATCGTGAACTCCTTTAGGTACAGTGTGTATGTATAACTTGTCTCGTTACTATACATACACGATGTACGAAAAGGGGAAGGGAATTGGATGCCTCGAGCCACGCTGATCGAGAGCGAGGCCACCGCACGCCGCATCCTCGCCGCGAGCCGCGAGCTGTTCGCCGACCGCGGCTATGCCGCCGTCGGCCTCGAGCAGATCGCGGCGCAGGCCGGTGTCACCAGGGGTGCCGTCTACCACCACTTCGCCAGCAAGGAGGGACTCTTCGGGGCCGTCGCCGCCGCTTCCCAGGCTCAGGTCGCGGTGGAGGTCGAGTCTGCGGCCGACAGCGAGTCCGATGACTGGAGCGGACTGCTGGCCGGATGCCGCGCCTTCCTCGGCGCCACCCTCGACGACAGGTCCCGGCGCATCCTGCTCATCGACGCCCCGGCCGTGCTCGGATGGGCCCGATGGCGGGGACAGGATGCCGCGGCATCCGGACGCCACCTCGAGGAGGCCCTGACGACCCTCGCCGCCGCCGGCGTGATCTCGGTCGCCTCGGTGCCCGGCGCGACCGCACTCATCTCCGGCGCCCTCAACGAGGCGGCACTGCAGATCGCCGAGAGCCCGGACCGCGCCGCCGCACTCGACACACTCTGGCCCGACGTCGAGCGGTTGCTGGAGGCGTTCCGCGCGCCTCGTGAATTCTCAGCGACGCCGGACTAGGGCCGATCCACCGGAGTCAGGACCGCGATCTTCGGCGTCCGACCATCTCCCGAGGAGCGGCCGGTGAGCCGGCGTCCGATCCAGGGGAGCACGTACTCGCGCCAATACTCGGCGGTGGGTTGGCGAGCGATCTGCGAGGGGCCATCCGTAGCGGCATCCGGAATCCGCACCTGGAGCGCCGATAGCACCGACCCGGCGACTCGGGCGTGACCTGCGGCGTTCAGGTGCAGCTTGTCTCTCGACCAGTAGCGGATGTCGGCGAGCTCGCGATCCGCCCAGTTGTCGACGAACGTCATACCGGCCTCTCGAGCGCGCTCGCGTACAGCCTCGTCGAGCCGGTCCCCCCTGCGCTGAAAGACCGCGCCGAGCGGGATGTGGCGACTCGGGTTGGCACCGCTGAGCAGCAGTACGTGCGCGCCCGACGCTGCGATGAGGTGCGCCGTCTCGAGGATGCGGTCGGCGACCCTCGCGATGTCGACCC
>JBEANR010000174.1:0-6835 GCA_041165365.1 Actinomycetota bacterium | reverse complement strand
GAAGGCGCCGAGGGCGACGACGAGCAGGATGAGTGTGGGATCCATGGTGGAGAGAACCTTCGGTGTCGTGGCGGCCGAGTGGGGCGACAGAGCGCCGAGGCCGCGTGGCCGACACCATCATAGGCCAGCGTCGTCGGTGACTCCCGCGGCGCCAGCACCGGCAGGCCGGGTCGGCAACCCGGTGCCTGAGGTCAGGCGTCGATGTCGAACAACCCGTCCGCGGGTGCTGCGCCGTCGCTGCGCGACATCCCGAAGTGCTTCCATGCCAACCGCGAGGCGACGCGGCCCCTGGGTGTCCGGGTGAGCAGCCCGATCCTGACCAGGAAGGGCTCCACGACCGACTCGATGGTCTCGGCCTCCTCGCCGACGGACACCGCGAGGGTGTTGAGTCCGACCGGCCCACCGTCGAACCTCTCGAGGATGATCGCCATCACCGCGCGGTCCAACCGATCGAGCCCGAGCTCGTCGACGTCGTAGAGCGCGAGTGCGGCGCGCACGGCGTCGAGCCCCGCTCCCCCGCCGTGAACGAGGGCGTAATCACGCACTCGTCTGAGCAGTCGATTCGCGATGCGCGGAGTGCCTCGACACCGGCCCGCGATCTCGGCGAGCGCCTCCCGATCGACGGGCAGCCCCAGCAGCGCGGCGGCGCGGGTCAGAACCTGTTCCAGCTCGGGTTCAGAGTAGAACTCGAGGTGAGCGGTGAATCCGAACCGGTCCCGCAGCGGATTCGGGAGCAGGCCGGACCGCGTCGTCGCCCCCACGAGGGTGAAGGGAGCGAGATCGAGCGGGATGGATGTCGCACCCGCCCCCTTGCCGACCATGATGTCGATGCGGAAGTCCTCCATCGCGAGGTAGAGCATCTCCTCGGCTGACCGCGCCATGCGGTGGATCTCGTCGATGAACAGGATCTCGCCCGGCGTGAGCGACGACAGCACCGCCGCGAGGTCGCCGGCGTGCTGGATGGCCGGGCCGCTCGACATCCGCAGGGGCCGACCGCTCTCCTCGGCCACGATCATCGCGAGGGTCGTCTTGCCGAGCCCGGGCGGGCCGGCGAGCAGGATGTGGTCGGGGGTGCGATTCTGCAGGCTCGCCGCGCGCAGGAGCAGTTGCAACTGGGCGCGCACCTTCGACTGACCGACGAACTCGGCGAGCGACTTCGGGCGGAGCGCGCCCTCGAAGGCGAGCTCGGCGTCCGATTCGGGGGTCGGATCGATGATGGCGGCTGCGGGGTCGCTCGAGAGGGGGTCGGCGGCTGAGCGGTCGTCCTTCACTTCGCCCCCTGCGGCCCGAGCCTCGACAGCGCGATGCGCAGCAGGGCCGGCACTGTCGCCGCCTCGGTCGCGCCCGCCTCGGCGACAGCCTCGTCGACGGCCTGGGCCGCCACCCTCTCCGACCAACCGAGGCCCACGAGCGCGACGAGCACGTTGTCGCTGATGGATGTCGCGGACTGTCTGCTCGACGCGGGCGCGAGAGCCGCGAACCCCTGCAGTTTTCCGGCGAGCGACACCACGATCAGCTTCGCCGTCTTCGGGCCGATGCCCGACACCGCACGGAACGCGGAGTCGTCCTCCCGGTTGACCGCGATCGCGACATCCGTGGGAGCCATCACCGCCAACACCCCCATCGCCGACTTCGGACCGACACCGGTGACCCCGCGCAGCAGGTCGAAGACGGCGAGCTCGGCCTCGTCACGGAAGCCGAACAGCGACAGGTCGTCCTCCCGCACGATCAGGGCGGTCTTGAAGATCGCCTCGGCGCCCACCCGCAGTGACAGGGCGACCTGGGGCGTCACCGAGACGGCGAGTCCCACGCCGCCGACCTCGACCACGACGGTCGACCCCGAGGCTCCCAGAACGGTGCCGCGGAGCGAGGAGATCATCCGCTCAGCCTACGAGTGCCGGACGGCCTCGCCGCGGCACGCTCGGCGGCGCGCCATGCATCCTGCGCCGGTGTGCTCGCCGCCGTGCCGGACGACACCGTGCCGGACGACACCGTGCCGGATGCCGCCGTGCCCGACCCCGATCTCTTCCAGGCGTGGCAGATGGCGATGGCCAGGGCATCGGCGGCATCGGCGGGCCGCGGCACCTCGGTGAGACCCAGCACGCGCGCGACCATCGTCTGCACCTGCTTCTTGTCTGCGGCGCCGTAGCCGGTGATCGCCGCCTTCACCTCGGACGGGGTGTGGAGTCCGACGGCGAGGCCGCGGCGCGCGGCAGCATGGAGAGCGATGCCGCTCGCCTGCGCCGTGCCCATCACCGTGCGCAGATTATGCTGCGCGAACACCCGCTCCAGAGCGACGGCGTGGGGCGCCCAACGGTCGAGCAGTTCGTCGATGCCGGTGCCGATGGCGAGCAGCCTGCGCTCGAGCGCGAGCTCGGGCGGCGTTCGGATCACGACGACGTCGACGAGTACCGCGGAACGGTCGGCCGCGACATCCACGATCCCGACGCCGCAGCGTGTGAGTCCCGGATCGATGCCCAATACGCGGATGTTCTGCACCGGAGTCTCGCCGTCGGCTACTCGTCGTCGAGCTCGGCCTGCACGCTCGCCGGCACCTCGAAGTTGCCGTAGACGTTCTGCACGTCGTCGTTGTCGTCGAGGGCGTCGATGAGCCTGAACACCTTGCGCGCGGTCTCGGCGTCGACCTCGACGGTGAGGCCGGGCACGAACTCGACGTCTGCCGAGTCGTACTCGATGCCGGCTTCCTGCAGTGCGGTGCGGGCGGCGACCATGTCGTGGGGTTCGGTGATGATCTCGAACCCCGCCCCGCGGTCGTTGACCTCCTCGGCCCCGGCGTCGAGCACGGCGGCGAGGATGTCGTCCTCGGTGATCGAGTCGGTCTTGGAGACCGAGACCACGCCCTTGCGACTGAAGTTGTACGCGACGCTTCCGGGGTCTCCCATGGTGCCGCCGTTGCGGGTCATGACCGTGCGCACGTCGGCTGCCGCACGGTTCTTGTTATCGGTGAGGCACTCGATGAGCAGTGCGACGCCGCCCGCCGCGTACCCCTCGTACATGATGGTCTGGTAGTCGACCGCGTCACCGAGCTGACCGGAGCCGCGCTTGACCGCGGAATCGATGTTCGAGTTCGGCACCGAGGTCTTCTTCGCCTTCTGAATGGCGTCGACGAGGGTCGGATTGCCCGAGAGATCGGCACCGCCGAGCTTCGCGGCGACCTCGATGTTCTTGATGAGCTTGGCGAACGACTTGGCACGGCGGGAGTCTTTGATCGCCTTCTGGTGCTTCGTGGTCGCCCATTTGGAGTGGCCTGACATGGTGGCTAGCTTAATCCCCCACGAATCGACGATCCGGGCGATCGCACCCCCGCGTCGCGCAGCGCGAGGTCGGCGAGGGCGTTCACCACCACCCTGTCGCCGTGTCTCCAGGCATCCACCGGAGAGGGATGCACGGCGAACAGCGTCTTCGGATCGCGAGCGCTCAGCGCCCTGAACGCCAACACGTCGATCCCGGCCTCGCTGCGCGCCAGGGTCGCGGCCACCCCTGCGGCCCGTGCGAACCTGATCCGCCGCAGGAGCCAGACGCGCAGGATCAGCGCGATGGGGACCAGGGCGACCAGAACGGCGAGCACGAAGGCGGTGGTCTCGGCGAGCTCCTGCTGGCCGCGCCCTGCCGCGGCGAGCGCCTGCCCGGCCGCGCTGGCCTGCTCGAAGGGCGAGCGGATACCGTCGCCGACCAGTGGCACGTCGCTGAGCCGATCCGCGGCATCCGCCATGGTCGCCCGGAAATCGTCGCCCGACCCCTCGAGTCGCCGCCCGAAGTCGGCGAACGCCACGACCGTGGCGTGGACCGTGGCCGCGGCGACGATCGAGAGCGTGATGGCCACTGCTGCGACCACATCCGAGGTGATCTGTGTGCTGCGGGCGGCGGGGAAGTCGGAGTAGAGCTTCATGGATTCCATAGTGAGGGGTCGTGCGGTCTTCTGCGGCCTCTCCCCGAAAGCCGTCTTCCCGCTGAGAGCCGGTGCGTGAACACCAGGGTCGGGCGCACACCCCTGCGCTCGGCCAGGCTGGAGCCCACGCGGAGTCAGACCCGCTCAGACCGGCTCAGACCCGCTCCGCCACCATCCGCAGGAACAGCTCGTGAAACCGGTGCTCGCCGTTCATCTCCGGGTGGAACGACGTTCCGAGCAGGTCACCCTGTCTGGCGGCGACGACCCGTCCGTCGTCGAGTGACGCGAGCACCGCGACATCCGGTCCGGCCCGCTCGATCACCGGGGCGCGGATGAAGACCGCGCGCACGGGCACCGATCCGAGCTCGGGGATGTCGAGATCGGTCTCGAAGGATTCCGCCTGTGATCCGAACGCGTTGCGACGTACGGTCGCATCGAGCCCGCCGAAGGTCTGCTGGCCCGCGATACCGTCGACGAGGTCATCGGCGAGCAGGATGAGCCCGGCGCAGGTGCCGTACACCGGCAGTCCGTCGGCGATCGCCGCGCGGATCGGTTCGGCGAGCCCGAACGCGCGAGCGAGCTTGTCGATGACCGTCGACTCGCCCCCCGGGATGACCAGGCCGTCGACCGCGGCCAGCTCGGATGCCCGCCGCACGGGCCGCGCGTCCGCTCCGAGTCGCTCGAGCACCACGAGATGTTCGCGCACATCGCCCTGGAGGGCGAGGACGCCGATGACGGGAGGGGTGCTACCAGCCACGTTCGGCGAGCCGGTGCGGCGCGGGCAGGTCTGAGACGTTGATGCCCACGATCGCCTCACCCAGGCCGCGCGACGCGTCGGCGATGACCGCCGGGTCGTCGAAGAACGTGGTCGCCTTCACGATCGCGGCAGCGCGGGCCACCGGGTTACCCGACTTGAAGATGCCCGAGCCGACGAAGACGCCGTCGGCTCCGAGTTGCATCATCATCGCGGCATCCGCCGGCGTCGCCACTCCCCCCGCGGTGAACAGCACGACGGGCAGGCTGCCGGTGCGGGCGACCTCGGCGACGAGATCGTAGGGAGCCTGCAGCTCCTTCGCGGCGACATAGAGCTCGTCCGGGCTCATCGAGGTGAGCTTCGCGATCTCCTTCTTGATGGTGCGGATGTGCTTGGTCGCCTCGGAGACGTCTCCGGTGCCGGCCTCGCCCTTCGATCGGATCATCGCAGCACCCTCGGTGATGCGCCGCAGCGCTTCGCCGAGTCCGGTCGCGCCGCACACGAACGGCACGGTGAACTTCCACTTGTCGATGTGGTTGACGTAGTCGGCGGGGCTGAGCACCTCGGACTCGTCGATGTAGTCGACGGCGAGGGCCTCGAGGATCTGCGCCTCGACGAAATGCCCGATGCGCGCTTTCGCCATCACCGGGATCGAGACCACCTCGCGGATGCCGTCGATCAGGTCGGGATCGCTCATGCGCGACACGCCGCCCTCTGCACGGATGTCAGCGGGGATGCGCTCGAGGGCCATGACGGCGACGGCGCCGGAATCCTCGGCGATGCGGGCCTGCTCGGCGTTGACGACGTCCATGATGACGCCGCCCTTGAGCATCTCGGCGAGACCGCGCTTGACGCGGCTGGTTCCGAGTTGTGTGCTGCTGGTGGTGGGGGCTGAGGTGGTGTCGCTCATGATGCCCTCAGTCTACGGTCAGCCGGGGGGTCCTACGCCGTCGGCCAGGCGGTGGCGAGAGCGACTCTCGCGTCGCCCAATAGCTGCGGAAGCGCCTTGGTGCGGGCGATGATCGGAAAGAAGTTCGCGTCCGCCCCCCACCTCGGTACGACGTGCTGGTGCAGATGGGCCGCGATTCCGGCGCCGGCCACGGCGCCCTGGTTCATCCCGAGGTTGAATCCGTCGTTCCGCGAGACCTGCCGGATGACGCGCATCGCCGTCTGTGTGAGGGCCGCGATCTCACCCGTCTCGTCTTCGGTCGCCTCGTCATAGAGCGCAACATGGCGATACGGGCAGACGAGCAGATGACCGCTGTTGTAGGGGAACAGGTTGAGGAGCACATAGGCGTGGGTCCCCCGCGCGACGATGAGACCGGCCTCGTCGGACAGCGTCGGGGCCGTGCAGAACGGGCACGCGTCATCCGCCGGCTGCCCCTGCTCGATGTAGACCATCCGGTGCGGCGTCCACAGTCGCTGGAACGCGTCCGGCACCCCGGCGAGGCGCGCCGACGACTCTGTGAAGTCGTGGTCGCCTCCGCCTGCCTGCATCAGACCTGCGCCTTCGTCTCGATGGATGCCGTGATCCGAGCGATCGCGTCGGCGACGGGCACCCCGTTCTCCTGGGTACCGTCGCGGAATCGGAAACTGACCGCTCCCGCCGCGCGGTCCTCCTCGCCGACGATGAGCTGGAACGGCACCTTCGCCTTGGTATGGGTGCGGATCTTCTTCGGCATCCTGTCGCTCGAGTGATCGACCTCGGCACGCACACCCAGCCCGCGGAGCCTGGCGATGACGTCGTCGAGGTATGGCGCATAGTCCTCGGCGACCGGGATGCCCACGACCTGTACTGGAGACAGCCAGACCGGGAAGGCCCCGGCGTAGTGCTCGAGCAGGATTGCGAAGAACCGCTCGACGGATCCGAGCAGTGCACGGTGGATCATGATCGGCTGCTGGCGGGTGCCGTCGGCGGCGGTGTACTCCAGGTCGAACCTCTCGGGCTGGGTGAAGTCGAGTTGCACTGTCGAGAGCTGCCAGGTGCGTCCGATCGCGTCGCGCGCCTGCACGGAGATCTTCGGGCCGTAGAACGCGGCTCCCCCCGGGTCGGAGACGAGCTCGAGACCGGATTCCTCGGCGACCTCACGGAGGGTGTCGGTGGCCACCTGCCACGCCTCATCCGACCCGACCGACTTGTCGGGGTTGCGGGTCGAGAGCTCGAGGTAGAA
>JBEANR010000173.1:0-6163 GCA_041165365.1 Actinomycetota bacterium | reverse complement strand
CACTCGGGGTCAGAAGACCAGCACGACCCGCGGGAACGCGAGCGACGCACCCACCGCCGTGTCACCGGCATAGCGGGCGGAGATGAGGTGGATGCCCCGGCTCAACGTGGGCAGGGCGATGGTGACCCGCCCCGCGTCATCCGTCTCCAGCACGGCACTCGCGATTCGCCGACTCCCGTCGTAGACGTAGACATCACCGGTCGGCACCACACCGGGGGCCCGCACCGTGGCGGTGTAGGTGAGGTTGCTTCCACCGAACGACAGCAACCGGTTCAGCGAGCCGCTGATGGTCGAGGTCGCCTTCTGCACGGTGACCGCCGCGGACTCCGCCGTGCCCGGGGTGAAGCCCTCTGCGGAGGCGGTCACCACGACCGTCACCGCGGCGCCGACGTCGTCGCCGACCGCGGTGTACGTCGCGGCGGTCGCGCCCTCGATGACCACACCGTCGCGCTCCCACTGGTAGGTGAAGCTCGGAGCGTCGACCGACCAGGTGCCGGGCGTGGCGGTGAGAGTCTGGCCGACCCGCGCCGAGCCGGTGATGGTCGGCAGGGCGACGTTCGCGACCGGCTCAAGAACGACTGCGGTGAACTCGATCGGAACCTGGACGGTCGCTCCGGTCTCGGGAACCGTGACCGTGAGCGCCTGTGGTCCGGCCGCGCCGTCCGGAACCGCGAAGGTCACCGTCGCGCGCCCGCCCTCGTCGGCGGCGAGCACCGGCGTCGGGTCGATGGGCGCCGAGCCGAGTTGGGAGCCGTCGAGCGAGACCACGGCGGTGGCTGCGGTCGGTCCGTTGTTGCTCACCAGAAGCGACGAGAGCGAGACGGTCACCTCGTCGCCGGCACCGTAGCCATCCGCGTCGGGCGCCGACAACGCGACCCCGAAGGAGCGGGTCGCGAACTCGGGCGACTCGACCGGGAACTGCTGGAAGTACTCCACCATGCTCTGCAGGTCGATCTTGCCGGTGTCGGAGCGGTTCGTGCCCAGCGCGAGGGTGGCGAAGCCGTCGCCCCCGGAAGCGAGGAACGAGTTCACCGTGACCCGGAAGACGTCACCCTCACCGGCGAGCTCTCCGTCGACGTAGATCGCGTCGACGCGCCCGCCCCGCGGTGCTGCGGGGTCGTAGGTGTAGTCGAGCGAGTCGGACACCCCCAGCTTGAGGAACGGACGGGTCGCGCCATCCGGCTGCCACTGCTCCTCGAGCACCTGCTTCACCTGGGCGGTGGTGAGATCCATCGCGACGAGGGTGTTGGCGAACGGCTGCACCGCTGCCGCCTCGGCGAAGGTCACGACGCCGGCACCGTCGCCCGGGGTGGTGGCTCCGGCGGCGAACTTGAGGTCTGCGCGCAGCCCGCCCGGGTTCATCAGAGCGATCTCGCTGCCTGCGCTCTCGGCGGTGGCCCAGAGCTGCACGTCGGCGACGAAGTTGCCGAGGGATGACTCGCCCCCGCGGTTCTCACTACCGGTGGGCCCGACCGCACGGTTGAAGTCGGCCGTGATGTCGCCGACCTTCACCGCACCTTCGACTCTCGCGACGGCGACGGCGTCGGCGACGATCGCCGCGACCGCCGGGTCGGGCGGGTACGCCCCGAACAGCGGCAGGCGCTCCGACGAGATGCTCAGAAGCTCGCCCGAATCGGGGTCGACCGACATCTCGATGTGCCCGAACGCCTCGCCGTACTCACCGGACTGCAATACTGGCCGCGACTTGTCGGTGCCGGGGATCGGGATGAGGTGGTTGTACTCGGTGTGGGTGTGCGCCGAGATGATCGCGTCGATCTCGGGGCTCGCGCCGGTGACGATCTGGCCGAAGGCCGAGGCATCCGTCGCCGTCGCGATGTCGCCGTTCACCGCACCCTCGTGCACCAGCAGCACCAGCACGTCGGCCTCGCCGTTCGCGGCCGAGCCGTCGGAGAGCTGCGTTGCGACCCTGTTCACCGCAGGCACGATGGGTCCGAAGTCGAGACCGGCGATGCCGTCGGGGCTCACGAGGGTCGGCATCTGCTCGGTGATCGCGCCGATGAACCCGACCGAGACGCCGTCGACCTCCTGAATGGAGTACTCGTCGTAGGCGGGGGTCTGCGTGCCCTTGAGGTAGATGTTCGCTCCGAGGTACGGGAAGTCGGAGTTCGGGATGACGCGTCCGTCGACGTCATCCGCCCCCTGATCGAACTCGTGGTTGCCGAACGCCGTGGCGTCGAGTCCGATCGAGTTCAGCACGTCGAGAGTGGGCTCGTCGTTCTGGATGAACGAGGTGAACGTGGAGGCCCCGATCGAGTCACCGGCCGACACGAACAGGGTGTTCGGGTTCGCGGCCTCGTAGGAGTCGACCATGCCGCCGAGGACAGCGGCGCCGCCGGTCGCGGGAGCGCTCGCCTCGAGTCGACCGTGGAAGTCGTTGATCGAGACGATGTCGATGGCCACGGGCGCCGCTGCCGTCGAGAGGCCGAGCTTGAGCGGGTCGTGGTCGGACGACCTGTACGGGGTCGCAGGCTCGGTGGCGGCGAAGGCGTACTCCCGCTCGCTCCACTCGGGCGAGTTGATCGTCCAGGCGGTCACCCCGGTCACCCGCTCGGCGAGAGACGGCGTGGCGATGGCGTGGTCGAGCGAGCCGAGCTCGCCGTTGAACTCATAGGTGTACTGATCGTCGGTGGTGTCGGCGAGCAGGTCGGAGTAGCCGGCATCCGTGAACACCTGGATGGGGTCTTCTTCGGAATAGGCGTTGAAGTCGCCCAGGAGCACGACGTCGCTGCTCTTTGCCGGGTCCGCGGTGATCGTATCGACGAGAGTCTTCACCGCGGTCGCCTGCGCGACGCGGTCGGCGTTGAAGAAGCCCTGGCCGTCGGTCGGCTCGGTACCCGATCCGCTCTTCGACTTGAAGTGATTCGAGACCGCGGTCACGATCCTGCCGTCGAGATCGAAGGTCTGGGCGATGGGCTCGCGCGCATTGCCCCAGACGGTCTCGTCGAGGGTGGTGAAGCTGTCGCCCACCGGGGTCGCCGCAGCCTTCTTGTAGATCATCGCGTTGGTGATGAAGTCGGTCGTCGCGACCGCCTCCGCGGTGGCGAGAGCAGCCGGAGTCGGCACGAACGCCCAGACATCGGAGCCCGCAGCCGCGTTGAGACCGGCGACGAGATCGGCGACGGCGGTGTCGACGGGCTTGCCGAACTTGATGCTGTTCTCGATCTCCATGAGCGCGACGACATCGGTGTCGAGGGCGGTGATCGCGCTGATGATCTTGCTGCGCTGGATGGCGAAGGCGGCGGCGTCCTTCGCGCCACGCGCTGCCGGGTTCTCGGAGACGAGCGTAGTGAAGTAGTTGAGCACGTTGAACGCTCCGACCGAGACGTCGCCGCCGACCTCGGCGGGCGCCGTGGTGCGGGGGTTCTCGACGGTGAACGTCGCCGTGTAGTCGGCGGGGCTCGCGTCGGTGATGGCGACGGTCGGCTGCAGGCGCCAGTCGTCGAAGCCGTAGCTCAGCACGTACGGCTGCGTCGGGAACACGACCGAGTCGCCGGTGCGCACGACGGCACCCTTCGAGAAGTAGGGCTGGTCGCCGACGTGTACAGCGCTCGTGACCTGAGCGTTGTATCCGTCGTCGAGGATGACGCGTGCGGCACGATTGGCGGCGGCGATCGTGTTCGCGGCGTCGCCGGCATCCGTGGTCTCGGTGCTCTTGACGGCGACGTCGTCGCCCGGGGTCAGGAAGAGGGAACCGAAGTTGCCCAGCTGGAAGCTCGACGAGACGGTGAACTCGCCGGTCGGGCTGACGAGCTGGCTCTCGAGAGCTTCGCGGGCGCCGCCGACCACGGTCTGGTCGAACACCGCGGGCGAGATCTGCTCTGCCGCCGGCACGTCGGCCTTCGCGATGACGACCTCGACGCTGCCGGGGGCGGTGGCGGTGATCTGCGTGAGTCCGCGGAACTCCCCGACTGTTCCGGTGACGGTGACCTTGTCGCCGAGGGCCGGGGTGGGGAGGGTGTCGCCGAGGAACACGAACAGTCCGTCGGAGGCGCCGGGGGTGGCATCCGTGGCCCCGCCACTCCCGATGGTCTGGATGACGATGCCCTGGTAGCCGCTGGCCCCGCGGTAGTCGGCGGTGACGATGCCCTCGACGGTCTGGGTGGTGCCGACGAGCGGGCTCGCCGACGCGGTGCCCTGCACGGCAGCGATGGTCTGGGTGACCGGCGCCGCGATGGCCGGGGAGGCTCCGACCGCGGTGAGGGCCACAGCTCCGGCGACGACGGCGGAGAGCGCCGTCCAGCGCGGACGGCGGTGGTTCGGGATTCGGCTCGGGGCAGTGCTCATCTGACGGGGGCTCCTTCGTGGGGCGGTGGACAGCGTCGTTCTACCCCCATCAGGGGCACAATCCAGACCCTAACCCGGCGCCGGCCCTTTGGCCACACCCGCGGTCGATTCGTCATCGTGCGTTCACTTCCGTCGACGGTGACGAGCCGGGTCGGACGGATGGTCGGCACTCCAGCTGCCACAGACGCGCCGTTCATCGGCGCTTCGCCCGCCGTACACCTCGGTGCCCCCGGTCCGGAGGCGATTCTTCGTACTCTCGAGAGGATGACCGGCCCGGTCGCACCGACCCTTGCAGGGAGCACGCCATGGAGAGAACACAACCGGGGGTGAGTGTCGCGATGATCGCCACTCTCATCGCCACCGCCGCACTCGCCGGGATCGGCGCCGCGAGTGCCACCGCCGCGCAGGGCGACCGATCGCAGGGCGATCAGTCGGAGCGACGCGGTTCGGTCAAGAACGTCATCTATCTGCTCGGAGACGGCATGGGCGTCACCCATGTCGCCGCCGGACGAGAGCGGTTCTACGGCGCCGCCGGCTCCTTGGCCATGGAGCAGCTGCCCGCGCACGGACTGGTCAGCACGTACGCAGTGCAGAAGAACTCGGGGCAGCCCGGGGCCGCCGACTTCGTGCCCAACCTCGTCACCGACTCGGCTTCGGCCGCCACGGCCTGGGCGTCGGGCGTCAAAACGTACAACGCCGCCCTGGGCGTCGACGCCAAGGGCGCGATCACACCGACGGTCATGGAACTGGCCCACAAGGCGGGATATCGCACGGGCAACGTCTCGACCGCGGAGATCACTGACGCGACCCCGGCCGGGCAGATGAGCCACGCTCTCGCCCGCGGATGCCAGGGGCCCGTGTACTCGGAGGCCAGCTGTCAGGATCTGGCGATCACTGGCTCCGCGCTGCCGACATCCGACATCCGTGTCACCCCGATCGCCGATCAGATCGCGCGCAACGGCACCGCCGATGTGATCCTCGGTGGTGGGCTCAGCAGGTTCGACGCCGCGGACGAGGAGGCGCTGAAGAAGCAGGGGTACGCCGTGCTCGGCTCCCCCGCAAGCCAGCGGGTCGCCACCGAGACCGACCTCGCCGCCGCGAGCGGCTCGAAGGTGTTCGGACTGTTCAACACGGGCAACCTCACGATCGAGAAGTTCAAGCGCGAGAACCCGACCGCGGTTCAGGCCGCCGAGCCGTCGCTCCCCGAGATGACGACGAAGGCGCTCTCGCTGCTCGCGGCGAAGAACACCCGGGGCGGCAAGGGCTTCTACCTGCAGGTCGAGGGGGCGCTCATCGACAAGAGGTCGCACGCGAACGACGCCGCGCAGACTCTCGAGGAGATCAAGGCGTTCGACGACGCGGTCGCCGTCGCGATGGATTTCGCTGAAAAGGACGGCAACACGATGGTGATCGTGACCGCCGACCACGAGTGCGCCGGCTTCAACATCATCGAAAAGGGCACGTTCGTGAATTCCGAGGCGGCGACCCCTCCGGGCAACGTCGACGGCGGCAACACCGCGAACAACTCGGCGACGAGCAGGCCGTCGCCGACGACGAAGGACGCCGTCAGGTCTCCGGGCATCATCAACGGCGCGGGCGCCGGCAACGCGACGAACTTCGGGCCGGCCACGTTCAGCACGGCCGACGACCCCGCGGGAGTGCCGGACGGGTCCCCGGATGCGAGCCTGTGGCTGACCTATCTGTCGGGCAACCACACCGGTGCCGACGTGCCGATCTTCGCCTATGGCAGAGGCTCGGAAAAGCTCGAGGGCCGGGTCGACAACACGACGCTGTTCTCGGTCGTGACGGAGGCGCTCCGCCTCCGCAGGTGAGCTGAGCCGGCGGGGTCGGGGGTTTC
>JBEANR010000172.1:0-4923 GCA_041165365.1 Actinomycetota bacterium | reverse complement strand
GGATCACCGGTGCGGCCACTCTGAGATACCTCTCCGAACGGGCCGCCGAGCTCGACATGACCTTCGCGGTCGGAGCGCGAGACCTCGAGAAGGTGCGCCGGCAGTGTTCCTCGACCGGTGTGGCCGTGCCGACCCTGTTCCAGGTCGACGTGACGGATGATCAGGCCCTAGCGTCCTTCGCCCGCCGCGGCTCCGTGCTGATCAACCTGGTCGGCCCGTACAGCTTCCACGGGGACGCCGTCGTGACGGCGTGCGTCGAAGCGGGTACCTCCTACGTCGACCTGACCGCGGAGACCCAGTTCCTCCGTCGCACCGATGCTCGGTGGCATGAGACTGCTTCTCGGGCCGGTGTCGCGATCGTGCAGACCGCCGGCTTCGAGGCGCTCCCCGCCGATCTCGCCGTCGAGCTGGCACGGGATGCTGTGCGACCTGATCGGCTGGTGTCGGCGGACCTGCAGCTCCGGATGCTGGCCGCGCCGGGTGCGGGTCCGGCCGACGGCATCTCCGGCGGCACTGCCCAGAGCATCGTCGCCATACTCGGCGATGTGGAGACCCCGGCGCTCGACGATGTCGCGTTCCGGATCACCGACGAGGTCGATGCGGCGCGCACCCGGATCGCCTCTCCGAACCGTCTCTGGCCGCGGATCGCCGCGGGTCAGGTGATCGCCCCGATGGTGCCCGCCGCTTTCATCAATCCGCCGGTCATCCACCGCAGTTCCTGGTTGCACAGTCGTGAGATCGATCAGGTCTTCATGCCGCTCCGGTACCGCGACGGGATGCGGTTCGGCGGCTTCTCGGGTGCGCGCGGGATGCCGGCGCTCCTCGCCGCCGAGGCGATCGCCGCCGTGCAGGCGCTCGTCGTGGCCGGCGGGCGATTGCCGTATTCGTTCCGCCGGATACTGGCACGCGTCGTCGGACGGGTGCTCCCGCAGAGCGGCACCGGGCCCACCGGACCCGCGCTCGACGACTGGCGGTGGCGCCTCGATCTCGTGGGGCTCTCGGACGACCGTCGCCGCGTGGACGTGCAGCTCGACGCCGACGGGCATCCCGGGTACGTCGCGACCGCGCGGATGATCGCTGAGCTCGCCCTCATCGTGGCCGACGGAACCGGCACGCGGCGCGTCGGGTGCATCACCCCGGCGCTGGCTCTCGGGGCCGGGAGCGCGGAGCGGTTCGCACGCGCCGGTCTGAGATTCAGCGTGACGCCCCCTCGCTCCTGACGGGTGAGCGACGTGCTCACCGTCGTCGTGATCACTCAGCCGCGCAGCGCGAGCGACGTCGTGCGATTGGTCGGCTGAGCATCTCTGCACACGCAGAAAGGTGCTGAACCGACCACTCGCATGTACAAGGGGCTCACGAGGTTCGGAAGGGTTCTACAGGCACCTCAGGCGACACGCCGATGAATGTCGGTGGCGATTGACAGTATCGAACGTATGTTCGAACATGGGGAGATGCTCCACTCCGCCGATCTCATCGATCCCACCTGGGTCGACGACGTTCCGGAGCGGGACATCGGTGCATCCGACGGGGCTGCGTCCGATCTCGCCCCACAGGCATCCCAGCAGGTATCCCCGCAACCACCCCGACTGAGCGTTCGAGACCTGCAGTCCCGCATCCGGCAGATGCAGGGCACCAAACTCGACACGCGCAGTCTCCCCACGCATCCGACGATCGCCTCGCTGCTCCCCGGCGGTGGACTCCAGCAGGGAGCCGCCTACTCGGTCGACCGCTCCGCCACCCTGCTCATGACGCTGCTCGCCGGACCTTCGGCGGCAGGCTCGTGGTGCGGTGTCGTCGGGGTGCCCGAGTTCGGGGTCGAGGCCGCCGCAGGTCACGGCATCGATCTCGACCGGCTCGTGCTCGTGCCCCACCCCGGCGATCAGTGGCTCTCGGTGACATCGGCGATCGCCGACGTGCTCACCGTCGTGGTCGTCAAACCACCGCGCACCGCGAGTGACGGCGCCGTCGCGCGCCTCGCCGCTCGGCTGCGCCAGCGGGGCTCGACCCTCATCGTTCTGGGGCCGTGGCCGCAGACCGACGCGATGCTCAGCATCTCGCGCAGCAGCTGGAGCGGCATCGGTGCAGGCCACGGGCACCTCACCGCCCGCGAGGTCACCATCACGGTGTCGACGCGGGCGGGAGTCAGGCCTCGCAGCATGACGACGTGGTTGCCGGCGGCGGTCGGTGGGGATCTCGGCACGCTCGATCACCGGGGGCCGCTCGATCAGCGAGAACCACTTGATCAACGGAGTCTTCCGCTGGTCGAGCCTGTCGAGACCCCCCTCACCCGAACTCGTTTCACCCGACCCGAACGGCTCGCCGGATGACCGCCCTCCCCGACACCCGACACGGGCGCCAGCACGAATCCCTGCACCGCGTCATGCGCACCATGGTGCTCTGGTGCCCCGACTGGCCGGTCACGGCGGCCATGCGCGCTCACGACCTCGACCCCTCCTCCCCCGTCGCCCTCATCGAGAAGGGCGAGGTCTTCGCGAGTTCGGCGGCGGCCCGTGCCGAAGGCGTGAAGCGCGGCATCCGCCTCAGGGAGGCCCAATCCCGCTGCCCGCAGCTGACCGTGCTGCCCTATGACGCCGACCTCGACATCCGCTCGTTCGAGCCCGTGCTCACCGCCATCGAGCAGGTCATGCCGGGGGCACAGCTCCTCAGGCCCGGTGTCTGCGCGATCCGATCACGGGGTCCCAGCCGGTTCTACGGCAGTGACGAGGAGGCCGCGCTGTGGCTGCTCGACACCCTCGACGCCCTCGGCATCGACTCGCGCGTGGGTATCGCCGACGGTCCGTTCACCGCCGAGCATGCGGCTCGGGGGGCGACACGTCCTCGCATCCGGATCGTCGACGAGGGCGGATCTGCCGCGTTCCTCGCCCCACTGCCCGTGCAGTCGATCGGCGACCTTCAGCTCGTCTCACTGCTGCTCAGGCTCGGCATCCGCACCCTCGGCGAGTTCGCGAGCCTGGGAGCCACGGATATCGCGAGCCGCTTCGGTCAGCACGGAGCCCACCTGCACGCCCTCGCGTCGGGTCTCGACGGGCGGCGGGTCATCCCCAGGCAGCCACCCCGCGACCTCGACGTCGTGATCGAGTTCGAGCCGCCCCTCGACCGTGTCGACCAGGTCGCCTTCGCCTTCAGGGCGAGCGCCGACACCTTCATCGAGCAGATCGTGCAGGCGAAGCTCGTCTGCACGAGCATCCGGGTGGAGATCGATTCGGACGCCGGCGAGACCTCCGAGCGCACCTGGCTGCACCCGAGGTCGTTCACCGCGGCCGACGTGGTCGACCGCATCCGCTGGCAGCTGCAGGGCGGGGTGGGTGCCGCTGTGCAGGCCGGTCTGAGTTCGCCGATCTGCTACATCAGGGTCATCCCCGAGAGCGTCGACGCCATCGGCAATCACGAGCAGGGGCTCTGGGGCACCGCGGCCGACGAGCGCATCCACCACGGGCTCTCGAGGGTGCAGAGCATGCTCGGGCACGAGGGGGTGCTGACCGCGATCGTCGGCGGCGGGCGCAGTCTCGCCGACCGGCGCACCCTGGTCGCCTGGGGAGACCGGCCGACAGCGGAACGGGACTCGGGGCAACCCTGGGCCGGTCGGTTGCCCGATCCCGCCCCGTCGACGGTGTTCGAGGCACGGTATCCGGTCTCCGTCGTCTCCGCCGACGGCAGCCCGGTCACGATCGATGAGCGGGGAACCCTCTCCGGCGCCCCAGCGGGTTTCGGTCCTCATGGATTCGGCGGGTCGGGGCTGCGCGGATCGGATGCGGGCGGATCCGTGCGCCCCATCACCGCGTGGGCGGGCCCGTGGCCGGTCGATGAACGCTGGTGGAGCGCCGAGAGCGCGGTGCGCAGCAGCAGATTCCAGGTGGTCGACGAGAACGGGATGGCCTGGCTGCTCGTGCTCGACGGCGGCGACTGGTGGGCCGAAGCGAGGTACGACTGACCATGGGATGTTCGGAACACGAATGGCTCATCTTCGAGATCGCCTGGGGTGAGTTGAACCCGCCCGAGGTCGAGTCGGCCACTCCGCTGGTCGAGCCTGCCACTCCGCTGGTCGAGCTTGTCGAGACCCGCTCTCCGCAGAATCCGCACATTCCGCTGGTCGAGCTTGTCGAGACCCGCTCTCCGCAGAATCCGCACATTCCGCTGGTCGAGCCTGTCGAGACCCGCTCTCCGCAGAATCCGCACACTCCGCTGGTCGAGCCTGTCGAGACCCGCTCTCGATCAACGGCAGAGCCCGAGACCCGCTGATGGGCTGGAGCAACCCGCCCGTCACCTGGTCGGAGTTCGAGCGCGCCCTCTCGGATGTCCGCCGCCCAGGCGGTCGCCCCTCGGGGGCGGACGGCGGAGACAGCCCAGCGTGGTCGGCCAAGCGGCAGCCTTACACGCCGATCGCGCTCGAGACACCGCAACCGGGCACGACGATCCCCTACGCCGAACTGCACACCCACTCCACCTTCAGTTTCCTCGACGGGGCCTCCTCCCCGGAGGAGCTCCTGGAGGAGGCCCAGAGGCTCGGCCTGCATGCCCTCGGGCTCACCGATCACGACGGCCTCTACGGCATCGTGCGCATGGCGGAGACGGCGGAGGCCTACCCGCAGATCCTCACGGTCTTCGGGGCCGAGCTCTCGCTCGGACTGACTTCGCCGCAACTGGGGGTCGCCGAGCCCGAGGGCACCCACCTCGTGGTGCTCGCCCGACGCGAGGAGGGGTATCACCGGCTCGCGGCGGCGATCACCGCGGCCCAACTCGCCGGGGGTGAGAAGGGGCGACCCGTCTACGATCTCGACGAGCTCGCCGCGAGGGCCGACGGACACTGGGTCGTGCTCACCGGCTGTCGCAAGGGGGCGGTGAGGCAGGCGCTGGCCTCCGCGACGGGTTCGGGCCCTTCGACGGGCTCAGGGACCGGTGCGG
>JBEANR010000171.1:0-10055 GCA_041165365.1 Actinomycetota bacterium | reverse complement strand
CGTCGCCCTGCTCCTCACGCCGCTTGGCGATGATGTTCTTTGCAGTGTTGATCATGATGATGTTTCTTCCTGTCGATGAGGTGATGCAGTGGACAGGTGGCCCCCAAGTTGTTTGACCCCCCACGTTCATCATTCAGTGAAGTCGAGTTCCGGTAAATCCCACGAATAGGGGGTTTACCAGGAATTCTTCCCCCATTTCGAGGGTCGGGAATGAACAGCGGGCGCTGAGACCAGATGGTCTTGGCGCCCGTCGACGGTGCGCGGGGTCACCCGGTGATGACGCCGTCCTCACTCGAGTAGGTCCACACCCGAGATGACCCGAGATGAACGTTCGTCGCACTGAGTTCGAAGGTCGAACCGGCAGTGGTGACCTCGATCACGACGCCCTCGCTCCCCTCGAACCCGTACTCATCGAGCTTGCCGGCCGTCAGGCCCCCGTAGCTCCCGTCGTGCCGCGCTCCGAAATGCTCAGCCGCGACCGCAGCGCCATGCACATCGTTCTTGACTGCTGCGACCCATGCGCTCTCGCGCTGGGACAGGTACCCGGGAATGGCGACGGCGGCGAGAATGCCGATGATCAAGACAACCACCAGCAACTCGACGAGGGTGAATCCGCGATCGCGCGGCTCTCTCACCCAAGATGATGGGTTCTCGGCATGCACGCTGCGCCCCTTACTTGATCTGATCGAAGATGCTGAAGACGGGCATGTACAGCGCCACGATCATCCCGCCGATGACGACACCGATGAAGGCGATCATCAGGGGCTCGATGAGGGCCGTGAGCTGCTCGGTGGTCGACTCGACCTCCTGGTCGTAGAAGTCGCTGATCTTGCCCAGCATCGCCTCGAGAGCCCCCGAGTCCTCACCGACCGAGATCATCTGCGTCACCATCGACGGGAACACGGGCTCCTGCGCGAGGGGCTCCGCGATCGACGCTCCCTGCCGCACGGACTCCTGCACCTTGACGAGCGACTGCTCGATGACCCAGTTGCCGGATGTCGCGCCCACGATGGTCAGCGAGCGCAGGATCGGTACGCCGGACGCCATCATGGTGCCGAAGTTGCGCGTGAACCTGGCGATCGCGACCTTCTTGAGCAACCCACCGAATACGGGCAGTTTGAGCTTCAGAGGATCGACGACCGAGCGCACCTTCTCGCTGTTCTTGTTCTTGCGCCACCAGATCATGAAGGCGACGCCGCCGACCACGACGACTGGCACGATGTAGACCATCGCGCTCGACAGGATCACCAGAATCTGCGTGGGCAGCGGCAGTTGACTGCCGAGGTCTTCGAACATCTTCTGGAAGATCGGCACGATGAAGATCAGCATGCCGAACACCGCGAGGATGGCCATGATCAGCACGACCACCGGGTAGGTGAGCGCGGACTTGATGGTGCCGATGAGCTTGAGCTCGGCCTCGTAGTTGTTGGCGATGGACTCGAGGGCGCCCTCGAGGAATCCGCCCGTCTCCCCCGCCCGGATCAGGCTGAGCATGAGCGGCGGGAAATCGTTCGGATGCTTCGACATCGCATCCGACAACGACAGCCCGGTCTCGACGTCGTTCCTCACCACATTGAGGATGATCCCGAGCTTCTTGTTCTCGGTCTGCTCCGTGAGGATCGTGAGACACCGCAGCAGCGACAGGCCGGCAGAGATCATCGTCGCCATCTGGCGGCTCATGATCGCGATGTCCTTCATGCCGACGCTGCCGCCGCCGAGAGCGCCGAAGTTGATCTCCATATTGAGGCCGGTGCCGGCAGGAGCCTCGGTGATCGAGGTCGGCGAGACCCCCATGGTGCGCAGTCGTGACGCGACCTGCGACTCGTTCGCGGCATCCACCTTGCCCTTGACGATCTTGCCGGAGGAGTCGCGTCCCTTGTAGGCGTAGGTCAGTGTCGTGGCCATCAGATGGTCCTTCCAGCAACGGGAGCGGAGGAGTAGCTGTCACCGAAGTCCATGCCCGCCGACATGTTGTTGGTGGCGGACCCGGCCCCCGGATCCTCCCGGTGCACGAGTCTCTTGAAGCCCTCGACGTCATGCGCCTTGTCGAGCCCGGCGGAATAGGTGATGGTGCCCGAGTCGACGAGTTCGGCGAGGTGCTGGTCCATCGTGTACATGCCGAGGTCGCGACCCGCCTGCATCGCGGAGGCGATCTGATAGGTCTTTCCCTCGCGCACGAGGTTGGCGACGGCGGGAGTGGTCACGAGCACCTCGGTGGCGACGACTCGACCCTTGCCGCTCGCCCTTTTCACGAGGGTCTGACAGACGACACCCTGCAGGGTGGCCGCGAGCTGCGCCCGCACCTGGCCCTGCTGGTGGGGCGGGAACACATCGATCACGCGGTCGATGGTCTGCGCGGCATCCTGGGTATGCAGGGTGGCGAACACGAGGTGTCCTGTCTCCGCCGCGGTCAGAGCCACGGAGATCGTCTCGAGGTCGCGGAGCTCGCCGACGAGGATGACGTCGGGGTCCTGCCGCAGCACGTGCTTGAGCGCCGCGGCGAAGCTGTGCGTATCGTGCCCGACCTCACGCTGATTGACGAGCGACCGGTGGTTGTTGTGCATGAACTCGATCGGGTCTTCGACGGTCACGATGTGATCGGCACGGGTGCGGTTCACGAGGTCGATGAGCGCGGCGAGGGTGGTCGACTTGCCCGATCCGGTCGGACCCGTGACGAGAACGAGTCCGCGCGCGAGCTTCGAGAACTCCGAGACGGTGTCGGGCACGCCGAGGTCTTTCAGCGTCTTGATCTCGGTGGGGATGATGCGGAACGCCGCTCCGACCGCGCTGCGCTGCTGGTAGAAGTTGACACGGAAGCGAGCGTTCGCGGTGACCGTGTAGGCGAAGTCGAGCTCGAGCTCTTTCTCGAAGATGGCCTTCTGGTGGTCGGTGAGCAGCGAGTACAGGGCGCCGCGCACGCGCTCGGTGTCCCAGATCTCGGAACCCTCGATGGGGCGGAGGCCGCCGTCGACCCGCAGCATCGGCGGAGCGTTCGAGGTGAGGTGAAGGTCGGATGCCCGGGTGCGCAGCACCTCGCTGAGCGCGTCGATGAGCGCGCGGTCGGCCGTCGCCGGGGCGAGGATCGGCTCGTCTTCGTCGAACTCCTCCTCGAACGCCGCGGCGGGGCGCGCGGCACGACTGACCGGCGGCAGGATCTGGATGTCGGGCTCCACGGGCGACCCGGTCGGAGCGGCGTAGACCGGCACGGCCACCGGGGCTCCGGTCGGAGCGGCGAAGGAGACGGTCGGCACGGCGACGCTCGGCACGGCGACGGTAGGAGCGGCCACGGTCGACGCGTCCACAGCGGATGCGACCGCGGGAGCTGCGAGCGGCCCCGGCGCCGGATACCCGGCACCCGACGACCCGAACGCGGCGAACGCCTCCGTGGCATCCTGCACCTCGGCCGGAGCATCATTCGCCCGCTCACGGATGCGCGGTCGCAGCCCGACGCTTTCGACGATCGGGATCTCGTAGATCGGCTTGTCCATGTGTGTTCCCCCTGCTGTGTTCTGTGCGCCCCCCGGCGCGATGGTTGGTGGTGGAGATCGCTCCGCCGTGGTCACGCCACGACGCGCATGATCTCCTCGATCGAGGTGTGTCCGAGCCTGACCTTCGCCCATCCGTCTTCGCGGAGGGTGAGCATGCCCTGCTCTCTGGCGGTGCGCATGATGTCGGCGCTGGCCGAGCGGGCGACCGCGTGACGCTCGATCTCCTCGGTGACGAGCATGACCTCGTGCAGCGCCAGTCGGCCGCGGTATCCGGTGTTCGAGCAGGTCGAGCATCCGACCGGACGATGGATGATCGGCGCCGGCTCCCCGGGCACGAGCGGCAGACGCATCAGCTGCAGGTCGGAGATCTCGGGGCGGTACTGCTCCTTGCACCGGTCGCACAGCCGGCGGGCGAGTCGCTGGGCGACCACGCAGTCGAGGGCGGAGCCGACGAGGAACGGTTCGATGTCCATCTCGGTGAGCCGGGTGACGGCGCTCGGCGCGTCGTTGGTGTGCAGGGTGGAGAGCACGAGGTGGCCGGTGAGGGCGGCCTCGATCGAGATCTGCGCCGTCTCGTGGTCGCGGATCTCACCGAGCAGCACGACGTCGGGGTCGGAGCGGAGGATGGACCGCAGTGCGCTCGCGAACGTCAGCCCCGCCTTGGGGTTCACCTGCACCTGGTTGATGCCGGGCATCCGATACTCCACCGGGTCTTCGACGGTGATGACGTTGATCTCGGGGCGGGCGACGGTGTGAAGCGTCGTGTAGAGCGTGGTGGACTTGCCAGAGCCCGTGGGACCGGTGACCAGGATCATGCCGTACGGCTTCGTATACGACTGGCGGAACGCCTCGGCGTTGCGCTCGAGAAGTCCGAGGTCGGAGAGCTTCATGTCGGACTCGGAGTTGTCGAGGATGCGCATGACGATCTTCTCGCCCCACACCGTCGGCAGGGTGGCGACGCGGAGGTCGATCTTGCGACCGGCGTGCATGACCGACATGCGGCCGTCCTGGGGCTTGCGGCGCTCGGCGATGTCGATGTCGCTCATGATCTTGAGGCGTGAGATCACGCCGTTCTGGATGGTCTTGGGCGCGTGCTGCATCTCGTGCAGCACCCCGTCGATGCGGTAGCGCACCCGCAGGTCCTTCTCCGCCGGCTCGATGTGGATGTCGGAGGCGCGGTCTTGGATGGCCTGGCTGACGATGAGGTTCACGAATCTGACGATCGGAACGTCGTCATCCACATCCATCGACTCTTCGACCTCGGATGCCGCGCTCTCCTCTTCGAGAGCGGTGGTCAGGTCGTTGAGCTCGCCGTCGGCGCGGTGGTAGCGATCGAGGGCGGTGAGCAGGTCGCCGCGTTCGGCGACGACGGGACTGATCGACATGCGCGCGGCGGAGCGCAGATCGTCGATGGCGAAGACGTTGCCGGGATCGACCATGGCGACGACGAGCCTGTCGTCCTTCATCGCGATCGGCAGCACGGTGTAGCGACGGCATACCGCGGCGGGCACCATGCCCACCGCGATGCGGTCCACCGGATAGTCGACGAGCTCGACGAACGGCAGGGCGAGCTTCTCAGCCCGGGCCGAGGCGAACTGGAGTTCGGTCACGACCCCCTGGTCGACGAGCGCACGGATCGACGCCTCATCGTCTTCATCGGCGGAGATCTTGTCCAGGTGTTCGATGGGCAGGATGCCACGCACGATGAGGATGTCGGTCAGGTAAGCCACTTCGATCCCCCTCGGGCTCGACGCGCGACGATGCTTCGGGTTCGTCGGGCGTGTTGGTCGGCGGACCCCGTTCCCCGGGTCCGTGCGCCTAGTCAACGGGGTACACGGTGTCGCCGCCATTCCCCAGTGCAGGGGGTATGGCTAGGATGACCGGCGGCCTCGAGAAGCGCTCACGGGAGCGGCACCGCGCTCGATGGTGATGGGGAGTGCTGCCCATGGTCGGTCGTGGGGTGCGTCCGTAGGTTCGTGGGTGGAGGTGGTGCTGTCGTGGGGATGATGTTGCCGAACGAGCTTGTCTGGGTGATGGAGAAGCTGGGGTTCGAGTGGCCGGATATCGACGAAGACGAGGTGCGCAAGGGCGCGGTGCTGTTGCGCCATTTCGGGTCGGATCTGGAGACGGCGATCCAGGCGGTCGATCGGAAGGTCAACGGTGATCTCGCGTCGGCTCTGGTGGGGCAGGCGGGTCCGGCGTATGTGAGCGCGTGGAACACGAACCGGTCGCAGAATCTGCAGAAGCTGGTGGATCTGATGCCGCCGGCGGCGACGGCGATGGATGTCGGGGCTGAAGCGATCTTCGCGCTCAAGATCAAGGTGATCGCCGATGTGACCACGACGATGATCGCACTGGTGGCGATGCTGACGAATCCGATCACGGCGGTGGGTGCAGGTCCCATGCTGCTGATCAAGAAGAGACTGCTCAACGCTGTGGTCGACATCGCGGTGGAGCAGTTGCTGGAGCAGTTGCTGCCGATGGTGGTGGAGCCGCTGGGAGAGCAGTTGCCCGCGGTGATCGACGCCATCCTGGACGCACCGATGGTCGAGGCGACCGCGGGTGATTCCGACGAGTTCCAGGCGGACCTGGAGGCATTGGATCAGGCGCAGGCGGATATGAAGATTCACGGCGACGACATTCAGACCGTGACATCCACGTTCTTCACTGAATTCTCCGCACTGAACTTCGGAGGGGACTGACCATGGCCGACAGATTCAAGCCTATTTTCGAGAGCCTCTCCGAAGCCGCCGTGCGGGGTGCCCGCCACGCCGACACCAGACTGCCCCAACTGACCAGCAACCACAGCGACCAGATCGACCTCTTCAAGGGCAAGACCCGAGATCTCGACGTCTACGACGGCCCCGGCAGCCCGAGCAGGCCGAGGCCCCGCCCGGACGGTGGCGCCGACACGCAGGCTCCACGGCCCGAGACGCTGGACGCGGAGGGGAACATCGACTGGTCTCACGCGCCGCACGATGGGTTCCGACTCGACGAGGACGGCACTCCGATCACGCAGGAGCACGTTCCCCAGTCGGGGGACCGCTTCGACCGTTTCGGCCACCCGGGGGGTCGATTCGTCTCGCCAGTACCTGAGGGGGGTCCCTTTTCTTACGACAGTAGGTCCCTGCCTTATCAGGAGAACCCGAACGCGTACCACCAGTACGAATGGGTTTATTCGCCTGCCGACGTGCAATCGGTGTACGACGGACTAGATGATCAGGCCCGGGCCACGGTCGATGACCAGCTGGCGGCCTACGGACTTGATGTGGGCGACCTGGGCTCGGTCACCCGCGGCGAGGCGGCGGCCATCCCCGCGTGGGATACGCCCGGAGGTGCGACGCAGGATCTCCTGCCGGTCAGCGTGAAGCTGTTGGATATCATGGGAATGATCAGGGAGGTCTGACGATGAACGTCGATGAACTGATGGAGATCGTAGGTGCCGAGCATCTGGGCTCCCCGGTCCTGTACGGTGCACGGCGACCCGACGCGGTCGTTCTCGAGCGCGATGATGCGACATTGAAGGTGTACCTGACGAGCGAGCGGGCCTGGCCGGTCGAGTCCACCGTCCGTTCCTTCGTCAGCGAATCCGAGGCGCTCGAGTATGTCCTGCTCAAGCTCCGCCAGGTCGAGAGGGCGCGACGGTCGCTGGCGATGTACCCCGACTGACCGACACGGTCTCGCTCCCGATCCGATCTAGAGCACGCGGGCGTTCCCTGTGGTGCGCGATGTCGTTTCCGGCTCGACCACCATGTCGCTTCGCGACCCCTTCGGATGGGTCGATCGCATCGAGTCCGACGCTCTGCGCGGGATCGGTGACCGCGTAGACGCATGGGGAGTGCTGCCCATGGTCGATTCTGGGCTGCGTTCGTAGTGTCATGAGTGGAGGTGGTGCTGTCGTGGGGATGATGTTGCCGAACGAGCTGGTGTGGGTGATGGAGAAGTTGGGGTTCGAGTGGCCCGACGTCGACGAGGACGAGGTGCGCAAGGGCGCGGATCTGTTGCGTCACTACGGGTCGGATCTGGAGACGGCGATTCAGGCGGTCGACCGGAAGGTCAACGGTGATCTCGCGTCGGCGTTGGTGGGGCAGGCGGGTCCGGCGTATGTGAGCGCGTGGAACACGAACCGGTCGCAGAATCTGCAGAAGCTGGTGGATCTGATGCCGCCGGCGGCGACGGCGATGGATGTCGGGGCGGAGGCGATCTTCGCGGTGAAGATCAAAGTGATCGTCGATGTCACGACGACGATGATCGCGTTGATGGCGATGCTGACCAATCCGATCACGGCGGTGGGTGCCGGACCGATGCTGCTCATCAAAAAAAGACTGTTGAACGCGGTGGTGGACATCGCGGTGGAGCAGTTGCTGGAGCAGTTGCTGCCGATGGTGGTGGAGCCCCTCGGAGAGCAACTCCCGGCATTGGTCGACGCGGTGCTGGACGCGCCGATGGTGGAGGCCACCGTCGGGGACTCGGACCAGTTCCAGGCCGATCTGGACGCCCTGGATCAGGCGCAGGCCGACATGAAAGTGCACGGCGACGACATCCAGACCGTCACGTCGACCTTCTTCGCCGAGTTCTCGGCCCTGAATTTCGGAGGAGACTGACCATGGCGGGCAAGTTCAGACCGATCTTCGACAGCCTGTCCGAAGCAGCGATCCGGGGTGCCCGCCACGCCGACACCAGACTGCCCCAACTGACCTCGAATCACATCGACCAGATCGACCTCTTCAAGGGCAAGGTCGACAACCTCGACAACTACGACGGCCCCGGAGCGCCTGTTCATGGCCAGCAGGTCCCCAATCCGACCGGAGACGGCCCGGTCATCTTCACCGTCATCGACGGGGCGACGCCCGAGGAAGTCGCCCAGTATCACGACTATGTGAACCGCAGCAATCAGTATCTCGCTGACGGCTTACTATCGGACACCGGTCGCGTGAGCACGGCCGAAGAGGTCGCGCGTGAAGCCACTCGCGAAGCCCGCCTGGAACGGATTCGCGCACGCGACGCGGGAACGCCGTATCAGGGCGTCGCCGCGCACGTCCCCGACTCCACATGGGTCGGCCAGGGAAGGCCGCCTGGGTGGGGCGACTACACTAGCCGTGTCAACTCCAGCCTCGCCGGACAGGTCAATCGCTACCCGGTAGGGCACGACCCAACGATCTTCATTGTGAGGGAACGATGACCCACTGGCCAACGAAGATCGTAGAGCTGGTGCGTGTGAAAGAGCAGATCGCCGTTGTCGATGTCGATCGGATCTTCCCCTACACGATCCCGGCGGTGGCTGCAGAATCGGATCGGCTGGACGCGTATGAGGAAAACACGGGACTAGTCCTGGACCCCGGCCATCGCTCGTTCCTCGAGGCTGCCAACGGCTGGAGAGCGTTCCTCGAAACGCAGGACCTACTGAGCGTCGAGCAGCTTGCGTCCGGAGAACACCGGGACGTGTTCACGGAATGGATTGACTCGGCGCCCCCACAGGCCCTCGCTCAGGGTTACTCATCCGCCACGCTGCTGCCCATCGCCGTGGACCTCGAGATGCCGCAATATGCCGCGATGCCGGTTGTCGACGGACGAGTGACCCGTCAAGTGCTCACTCTCGGTCCGTCGGGCATTCTCAACGCCTTTTCGTCGTTCGAGGATTACTTTGATTCGAGGATTGACTACACGCGAAGGAATCTTGCTGACTTCGAGTCGGGCGCGTACCGGCTGTGAGCTCGAGGCGGATTGTGGCCTTCCAGTGAGCGGGATTCGAGCTGAGTCCGTCAGCGCGCTCGACTCGGAACAGTTCCCTCCGCACATTCCCGGCACGACCGTTCGCCCATGATCTGGGAGATCGACGAGCGGGAGAAGGCCGTCGAGGGTGTCGATGCCGCGGGTCGTCCCGATCCGGCCTACGCCGCTGCGGTCGGTCTGGTGCGCGCACCCTTCGGTCGTCGTACCCTGTCGCTCGCCTGCGACGCTGCGATCTGGATCGTTCTCCAGCTCCCACTGTGGCTCGGCGCGGTTCCGCTACTGCTCAAACTCGCGTCGGGCTCGATCTCGGCCTACGGGTTCGTCAATCATCCCGACTTCGTGCTCGGCATCGTCACGGCCGCCGTCAGCGTGGTGCTCTCGCTCGTGTTCGTCATCGTGCAACTGGTGCTCCACGGGCGCAGAGGGCTCACCGTCGGAAAGGTCGTCACGGGCATCCGCAGCGTGAATGTGCGCACACTCGAGCGGCCCGGCATGGGCGCCGTACTGTTGCGCTACCTCCTCGTCATGGCGTCCGGCGTCGTGCCGGGCGTCGGCCCGACACTCATCCTGCTCACCCCGACCTTCGATCCGGATGGACGCGGTCGCGGATGGCACGACAGGGTGACCGGCGTGTGGCTCGTCGACACGCGTCGAGGGCTCAACCCGTACGACGAGAAGCGCATGCGGATCGCGCGGAAGACGGCGAAGATCGATCCGCTGCCGGAGCGCTCCGAGCTGCCGTCTCTCGCCACCCGACGGGACCCTTTGGCGCAACCGGAGTACCGTCCCGGAAGCCGCACCAGTGCGGGCGTGCTCGGTGTCTCTCGGCCCGAG
>JBEANR010000170.1:0-4388 GCA_041165365.1 Actinomycetota bacterium | reverse complement strand
GACGATCGGCACGGGCGTCGGGCTCCTGGTCGCGAGTGCCCGATGGTCGATGCGGGCACGGCGGGCGCGGGTGTCGGGTACCCCCCGCTGAACGAGGTGCCCCTCACTCGATCCGCTGCTTCGAGCCCGCCTCGTAGCGCCTGTCGGTGAGCTCTGAACGGAGGAAATCGTCCGCCAGGGCCTTCGGGATGAGGTAACGGGTCTGCGGTGACGGCTCGAACACGAGATGTCGAGCCTGCCCCTCTCCCGCTGTCGCGATCGGGATCTGCGGGTTCGCGTCGAGGAAGTCGAGCAGGTTGCGCGTGGTCAGCAGTGCGGCGTACCCGGGATCGGCGTCGAGGGTTCGGCTCAGTTGCGCCATCTTGGCGATCATCGCCGGATCCGAGCCGACGGCGTCGCGCAGGTCTGCCGCGCCCTCGATGTCGACGCTCCGGGTGGCCGCGGCGAAGACCGCGCGGGCCATCGCCCTCGCCCGTTCCGGCGAGCCCAACGCCCGCTGAAGAGTGCTCGGCGCCGTCACGAACACCACGTCGTCGACGACGAGCGCGTCGAACCGCGGCTGGTAGTACACCAGCTCGTCGGTGACCCTCTCGTACACCCCCGAGCGCGGCACCAGGATCCGGATGCCCGTCGGCCTCTTGGTCGCGATGCCCGGCCCCTTGACGCGCCAGACCGTGACCGCTGCGCCGGAGGCCGAATCCACCCGATGGGCCATCGCAGCGACGGGTGCCGGGTCCTCCCCGGCGGTGTCGAGGGCCACACCGCCGCCGTCCACCCGGGTCTGCAGGCCCGCGAGATCGGCGGCCTGCGCGAGATCGTCGACCAGGGCCTGTGCGCTCGACACCTGGTACGAGGGGTCGTAGGGCACCAACTCCCGGTCGGCGAGGGATGCCGCGAAGGCAAGCACGTCGACGACGACCTCGGCCGCGACATCCGCTTCGAAATCGACCCTCGAGAGCACCCCCTCCGCGAGAGACGTGCCTCGCACCAGGAAGGTCGCGAGCGCGCTCTGCGCCTCTGGTCGAGTCAGCGCGGTCAACGCCTCCTCGAGGGGACGTCTGGCCTGATCCGCCTTCATCACTGCCTCTCGAAATCGATGTAGAGCTCGTCGCTGAAGCGACGGGCGAGAACCGAGCCCTCGGGGAGGGATCGCCGTCGGCTGAGCACGATCGTGACGATGCCGCGCTCGCTCTCGACCTCGAACGCCCGGAATCCGAGGAGGGTGAGCACCGGGTTGAGTTGAAACAGCTGCGCGCGCAGATAGACGGTGAGGAGCAACACGAGCAGCACCCCCGTCGCCGCCCACTTCGCGGCGTCTTCGGCGAGGAAGGCCGCCGAGATCGGCAGCACGAACGACGCGAGGAACGTGAGCACGTCGCGGTCGACTCTGCGCACCTTGAGAAACCGCACCCGGCTGTCTTGCAGTCGGCGGGCCGACCTCAGAGTGACGCCTACGAGCAGAGCCGGCGCGGCGCAGACCACCACGAGCGCGACGTCGGCCGCGATCGTCTCGAAGGGCTGGGTCACCAGTGCGATCGCCACCAGCACCGGGCTGAACGCGGAGGCGAACAGCCCGATACCCACCACGGTCGTCCTCATGCCCGCAGAGTACCCGCAGGGTACGACCTCCGACAGCGTGGACGTCGCGTCTCGACCGGAACGGGCCGCAGACCCGTACGGTTGACGGGACGGCACCCGACAACATGGTGCACCTGAGTCGGGACACCACCGAGAGGGAGCCTCGCATGACCGACGACACAGGATTCGATTGGATCGCACTGCAGCGGCAGGCGCATCGCGAATTCGGCGGTCGACTCGCCGCGGTCACCGACTGGGACGCCCCGACCCCCGACACCGAGTGGAGCGTGCGCGACCTCGTGCGTCACGTGGTCGAGGAGCAGCAATGGGTGCCTCAGCTTCTCGCGGGGCGATCGACCTCGCAGGCGGCGAGTGAGATCGGTGCGCTCGGCGACGACCTGAGGGCCGAATGGCGGCTGCACTCCCTGGCCGCCTCCGCGGCGTGGGCAGCAGCGGACCACTCCGCGACGGTGCGGTTGTCGTACGACGTCGTGACGATGCCGCACTACCTTCGCGAGCAGACGAGCGACGTCGCGATCCACGCTTGGGATCTCGCGCGCGCGACCGGAGCGGACGAACACCTCGACGACGACCTGGTGGCGGCCGTCTGGTCGGTCTTCGAGCCGCAGGAGGAGACCCTGGCCGCGAGCGGGCTCTATGCCTCCCCCGTTCCGCTGCCCGACGACGCCCCCCTGGAATGGAGGTTGCTCGCCGTGACCGGACGGGACCCGCGCTCGGTGTGACCGCCCGACGGCACGGATGCCGCGAGCAGCGCCACCTCTACAGAGCCACCCTTGGTGCGTTGCCGACCGACCTCCTCGAATCCGAGCCTCGCGTGGAACGCGAGGGAGCGCGGATTCGGCGGGTCGACGTTCACCTCGCAGGTCACCTCGGCGAGTCCTTCCGCACGGGCGAGCGCGAACACCTCGGCGTACAGACGGCGACCGAGCCCGGCGCTGCGGGCCGCGGCGTCCACCACGATCCTGTCGACGTACAGGTGCTGCGCACCGCGCCCCTCGAACCAGCGGTAGTTCTCGCTGTCGTAGGCGATTCCAGGACCGAGGGCGATCAGGAAGGCGGCCAGGCGACCGTCGTCGATCACCCCGAGACAGTGCGTGGCGAGGCCGACGAGCGCCGCCATCTCGTCGGCGCCCGTGAAGGGCACCGCCGGCATCGCGTCGTTGTTGAGACGGCACAGGTCGTCAATGTCGCCGGGTGCGAATTCGCCCCGCAGGAATTCGCGCAGCACCGCGGTCATCGAGTGCCGGTCACTTCTCGACCGGGATGATCACCCAGAGCACCACGTAGGCGACCCAGAGCGGGCCCGGGATGAAGCTCAGAATGATCCAGAGCACCCGCACCAGGGTCGGGCTCCAGCCCAGACCGAGAGCGATGGCAGCGCAGACACCGGCGAGCCAGCGGCCGCGGCGGGGACGATAGAGGGAAGCCATCGATCCAGACTGCCCTATCGGCGCCGCTGTCGGCACGACGGACCCGGATCCGACACGGGCCGATCTGCCGGTCTCGCCCCTGCCGGGCCCCGATCCACCGGGGCGGACAGAGTCGCCCGGATGATCAGAATCCGCCGTCGAACCCGCCGCCGAAGTCGCCGCCTCCGAAACCGCCACCGTCGAATCCGCCACCGTCGAACCCACCGCCGTCGTATCCGCCACCGGCGTCGGCACCCGCGGCGTCTACGCCCGCGGCGTCAGCACCCCCTGCGTCGGCACCCCCGGCGTCGCCCGCCTCCGATCCTCCGTCGGCACCGGCGCCGTCTGCTGAGCCGTCGGCGGACGCGTCACCGCCGAGGTCGTTCGGCAGGAACGCGCTGACCAGGGCCGATCCGATCACGTACCCCGCGACGGTGCCGAGCAACGAGCCCCCGACCATCGATCCGAAGCCCATGCCACCCTGAGCCCGACCCTGATTGCCCTGATTCTGCCCGTCTCCGGAGAAGGAGCGCTCGAGGGTGCCGGGCTGCCGCAGCTCGGCTCGCGTGGCGGCGCGCGCGAGCGAGGCCGGGGCGGCATCCGTGGGCCCCTCCCCCGCCGAGGCGTTCTCGCTCAGCTGGCGGAACAGCAGATCGCGCTGCTCGGGGGTCAGCGTGGTGAAGGCCTCGGTGTGCACCTGTTCGATGGTCTCGGGCGGGGCGGTCCGCAGCAGATAGCGGTAGCGCTCCACGGCGATCTCGTCGGCAGAGCGTTGAGGCTGTGCGGAAGGTCGCGGCGGGGGCGGAGCCGATGCCGCAGTGGCGCCCGGCTCGTCGCGGCCGAGTAGTCGATCGAGGAATCCCATGGTGCTCTCCTTCGTCAGAACGTGCCGCCCACTGTGGCAGAACGGCCTGCATGCCGCCTGCGATCGGGCGAAGAGCCGACGAAGTTGTTGTCGAACGGATGTCGTCGGCGCAAGATGAGCGTATGAGCCCACTCCGCACCAAGAACGCCCGCGCCGTCCGTATCACCGGCTACGGAGGAGCCGAGACTCTCGAGATCGTCGACGTCGATCGCCCGACGCCCGGAGAGGGCGAGGTGCTCGTCGAGGTGATGGCCGCTGGCATCAACCACGTCGAGGACTTCGTGCGCGAGGGGCGGTACCGCGACGAACTCGATCTCGAGTTCCCGGTGGGTCAGGGCAGCGACTTCGCCGGCATCGTGGTCGGGGTCGGAGCCGGGGTGTCGAGCTTCGCACGCGGGTCGGAGGTGCTCGGCCACACCACGATGGGTGCGCACGCCACCTTCATCGTCGTTCCCGCGCGCAACCTGGTCGCCAAGCCCGCCTCGCTCTCGTGGGAGGTGGCCGGCAGTCTCTTC
>JBEANR010000169.1:0-10686 GCA_041165365.1 Actinomycetota bacterium | reverse complement strand
CCCGCCCCCTTCGACAGCCGACCGCGAAAACTCAGGAGATGTGTCGGCGCGCGCGCCAGCCGGCCTGGGCTGTCGGCCAGCCGGTGACGTTTCTCCTGATTTTTCGCGACGGCCGCTCCCGTTGTGAACGGTGGTATCGTCTTCGCATGCTCCGCGGACCGCTCCTCCTTAGCCGCCGCGGCTAGTCCTGACCCAGGCCCAACTCGTCGCGGAGTCCGTCTTTGGCTGACCGAGACCGAGCGAGAGAGCACCCAACACCGTGAAGAACACCCAGTCGGCGTCATCGATGCCGACCCACAGATATCGCCCCTACCACGAAGCCTTCGCTGTCGACCTGCCGGATCGCACCTGGCCGTCGAAACGCATCACCCAGGCTCCTCGCTGGTGCGCCGTCGACCTACGGGACGGCAACCAGGCGCTCATCGACCCGATGAGCCCCGAGCGCAAACGCATCATGTTCGACCTACTGGTCCGGATGGGCTACAGGGAGATCGAGGTAGGGTTCCCGTCGGCCTCCCAGACCGATTTCGACTTCGTGCGGTCTCTGATCGAGGGCGACCTCATCCCGGATGACGTCACCATCCAGGTGCTGACACAGGCCCGCGAGACGCTCATCAACCGCACCTACGAGTCGATCGCCGGCGCGAAACAAGCCATCGTGCATCTCTACAACTCGACGAGTGTGCTCCAGCGGGATGTCGTGTTCCGCACCGACAGGCAGGGCATCATCGACATCGCGCTCGAGGGGGCCCGACTCTGCCGGCTGGCGGAGAAGACGATCCCCGAGACCGAGGTCTTCTACGAGTACTCGCCGGAGAGCTTCACCGGCACCGAGCTCGAGTTCGCCCTCGACGTGTGCAATCAGGTGATCCAGGTCTTCGAACCCACGCCCGACCGCAAGGTCATCATCAATCTGCCGGCGACCGTCGAGATGGCGACCCCCAACGTCTACGCCGATTCGATCGAATGGATGTCGCGGCACCTCGCCCACCGCGAGAACGTGCTGTTGTCGCTGCATCCGCACAACGACCGCGGTACTGCGGTCGCCGCGGCGGAACTGGGCTACCTCGCCGGTGCCGACCGCATCGAGGGATGCCTGTTCGGCAACGGCGAGCGCACGGGCAACGTCGACCTCGTCGCCCTCGGCATCAACCTCTTCACCCAGGGCATCGACCCGCAGATCGACTTCAGCGATCTCGACGGGGTGAAGCGCACGGCCGAGTACTGCAACCAACTGCCGGTGGCCGAGCGCAGTCCCTGGGCGGGCGACCTGGTGTACACGGCCTTCAGCGGATCGCATCAGGACGCCATCAAGAAGGGCTTCGAAGCCATGGCCGCCGAGGCCGAGCTCACGGGAGTCGCGGTCGGCGATCTCGAGTGGGCGGTGCCGTACCTTCCGGTCGACCCGAAGGACCTCGGCCGGAGCTACGAGGCCGTGATCCGCGTGAACTCCCAGTCGGGTAAGGGTGGGGTCGCCTATCTGTTGAAGACCGACCACGCGCTCGATCTGCCGCGCAAGCTCCAGATCGAGTTCAGCGGGGTCGTACAGGCGAAGACCGATGCCGAGGGCGGCGAGGTCACGAGCGCCCAGATCTGGGACATCTTCCAGGACGAGTACCTGCCCGCGCCCGTCGACGATGACAAGTGGGGTCGGTTCGAGTTGCATCGCACCAGCACGTCGAGCGACCTCGCGGGGGTGACGGCGTTGCAGGTCGAGCTGCGTATCGGAGACCAGGTCGTCGGTGCGTCGGCATCCGGGAATGGTCCGATCGCGGCGTTCCTCGCCGTGCTCGGAGACCAGGGCGTCGACGTCAAGCTCTACGACTACGTCGAGCACACCCTCAGTGCGAGCGGTGACGCCCTAGCGGCGAGCTACGTCGAGTTGAGCGTCAACGGGAGGACCCTCTGGGGCGTCGGGATCGACGCCGACATCGCCACGGCGTCGTTGAAGGCCATCGTTTCAGCGGTCAACCGCGCCGTGCGCGAAGCCTCGGGCGATCGTGACCGCGAGCTCATCCCGGCCTGAGCGGCTCCGTCCTAGGCCTGCCGTCAAGGCCGTGCCGACCACATCGTTCCCCACCGGGTCATGAAAATTCAGGAACTTCGTCGGTTCCCAGCGAGGTCTCCGGCGGTCCGGCGCCCTGGGGCGGCGAAAATCCTGAGTTTCCGAGACCGACGGTGTCAGCGCTGCTTGCGGATGCGCGCGATCCGCGGCAGGCGGCGTAGGTGCCGCTGCTCGGGAAGACTCCAGTCGAAGAGCACAGCGAGCACGCGGATTCCGAAGGTCACGGCGACGCACAGGCCGGCGCTCCAGAACACGGGGGTGCCGACGACGAGCGCGGTCGTCAGCACGGCCGATCCGCCGACCGCCGCGATGGCGTACAGCGATCCGACGTGCATGAGAGCGATCGGAAGGTTGAGCAGCATGTCGCGCAGCACCGAGCCGCCGACCGCGGCGATGGTGCCGACGAAGATCGCGGGCACGGCCGGGATGCCGATCGACAAGGCCTTCGTCGTGCCGATCGCGCAGAACAGCCCGATGGTGAGCGCATCGAGCACGGTGATGACGACGCCCAATCGCGAGAAGAGCCGCTCGAGGAGCATCCCCGCGAGGGCGGCACCGACCGCGACGAGCACGTAGGAGTTCGACTCGAGGGCGGCCGGAACCTCCGAGAGCAGCACGTCGCGGATGATGCCGCCCCCGAATCCGGTGGCGATTCCGATGATCGCGACTCCGAGGAGGTCGAGTCGGCGGTCCCGGAACTGGGCGGCGAACATCGCACCCTGGAGGGCGCCCACGCCGATGGCGAGCAGGTCCGCCCAGAGCGGGATCACGAACTCGCCGGCATTCACCTCCCATGACTATCACGTCGGGGCAGCCCGGACCGCGAGCCGAGCATCCGACATCGTGGTCGACCGCCGATAATCGAGGAGTGCCCCTCTATCGTGATGAAGCCGTTGTGCTGCGCACCCACAAGCTGGGTGAAGCCGACCGGATCGTCACGATGCTCAGCCGCAACCACGGCAAGATCCGCGCGGTGGCGAAGGGCGTCCGGCGCACTGCGTCCAAGTTCGGCGCCCGGCTCGAGCCGTTCATGGTCGCCGACGTGCAGCTCTACGAGGGCCGTTCGCTCGACATCATCACGCAGGCGGAGTCCCTTGGCGCGTACGGCGCCGAGATCTCGAGCGACTACGGCAGCTACACGGCGGCCAGCGCCATGGTCGAGACCGCCGACAAACTCACCGAGGACGACGGCGGCCTCCAGCAGTACCTCCTCCTCATCGGCGCGCTCCGCTCGCTCGCCCGTCGAGAGCACGGGTCGAGCCTCACCCTGGACTCCTATCTCCTGCGGTCGTTGAGCGTCGCCGGGTGGGCTCCGAGCTTCGCCGACTGCGCGATGACGGGCGTGCCCGGTCCCCACTCCGCGTTCGTGGTGCAGCTCGGCGGCGTGGTCGCCGACGAGGTCGCGCCGCCGGGAGCTCCGAGACTGGATGCCGCGACGCTCGGGCTCCTCTCGGCCCTGCTCACCGGCGACTGGACCACGGCCGACGCCGCCGACGACCGCACCCGATCACAGGCGAGTGGAGTCGTGGCCGCGTACACGCAGTTCCACCTGGAACGCGGGCTGCGATCGCTCGAGCACGTCGACCGGCGCACCGACGACCGCGATCGTCGCGACGGACCCGTGGCAGTGGCATCCACATGTCATGCCGAGGGGGACCTCAGGTGACCGAGAAGACCCACCGCGACGCCGTCGACTTCAGACCTGTCGATTGGACCGGGCTGTACCCGCCTGCCCTGTCGAGGCGGGCGGTGCCTGCGCACGTCGCGATCGTGATGGACGGCAACGGTCGATGGGCGAACGGCCGGGGCCTCACCCGGGTCGAAGGTCACCGGGCAGGCGAATCCGCCCTTCTCGACGTGGTGGCCGGAGCCATCCAGATCGGGGTCAAGCACCTCAGCGTCTACGCGTTCTCGACCGAGAACTGGAAACGCTCGCCCGACGAGGTGCGGTTTCTGATGGGCTTCAACCGCGATGTGCTCCATCGCCGTCGTGATCAGCTCAACGACTGGGGGGTGCGTGTCAGGTGGGCCGGCCGCAAACCTCGGCTGTGGGCATCCGTCGTCTCCGAACTGCAGTTCGCCGAACGCCTCACCGCCGACAACTCGACCCTCACCCTCACCATGTGCGTCAACTACGGAGGGCGCACCGAGATCACGGACGCCGTGCGCCGCCTCGCCGACGACGTGACGGCGGGCAGGCTGAAGCCGTCCGGCATCACCGAGAAGGCGATCCAGCGGGCCCTGTACCTGCCCGACATGCCCGATGTCGACCTGTTCGTGCGGAGTTCGGGCGAGCAGCGCACGAGCAACTTCCTGCTGTGGCAGAGCGCCTACGCCGAGATGGTGTTCCTCGACACCTTGTGGCCGGACTTCGGTCGGAGCCATCTCTGGGAGGCGATCTCGCTGTACGCCTCCCGCCAGCGCCGATTCGGCGGCGCGATCGACGCTCCTTCGCCCTGAGCTGGGCCGCGCACGGCGCTCGCGGGCCCCGATCGTGTCGACACCCCTGCCCGCAACCCCGCCATTCCGCCTCACGGATGACCCCACCCCGCCGGTGTTGCGAAAACTCAGGAGAATCGTCGGCGGAGGTGCCCTTGAGGCCAGCGAGCACGGCGCTCGACGCGCGGAGTTCCTGAATTTCCGCCATCGGCCGGCCGGTACTGTTGCCGCATGGATGTCGTGAGAACCGTCCGCACCGGGATCATCGGGTACGGCTTGTCGGGGAGGATCTTCCACGCGCCCTTCCTGAGGGCTGACCCCCGCTTCGAGATCGAGGTCGTGTCGACGTCCGATTCGGGGCGTCAACGCGAGGCTCACGACCAGAATCCGCGCGCCGAGGTGGTGTCTCGTCCCGCCGAGGTGCTGAACCGCGCCTCCGACCTCGACCTCGTCGTGCTCGCATCCCCGGCGCACGTGCATCTCGAGCAGGGTCTCGCGGCGATCGAGGCCGGCTGCGCGGTCGTGATCGACAAGCCGTTCGCCGCCTCGGTCGCCGAGGCCGAGCAGCTCATCGCGGCAGCGGCCGGCAGGCGGGTGCCTCTCGTGGTGTTCCAGAACAGACGGTGGGATGGCGACTACCGCACGATCAGGGCCATCGTCGCCTCGGGGGCGCTCGGCAGCATCCACCGTCTGGAGTCGACCTTCGAGCGCTGGTCTCCCGAACTCCGCGACCGCTGGAAGGACACGACCCCGATCGCCCGTGGCGGAGGCATCACCTTCGATCTCGGGAGCCATCTCATCGATCAGGCGCTCCACCTCTTCGGGCCCGCGAGCGTCGACTCCGCCGAGCTCAGCGTGCTGCGCCCCGGAGGAGTGAGCGACGACGAGGCGTTCATCTCGCTGCGGCATCGCTCGGGTGTGCGCTCTCACCTGACGCTCAGTCGCATGGCAGCGCAGGTGGGCCCACGCTTCCGGATGCTCGGCGATCGAGGTGCCTTCGTGTCCTCCGGGCTCGACGGGCAGGAGGCCGCGCTCGTCAGCGGTCTGAGCCCGGATCACCCCGAGTACGGCACGACCCCCGAAGCGCTCTGGGGCGCTCTCGGGGTCGCGGGCGCGGAGACGCCGGTTCCGATGGAGAGGGGTGACTACGGGCTCTTCTATGCGGGAGTCGCCGACAGCATCCTGCACGGCGCCCCGCCACCGGTCGACGCGGCGGCCGCGCTGGCCGCTCTGGCGGTCATCGAACGGGTGCACGAGATGGCCGCATCGGGAACGGCACCTCGATGACGTCCGCCGCGTTCACCGAAGCCAGAGCCCAGTTCTCGGCCGGCGCCGGGTATCTCGCAGCGGCCTCGATGGGACTGCCCCCTCGGGTGACCGTAGCCGCCCTCCGATCCGAACTGGAGGCCTGGGCGCGGGCACAGCGCAGTCCCGCCGACTACGACGCGGTCGTCGAACGGACGCGCGCCTCGTTTGCAGCACTCACCGGGGTCGACGTGGGACGGGTCGCCCTCGGATCGCAGACATCGGTGCTCGCGAGCGTGATCGCTGCGGCGGTCCCCACGGGCGGCACGGTGCTCTGCGTCGACGGCGACTTCAGCTCGATCGTGTTCCCCTTCCTCCAGCGGCACGACGTCGTCGTGCGCCACGTATCGCTCACGACGCTCGCCGACGCCATCGACGACGACACCTGGCTGGTGGCCTTCTCCCACATCCAGTCTTCGTCGGGGGAGGTCGCGGATGTCGCGGCCGTCGTCGCCGCGGCCGCCCGACACGGCGCCCGCACGCTGTGCGACCTCACGCAGTCCGCGGGGGTGCACCCCGTCGACGCCTCGCTCTTCGACGCGACGGTGTGCCACGCCTACAAGTGGTTGTGCGCGCCACGGGGTGCGGCGTTCCTGACCCTGAGTGAGGAGTTCCAGGCTGCGCTCGCGCCCGTGCATGCCGGGTGGTTCGCCGGCCGCGATCCGTGGCAGTCGTGCTACGGGCCCACCATGGACCTCGCCCCCGATGCTCGCCGGTTCGACGTGTCGCCAGCGTGGGCCGCATGGGTGGGGGCGGAGACATCCGTAGCCCTGTTCGCCGGTCTCGACCTCGAGGAGGTCTGGGCGTGGGGGAGCGGTCTAGGCGACGAGCTGTGCGAGGCGTTGGGCATCCCGCTGCAGCATCAGGCCATCGTGACCTGGCCGGATCCCGCCGGCCACGACCTCCGCACCCTCACGGCCGCGGGCATCCGGGCGGCCGGGCGAGCGGGCAGGCTGAGGGCGTCGTTCCACCTCTGGAACGACAGCGCGGATGTGGATGCCGTGGCTCGCGCCCTGCGCTGAGAGCCGTCATCCCCGCCGGTAGGCTGGGCACTTCGCACTCTCGACCGCGCATCCAGCGCGGCTGAACAACAGGAGCTCCCGTGGCCGCCGCCTCCCGTCTCGACCCCGTCATCAACCTCGCCAAACGTCGAGGCTTCGTCTTCCAGGCGGGGGAGATCTACGGGGGATCGCGCTCGGCCTGGGATTACGGGCCGCTGGGAACCGCGCTCAAAGACAACATCAAGCGCCAGTGGTGGCAGTTCATGGTTCAGGGTCGCGACGACATCGTCGGGATCGATTCGTCGGTCATCCTGCCGAGGCAGGTGTGGGAGGCCTCCGGACACGTCGAGGTGTTCAGCGATCCCCTCGTCGAATCCCTCCACACCCACAAGCGCTACCGCGCCGACCACCTTCTCGAGGCCTTCGAGGAGAAGCACGGGCATCCGCCGGTCAACGGGCTCGCCGACATCCGCGACCCTGACACCGGGCAGCCCGGGTCGTGGACCGAGCCGCAGAACTTCTCTGGCCTGCTGAAGACCTACCTCGGCCCCGTCGACAACGAGGAGGGGATGGCCTACCTGCGGCCGGAGACGGCTCAGGGCATCTTCGTCAACTTCGCTAACGTTCTCGGCTCGTCGCGGATGAAGCCGCCGTTCGGGATCGCGCAGATCGGTAAGAGCTTCCGCAACGAGATCACCCCGGGCAACTTCATCTTCAGGACCCGTGAGTTCGAGCAGATGGAGATGGAGTTCTTCGTCGAGCCGGGCAGCGACGAGCAGTGGCACCAGTACTGGATCGACGCGTCGGAGCAGTGGTACCTCGACCTCGGGATCACTCCCGACAACCTGAGGCAGTTCGAACACCCGAAGGACAAGCTGTCGCACTACTCGAAGCGCACCGTCGACCTCGAGTACCGCTTCGGGTTCCAGGGGAGCGAGTGGGGCGAGTTGATGGGGATCGCGAACCGTACCGACTTCGACCTCAAGACCCACTCCGAGGCCTCCGGAGTCGACCTGTCGTACTTCGATCAGACCAAGAACGAGCGGTGGATCCCCTATGTCATCGAGCCCGCGTTCGGGTTGACGCGGGCGTTGATGGCGTTCCTCGTGGATGCTTTCCACGAGGACGAGGCCCCCAACACCAAGGGCGGCGTCGACAAGCGCACCGTGCTCCGGCTCGACCGGCGATTGTCGCCGGTCAAGGTCGCTGTGCTGCCTCTGTCGCGGAACGAGCGACTGTCGCCGGTCGCCCGGGAGTTGGCGGCCGATCTGCGCAGGTTCTGGAACATCGACTTCGACGACGCGGGCGCGATCGGCCGCCGGTATCGCCGGCAGGATGAGATCGGCACGCCGTTCTGCGTGACGGTCGACTTCGACACGCTCGACGACCGGGCCGTGACCGTGCGGGAACGCGACAGCATGGCGCAGGAACGCATCTCGCTCGACCGCGTGCGCGGGTACCTCGCGGAGCAGCTGCTCGGGGTCTGACCGCCGAGTCGCTGCGATGCCTGCCGTCACGGAGCGGCGCGGGCATCCCGCCGAGCATCGCGCCCCCACCCCGCGATCGCCGCGCACCTCCCCGTGGACTGAAAATTCAGGAAGACCGACGTGCGTCGGCGGACCGTTCTGCGCGGTGACGCGGGGGCGCCGACCCATCTCCTGAATTTTCGCCAGGGGGGCGGGCGCACCCACCCTCCCCAGGTGCGCGGCCGGGTCGGCTGTGCACTGAATCGGCATCGCGCGCCCGGGTCGCCTCCGGATCCGCGACGCTTCGACGATGACCAGGGTCTCCGATCTCGTCCGATCACTGGGCGGCATGGCCCAGAAACAGCAGCTCGTGCGCTTGGGTGCGCGCGACAGTCATCTCGCCTACGCGGTCCGCACCGGCGACGTCATCCGCGTGCGGAACGGGTGGTACTCGACGCTCGATCCTGCCGACCCGCACCTTCGTGCGGTCCGTGTGGGTGGGCGGCTCACCGGGCTGTCGTTGATCCATGCGCTCGGGGGATGGGTCGAACACGGGCCGCCACTCCATGTCTCGCTACCGCGCAACGCCGCCCGGCTCCGAACACCGCACAACAGATTCCGTCGGTTCAGTCCTGATCAGCCCGGCGGGGTCGTACTGCACTGGGAGAGCCGCGACCTCGGCGACAGGGGCACGGTCACCGAGGTCGGGCTGACGGATGCGCTGGTGCGCGTCATCCTCGACGAACCCCTCGAGGTCGCCGTCGCCTGTCTCGACTGGGCGCTGCACACGGGCCGCATCGATCGCATCGACCTCGAGGGCATCATCCTGAGGTTGCCCGCCGACCTGCAGACGATCGGGGAGTGGGTGGATGGCGCGTGCGAGAGTCTGCCCGAGAGCCTCAGCCGCACCCGCTTCCGCCTGGCGGGGCACACGGTCATCAGCCAGGTTCCCATCGAGGGCACTGCGGAGCGGATCGACCTCGTGGTGGACGACATCGCCGGCCTCGAGGTCGATGGCGAGGCGTTCCACCTGACGCGATTCGAGCAAGACCGCCGCAAAGATCTGCGCATCATCGGCCAGCACCTCCACCCCGTCAGGCCGTCCGCCCGCATGGTCTTCGACGCGTGGCCCGACGTGCTGGCGGCGGTGCAGACGGTGCTCGCGGATCGTGGTCGCCCACCGTGCAGGCCGCTCGGGAATTCAGGAATTCCGCTTCGGAGGCGTTCGCGGCGACCGGGGAACCGATCACGGCCCGTACGGTCTTCCTGAGTTCGCCGCCCGGGGGAATGCGGAGGCCGACCCGCCGGTTGCCGTCGGGGTGAACGAAGCGATCAAGGTCGACATCTGGTCTGATGTGCAATGCCCGTGGTGCTACATCGGCAAGCGCAAGTTCGAGGCGGGGGCGGAGATCTTCGGTGCGGCGGTGGAGGTCGAGTACCACTCTTTCGAGCTCGCACCGGACACCCCGGTCGAGTTCGAGGGCAGCCCGATGGACTATCTGAGCGAACGGAAAGGGTTGCCCATGGCCGAGGTCGTGGCGATGGTCGCCCACGTGAGCGGGGTGGCGGCGGGTGTCGGGCTCGACTTCCACTACGAGCGCGTCCACCAGACCAATACGGTCAAGGCGCACGAACTCCTCCACTTCGCCAAGGAGTCCGGCCGTCAGCTCGAGATGAAGGAGCGTCTGCTGGATGCGTACTTCGTGCGAGGCGAGCACATCGGGCGCATCCAAGACCTCGCGGACATCGCCGAGTCCATCGGGTTCGAGAGGTCCGAAGTCATCGAGGTGCTCGAGTCCGCGCGCTTCCTCCCCGCCGTGAAGCAGGATGTCGCCACGGCAGCCTCGTACGGCATCCAGGGTGTGCCCTTCTTCGTGATCGACGGCCGGTACGGGATGTCAGGAGCGCAGGATGCCGCGACTTTCGCTAGCGTGCTCGCACAGGTCAGCGCGGAGCTGACCGAGAAAGCGCAGGCATCCTGATGGACATCCCGATCACGCCTGCGCCGGTTGCCGAACCACCTCGCCTCGATCTCAGGATGATCGGCGACCCCGTGGCCGCGAGCTGTGTCGGCGATTTCTGCACCGTGCCGGATCACCACACCCAGGCTGTCGTCAATCGTCGCATCGACGAGGGCGAGATCTGACCTCCCGCCACCTGCAGGGCACAGCAGTGGGTGGTCGACTCGACCACGCTGGCGCCAGGCTCGTCGCCGTGAGAGACCGGGGAGGCCCAGCCTGCCCGATCGTGCTGGTGTACGCGGAGACATCCGCCACCGCGCGACCACGATGGTGCCGCATCAGCACCTCCCGACGAGCACCGACGCTCCCATTCGATCTGGGACAATCGATGCGGTGACCGTTCTTTCCTCTCCCGAAGTCGATTCCGCGCCCGCAGGCCCGGACGAGGC
>JBEANR010000168.1:0-3490 GCA_041165365.1 Actinomycetota bacterium | reverse complement strand
CCGCCGACGGTCTCCACGGTCGGTGAGGAGAAGTTCAGAGAGGCGTTGCCGTTGGCGAGGTTGACCGTGACCGGCCCGATCGAGTCCTTCGGCGACGGACCGGAGAGTCCGATCCGCAGGTTCACCTGCAGCCGTCTGATCCAGGTGCTCTTCGCTTTCTGCACCCCGTTGTCTGTGGCGATCCGCCACCGGTACGAACCACCGTCCTGAAGCACACCTGCAGGCACAGTCCACGACGTGGCCGTGGACCAGTCCGAGGAGATGATCGACCCGGTGTCGCCATCGGTGCCTGTGGTGATCTGGAACTGATACTTCGTCCCCGCCGGTGCAGACGGATTCGCCGTGCCGGCCAGGGTCGGAGTCAACGTCGTCACGACGGCCTCATCCTCCGGAGTCGCCGTGCTCACGTCAGGCGCCGGCGCCGGCACATTCGTGGTGAACGAGAACGTGCCGCTCTCACGCTCGGTACTGACCCCGTAGGTCTGATTGACCCCGTCCCGCACGTAGGCCTTCCACCAATAGGTCGTGGCCCCACTGAGGTTGCCCTGCGGCAGCTGCTGCGCCTGCTCACCCCACGCCGGACTCTGAAACACCGGAGTCCCAGTCAGGCCTGCGTTGTTCCACACCTTGTACAAGTACTTCAAGCCCGCGCCGGTGGCAGTCGCCTTCAGCACCGGGGCGAGCGGCGCATTGGCCGAACCGTTCGCCGGCGACGCCGATGTATCAATCCCCGTCACAGCGGGGAAGTCCTCGTACTGCAGGTACAGCGCTGAGTTCAAACCCTTGAAGGTGTACTGACCCGGCGCTTCCGCGTACCTGAGCATGAGGTAGGAACTGAAGTCGTTGTTCGCGACCCATGTCGCGTACTGCTGCGCAAGCCCGGTATCCGTCGTCACCGGCGCTGTGCCGCCTCCCACCGAGAAGACTCCGAGCTGACCTCCGATGCAGTTGTACCCGAAACAGGCGGCATGATTGACGACACCGCCGCCGACCGAGGCCGTCACCCCATCCGCCCACGCCACCTGGTGCTGACCGAACGTGACGTATTTACCCGCCAAGGCCGAATAGTCGTACTTGACGATCGCGCGCCAGTACTTGTCTCCGCCGTCGCGGGAGTTGCCCACCCACGCCCGGTCGATGCGCGTTCCTCCGTCGGACCGGTACGAGTGCAGGCTCGTCTGACCCGGGTTCACCGACGGATCGACATGCACCGGATAGACCCGATCCTTCGACTTCAGCCAGCTGACACTGGGGGACAAAATGAGGTCGACCCCATCGATGGTTCGCAGCATCTTCGTGTCGACGTTCGCAAAGGCATCCTCTTGCACTCCGTCGACGCCGCTGGAGTCCCACATGACCGGAGCCGGAATGGAGAACACCACGGTTCCGTCCTTCGCTACGAACTCGAGATCGTCGAAGTCGTTCCTCGACACCGCGAGTCCCGGTGCGCGGTACGACCAACGCCACACCGGCGCAGCCTTCGGCGCCGCGTCGAGGCGCAACTGCTCGGTCAGGGTAGCGCCATCCAACTGCACAGCCAGATCGACATCGGGGAGAATACCGACATACTTCATCTCCGACGCTGCGCGCCGGACCGAGCCGTTGCCTCGAAGCGGCACCTTGATCGCACCGCTCAGCGAGATGTCGAGGGTGTATCCCCCGCGTTCGAGAGACATGAGCGACCTGTCATCGCCAGAAGACGCGAGTTCGACGTTCAAGGGGTGCCGGGTCGCCGCCACTCCATCCGGCGTCGCACCGAAGGATTCCTCTAGCGGCTCGAACCGTCCGGTCGCCTCATCCCTCACGTTCGTCGGAACAGGCGAGACCACAGCCCACTTCCGCCCCTCCGAGTCGCGAAACCGATCCGTCGACTCATCACGGCCGACGAGGGTCGCTGTGTCCGGGTCGAACTTCGGCGACTTCTGCGGCGCGTCGGCATCCGGCCGAGGAGCCGGGATGACTACGGCGTCCGACTTCGGGGCGGCGAGCGGCGCGGGTTCGGCTCCACCCAATGAAGCCGTCAGTGCTTTCGAGACGAGGGGTGCGACGTCCCCTGCATCCATCGAGGCCGGAGCGGCCTCTGCGCGGGAGATCGGCGTAAGGAGCACTCCCGAGACCGCCACCGAGGCCGCGAGAATGAAGACTCCCGCAACACGGATTGACCTGAATACGGTGGAGTTCGACACGAAGTCTCCTGAGTGTTCACCAGGAAGACCCCCATAGTCTGCCGTGCACTGAGCATGGCCCGAGCGGCAACCGGCGTCTAGTCACCCGAACGGGGGTCATGCCATTTCGCGCGCGACCCCGCGATCACGCCTCATCGATCACCCGCGGCTTCACGTACGGATCCTCGTCACCCGCGTACTGGGCCGACTTCCTCGAACTCTCGACCTCGAGATCGCGCTTGGTCGCCTCGGCGAGCAGTTCCTCGATGTGCTTCGCATTCTCGGGAACCCCGTCGGCGATGAACTCGAGCGACGGAGTGAGGCGAGACGTGAGGTTCTTGCCGACCTCGCTGCGCAGCATCCCCGTCGCCGACTTCAGGGCCGCGGCGGAATCAGCCCGCTCCTCATCGGAGCCGTACACCGTGTAGAAGACACTCGCATGCTGCAGGTCGCCGGTCACCGTCACGTCGGTGATGGTCACGAACCCGAGACGCGGATCCTTGATGCCGCGCTCCAACTTCTTGGCGACGATCACCTTGATGGTGTCGGCCATCTTGCGTGCCCTGGTGGGGTCCACCACGAGTTACTCCTTTCGATCAGAACCCGCTTGTCGAGCCTGCCGAGATCGGGATCTCGACAAGCTCGATCAGCGGTTGTGTCGATCGGGCCTGCCGAGATCGGGATCTCGACAAGCTCGATCAGCGGTCGTGCCGATCGAGCCTGCCGAGGTCGGGATCTCGACACGCTCGATCAGCGGTCGTGCACGGATCAGACCCGCGGCTTCTCCTTCATCTCGATCGTCTCGATCTCGTCGCCGATCTGGATGTCGTTGAACTTTCCGAGCCCGATACCGGCCTCGAAGTCCGTGCGCACCTCGGTGACGTCATCCTTGAAGCGGCGCAGCGATTCAATGGCGAGATTGTCGCCGACCACCACACCGTCGCGGATGACGCGGGCCTTCGCGTTCCTCGTGATGATTCCCGACCTGACGATGACACCGGCGATGTTGCCGATCTTCGACGAACGGAAGATCTCGCGGATCTCGGCGACTCCGGACTGCACCTCTTCGAACTCCGGCTTGAGCATGCCCTTGAGGGAGTTCTCGATGTCTTCGAGTGCCGCGTAGATCACCGAGTAGAAACGCACGTCCACACCTTCGCGAGCCGCACGTTCGCGCGCCTTCGTGTCGGGCCTGACGTTGAATCCGATGATGATGGCGTTGTCGACGGTGGCGAGGTTGACGTCGCTCTCCGTGACCGCACCGACACCGCGGTGGATGATGCGCAACTGCACCGAGTCATCGACGTCGATCTTGAGCAACGACT
>JBEANR010000167.1:0-8158 GCA_041165365.1 Actinomycetota bacterium | reverse complement strand
CTGCAGGTTGCGCGTGCGGCGCGACTGGTTGAGGTCACCGTGCAGTGAGGTGGCGGGCACCCCGGCGTCGTCGAGCTGGTCGGCGAGCTCCTCGGCGAACGCACGGGTGCGCGCGAAGATGAGGGTCTTGCCGGCGCCCGATGCGAGCTGCTCGATGATCTGGCGCTTGTCGCGCTGCTCGATGAGCAGCACACGGTGGTCGATCGTCGACGAGGCCTGGTCCTCACCGGCAACCTCGTGCACCGCCGGGTTCACCAGGAACTGCTTGACGAGAATCGCCACTCCCTTGTCGAGCGTGGCCGAGAAGAGGAGCCTCTGCCCGCCGGCGGCGGTCTCGGTGAGGATGCGCTGCACCGGCTCGAGGAATCCGAGGTCGCACATGTGGTCGGCCTCGTCGAGCACGGTGATCTTCACCTCGCCGAGGTCGAGGCGACCCTGTTCGATGAGGTCCTCGACGCGGCCCGGGGTCGCGATGACGATATCGACTCCACGCTGGAGGGTCGAGACCTGCTTGAACTGCGGTACGCCGCCGACGATCGTCGTGGTGAAGAGACCGACGGACTTCGCGATCGGCTCGATCGTGCGGTTGATCTGCATCGCGAGCTCGCGGGTCGGAGCGAGGATGAGCGCCCGCGGCTTACGACCGGGCTTGCGGCCCTTGCCTCCGCCGTTCTCCATGAGGCGCTCGACGAGAGGTGCGCCGAAGGCGATCGTCTTGCCGGAGCCGGTCTTGCCACGACCGAGCACGTCCTTGCCTGCGAGGACGTCCGGGATGGTCGCGGCCTGAATGGCGAAGGGAGCCTCCGCACCCATCGAAGCGAGCTGGCGGGTGATGTTGTCGCCGAGGCCGAGGTCTCGGAACGTCTTGCCGTCGACCTCGCCCGCGGTGATCACTTGCGCTTCGAGGCGCTCGAGCACGACGTCTTCGTGGGGTCCACTGTGGGCATCGCGTGTCGGGTAGAGGTCTGAGCTGCGACGGGCGGGTCGGTCGCCGGAATCGCGGCGAGGGGCGCGATCCTCCCACGAGCGCTGGGGGCGGTCGGAGTACGACGGGCGGTCGGCGCGGGCTGGTCGATCGGAGTACGACGGGCGCTCGGTGCGGGCCGGGCGATCGCTGTACGACGGGCGCTCGGTGCGCTGCGGGCGGTCGATGTACGAAGAGCGCTCAGGGCGGTCGGTGTACGAAGGCCGCTCGGTGCGGGCCGGGCGATCACCGTACGAAGGCCGCTCAGTGCGCTGCGGGCGATCACCGTACGAAGGCCGCTCGGTGCGGTCGTTGTACGACGGGCGCTCACCTCGTGGCTGCCGGTCGTTGGTCGCCGGGCGCGAGGACCGGTCGCCGTATGACGGGCGCTCGGTGCGCTGCGGGCGATCACCGTACGAAGGCCGCTCGGAACGCTGCGGGCGATCACGATACGACGGTCGCTCGGAGGAACGGTCCGGCCGGCCTCCGTATGTCGGGCGCTCGCCACGAGCAGGGCGATCTCCGTACGACGGACGCTCACCCGATGAACGCTGCGGGCGGTCGCCGTACGCCGGTCGCTCCGACGACGAGCGCTGCGGCCGGTCGCCGTACGCCGGCTTGCTGTCGCGGGGTGACCAATCGGGGCGGCGGTCGGCACGGACTGGGCGGTCGCCGGTGCGGGCGGCGCGGTCATCCGCTGTCCAGCGCTTCTTGGCGGCCGAGGCTCCGGAGGCGGAGGTCTGACCACGGTGACCGGCGCCCGGGCCACCCTTGCGCGGCTCGAACTTGTTGCTGTTGGGCTTCTTGAATGGGGGCATGGTGATCTGTTCCTGGGTTGTCGTCATTGCATGGCAACGCTGAGCTCAGGATGAACTCGCACTACTAGAACCCGGGCAGTCACCACGGAACAGGGTCTGAGCGCGATGCGCAGCAGTGAACCTGAACAGAACCGATCGGGGCCGTTTCACACACATTGTGAAGTCCTCGCCGCCGCCGGAGTCCATATCCGATGGGGTGAGGTACCGGCCCACGTGACTTACAAACCCATCCGCAGAGATCGCGGTGTCACGAGCCGACCTATCGACGTTACAGCACCCGCGAGGGTCTGGCCAGTCCTCGATCAGCCACGGCTTGTAGATTGAACGCCAACCATGACTCGTGCCGGCGCCCCGCCTCCCACCGCACGCCACTCGGTGATGGCCGTCGTCGTCGGCGTCGTGGTGGCCCTGATCGCGGGGTGCGCGCCGGTGGGCGCCGAATCGGATCGCGTCGCGCCTCCGTCGCAGCCGCTCTATCCCGAGTTCGTGTCGTACCCCGAGGTGGAGGTGCTCGAAGACGTCGACTACGGCGCGGGTGCCGCCGACATCCGTCTGGATGTCTGCCTCCCCGACGATGACGACAGCCCGGCCGGCACGAACGCGACCACCGAGGCCCCCGCCCGCGCCGCCATGCTCTCCGTGCACGGGGGCAGCTGGCGGCAGGGCGACAAGTCCGACATCCCGTGGCGGAGCGTCTGCCAGTGGTTCGCGTCCGAGGGGTTCGTCACGTTCTCGATGAACTACAGGCTCGCCCCCGAACATCCGTTCCCGGCCGCGATCGACGACCTCCGCGAGGCGGTCCGCTGGATCAGGGATGCCACCCAGGTGCAGCGTTTCGATCTGGACCCCGCCAGGATCGGCGCATTCGGAGGCTCGGCGGGCGGCAACCTGGTGTCGCTGCTCGGGCTGGAGGGCGAGGGCGACCACACCTCGGGGACGCGCGTGGCCGCCGTCGCCGAGCTGAGTGGTCCGATCGACCTGACCACGGCAGGGTTCTCGCTCGGCGGGGTGCTCCCCGACTTCCAGAAGGTGCAACTCGATTATCTCGGCTGCTCCACCTACTCCGACTGTCCGCCCGCGCGCGCGGCGTCTCCGCTCTACGAGGTGGATGCCTCCGACCCCCCGTTCTTCGTCGGGCACTCCGTCGACGAGCGCATCCCCATCGAGCAGTCCGACGCCCTCGTCGAGCGTCTGCGAGAGGCCGGGGTGAGCACGGAGTACGTGACCGTCGACGGCTCAGCGCACTCGATCGCCATGCTCGACGACGAATTGCGAGATCGTATCATCACGTGGCTGCGGGAGCGCTTGGCCCCCGAGTGACCTGTTCTGGTCAGACCACGGCGACCGGCTGTCGCCCGCGGCGCTCCTCCCGGCGCTCCCGTCGGCCCTCGACCAGGTAGTAGAGCACCGGCAGGACGACCAGGGTGAGCGCCGTCGACGAGACCAGTCCGCCGATCACGATGATCGCGAGGGGTTGCGAGATGAAGCCGCCGCTGCCGGTGAGTCCGAGCGCGAGCGGCAGGAGCGCAAAGATCGTCGCGGCGGCGGTCATCAGGATCGGCCTGAGCCTGCGGGAGGCACCCTGCACGATGGCTTCGGCCACCGGCATCCCTCTGACTCGATATTGATTGATGAGGTCGACCAGCACGATCGCGTTGGTCACGACGATGCCCACGAGCATGATCACGCCGATGATCGACGGGACGCCTATTGGAATGCCGCTGATCACCTGCAAGAGGATCGCCCCTGTCGCCGCGAACGGGATCGACACCAGCAGCAGCAGCGGCTGGCGCAGGCTCTTGAACGTGGCGACCATCACCACGTAGACGATGAGGATCGCGACGAGGAAGGCGAGGAACAGCTGACCGAACGCATCACCCTGCTGCGCCGTCACGCCTCCCAGCTCGGCGGAGGCGCCGGCGGGGAGATCGACCCCGGCAACGGCCTCGGCGACCTGCGCCGATGCGGTGCCGACATCGTCGCTGTTCGGCGTGATGCTGATCGTCGCGGCGCGGAGGCCACGGATGCTCGTGATGCTCGCGGGGCCGTCGAGCTGCTCGACGGCCGCGACATCCGTCAGCGGGATCGGCCCTCGGGCGCTCGGGATCTGGAAGTCGCGCAACTGCTGCACGGTCGCCGGCGCCGAGGGGTTGTCGATGTAGATCGAGAGCGTCTTCTCGTCGATGACGACGGATCCGATCGAGGTCGGCAGTTTCGCCTCGGCAACGATCCCGCCGACGGCGACCTCGGTGAGACCGGCCTGGGCTGCGAGCGCGCGATCGACGACCACGGCGAGATACGGCTGCGATTCGGAGAGGTTGCTCGACGCTTCGGCGGTCACCGACAGGTCGCGCACAGCGTCGAGCATGCGGGTCGAGGCGTCGTCGAGGTCGCCCTGGTCGTTCGCGGTGATGTTGACCTCGATGTCGGATGACGCGAACCCCGACCCGGCTGCCTGAAGGGTCACCTCGCCGACCCCGTCGAGATCGTTCAGGGCGCTCCGCACGTCGCGTTGCAACGCCTCCTGGTCGGCATCCGCATCGGTGGTGATCGAGTACGTGATGCCCCCGCCGCCGAGGAACGCCTGCCGGATGGAGCTGCCGCTCTGCCCGAGGGAGAGCTGCACGATGTCGACCCCCGGCACGTCGCGCAGGGCGGCCTCGACCGTCGCGGCCGCGGCATCCTGAGAGTCGAGGCTCGACCCGAGCGGCAACGACTGGGTCACCGTGAGGGTGTTCTGGCCGCTGTCGCCGATGAAGTTGGTCTTGAGAGTCGGCACGAGAGCTGCGGTGCCGGCGAGAACGAAGACGGCGAGCAGCAGGGTGATCAGGCCGTGCGCGAGGGTCCAGCGGATGATCGGGAGATACCCGCGCTGCAGCCTCGTCGTCTCCGAGTCGCTCTCGGATGCCGGCACGGCCGCATGAGCGGCGTGCGCCCCGTGCGCCTCCCGCACGGAGTCCGCCGGAGCCCGCAGGAACCAGTAGGCGAGCACCGGAACGATCGTGAGTGCGACGAACAAAGAGGCGGCGAGCGCGATAGTGACCGTGATCGCGAACGGCCTGAACAGCTCTCCGGTGATGTCGCCGACGAGCGCGAGAGGGAGGAACACCGCGACCGTCGTCACGGTGGATGCGGTGATGGCCGAGGCCACCTCCTTGACCGCGGACGAGATGGCCTCGAGTTTGGGTTCGCCGAGACCGAGATGCCTCTTGATGTTCTCGATGACGACGATCGAGTCATCCACCACACGTCCGATGGCGATCGTGAGCGCGCCGAGCGTGATGATGTTGAGCGTGTAGTCGGCAGCGAGCATGCCGATGAAGGTGATGAGCACCGACACCGGGATCGAGATCGCGGTCACGAGGGTCGACCGGATCGACAGCAGGAACACCAGGATCACGATCACGGCGAAGACGAGCCCGAGCGCACCCTCGGTGGCGAGCGACTCGATCGACTGCTCGATGAACGGCGCCTGATCGAAGACGACGAGCAGCTCGGTGCCGTCGCCGAGCGCCGCCTCGAGGTCGGGGATGAGCTCGCGCACCTCGTTCGAGACGGTGACCGTGTTGCCGTCGGGGGTCTTCGTCACCGCGATGGTCAGAGAGGGCTCACCGTTCACCCGCGAGATGCCGGTGATCGGATCGTCGACCACCGCGACGGTGGCGACTTCGGAGATCGTGACGGGCGAGTCGTCTGCCGAAGTCGCTCCGACGAGAGGCACCGCGCCGATCTCCTCAGCGGTCGTGAGCCGGGATCCGGCCTGCACGGTGAGGGTCTGCTCACCCTCGGTGATCGCACCTGCAGGCAGCAGCAGACCGTTCGCGTCGATCGCGTCGCGGAGGGACTGCGTGGTCTGGCCCGCTGCGGCGAGCGCCGCGGCATCCGGTGTGATCGTCACCCGCTGCCTGGTCGTGCCGAGCAGATCGGCCTCGCGAACGCCGTCGAGTTTCTGGATGTCGGTGAGCGTCGAGGTCTCGAGGAGGGCGGAGAGGTCGCGCGGGTCGAGATCGCTCGTAACGGCGATCTGGATGACGGGCAGATCCTCGATGCTTCCGGTGATGACCTGAGGGTCGACATCCGCGGGGAGGGTCGCCCTGATGCGGTTGATCGCGAGGGTGACCTTCTGCTCCGCCGTGGCGAGGTCGGTGCCGTAGGCGAAGGAAGCCGAGATGGTGGAGATGTTGGTGCTGGATGTTGCGGTCGTGTCCTCGAGGCCGCCGACACCCTGGATCGCTGTCTCGATCGGGGTGCTCACGTCGGTGTTGACGACCTCGGGAGCCGCGCCGGGGTAGCTCGTGACGATCACGACCTGCGGGAAGGTGACGGAGGGGATGAGTTCCTGGCGCAGTGACGAGAGCGCGATCGATCCGAAGATCCCGACGACGACCGTGACGAGGGCGATCAGTGCGCGGTTGCGCAGGCTGAACACGGAGAGGAAGTGCACGGATGCTCCTGGCGACGAGTCGGCACCCCGAGTGCGGCGCCTGGCGGATCGAGCACGGCCGCGTGCCCCTCGTCGATTCTCTCACCGGTCGTGCCCGCCTTGCCGCCTCCACGACTCCGCACGTGTGCGCGCGGTCTGGAAGAGCGTCGCGAGTTGTCTCGCAGAGCTCCGCGACTGGTCAGTCGAGCATCTTCCCGAAGGATTTAAGGTGCTCAACTGGCCAGTCGCGGAAAAGGAGCGCGGGGGACAGAGAGCGTGGTGCGGGCCTACGCCATTTCGGGCTCAGATCACCTCGGCGAGGTCATCCTCCGAGGGCAACGGATGCCGCGCCACAGGGGTCCACGCCCGCGCAAGGGCCGCCACCGCGGCATCCCTCTGGTTCTGGTCGGTTGTCTCCATGGTGCGACAGAAACGACTATCGGTGATGTGCCTCTGAACATCAGGCCAGCGCACCCTGGCGTCAGGGCGGGCCGGCACCGTTCCGGGCGTCAGATCACGTCGGCGAGTTCGTCGAGAGCGGGCAGCGGATGCCGCGCGATGCGAGCCCACGCCCGCGCGAGCGCTTCGACCGCGGCATCCGTCTCATCCGGAGGATGGCCGAACGGCAGCCTCAGAAACCTCTCGAAGGCGCCGTCGATGCCGAATCGGGGCCCGGAAGCGAGCAACAACCCCTCGGTGCGAGCCGCGAGAGTGAGTTGCGAGGACACCGGATGCCCGAGGCCGATCCAGGTCGTGAGTCCGCCGTGCACGCGGGGGACGGTCCACTCCGGCAGGTGATGCGCGAGAGCACTTTCGAGGTGGTCCCGCCCGGCGCGGAGGTGCACGCGTCGCTGGGCCAGGATCTCGTCGTAGTCGGCGAGCACATCGATCGCGATGAGCTGCTCGAGCAGAGGGGTGCCGAGATCTCCCGCGGACCGCGCTCGCACGAGCTTCTGGATGAGCGAGGGTCGTGCCCGGATCCACCCGATGCGCACCCCGCCCCAGACTGACTTGCCGAACGATCCGATGGTCACCGCCTCCCCGTAGGCGGGGAGCGGCAAGGGAGGATCCACCTGGTCGATGTCGAGTTCCGCCATGGTCTCGTCAGCGACGACGACGGTGCCGCGGGCGGCGGCGGCATCCAGCATCCGTTCGCGGTCGACGGCGGTCATCACCTGGCCGGTGGGGTTGTGGAAGTCAGGCATCAGATAGGCCAGCGACGGACTCGACCTGTGAAGGGTCTGATGGAGTGCATCGTGATCCCAGCCGTCCTCCGAGGTGACGGAGACGGGCATGAGCCGCCCGCCGGCACCGCGGAGCGCCTCGAAGGCGTGCGGGTAGCTCGGCGCCTCGACCATGACGGCGTCCCCGCGCGCGATGATCACCCTGGCGAGGAGGGCGATGGCGTGTTGCGCACCGATGGTCACCATGATCTGGTCGGGCGTCGTGGCGACCCCGCGCAGCACATACCGCGCCGCGATCGCTTCGCGCAGCTCGGGAAGGCCGATCGGGTCGAACCCTGACTGCCCGAGCACCTCGGGGAATCGCGCCGCAGCACGCACGGCTGCCTGCGCGAGGAGCGGCGAGGCGGGGACGGTGGCCTTGCTGAAGTCGAGTTGTCCCGCCGTCGCCGTGTCGATCGAGAGCGGAGCACGACCCGGGAGCCGCGCCACGCTGCCCGAGCCGCGCACGCTGGTGAGATAGCCCGCTTCGCGTAGTTCGCCGTAGGTCGCGGTGACCGTCGTGCGGCTCACGCCGAGGCCGGCTGCGAGTTCTCGTTCGGCCGGCAACCTCGAGCCGAGCGGGATGCGACCGTCGAGGACGAGCAGTCTGAGGTGCTTCTGCCGCGGCATCCACTCCGCCCTCTCCTCGGTCGACTTCGAGCCCCACCACCGCGCGAGGTCGAGGGGTGCGGGTGTAGTGTCGCCCCTCGTGACTAGTGACGTCAGGTCG
>JBEANR010000166.1:0-4791 GCA_041165365.1 Actinomycetota bacterium | reverse complement strand
AGGTCGTCGACCTCGGCCAGAAGGTCGCGACGTTCCTCGTGCCGCTCGGCCTCTGGCTCGGCGCGATCGCCACGTTCCTGGTGCTCGGCCGGTCGTCGGCGCAGGCGCTGGCGTCGTCGGCCCCTGACGGCAGACTCGTCGGACGGATGCTCGGGCGCGCGTCATCCATCGCCGTCGCCCAGGCGCTGCTGCTGGTGGCGCTGCTGCATCTCGTCGTCGGGGTGGACTGGTCGTCTCTCCCCGCGACGGCGACCTTGGCGGTCGTGATGGCCCTCGCCTTCACCGCTTTCCACCAATTGATGACCCTCGCCTTCGGACGAGGGGGCCTCGTGGTGTCGCTCCTGCTGCTTGCCGCCCAAGTGGCGTCGACGGGCGGGCTGTACCCGGTCGAGGTACTGACCACGCCGTTCCAGGTGCTCAGCCCGGTGCTGCCCCTGACGTATGCCGTCGACGGCATGCAGGCGATCCTCAGTGGGGGGGCGTCGTGGGCTCTCCCGGTCATCGTGCTCGCCGGCTTCGGCGGCCTGAGTGCCCTGCTCTCCCTGGTGGTGATGCGGCGATCGAGGACGCCGCGGACGCTCTCTCCCACGTTCGCCTGAGGGGTGCGCCGGCGCGAAGCAGGCCGTATCAGCGGTGACACACTCGGTCGAGCAGCAATAACCGGATGTCGGCCACCCCACCTCTCCGCCGACGCAGAGACGTCGCGCAGTGCCCGCCCCTCAGATGCCCGGGTCGACGCCGGTCAACTCGATCGAGCCGTCCCAGAGGCGGCGAGCGGCATCCGTGTCGAGGGCGGCGGCGCTGGGGGTTTCGAGCACCGCGCGGCCCCTCAATCGCAGGAGGCGCGGACCGTAGTACTCGCCACCCCGCGCATCCGGATCGGTGATCGCCCGCAGCATCGGTTCGGCGCCCCGTTCCACCGACTGCAGCACGAGCGGCACCACGCGGCGGATCAGCGCGTTCGACCGGGATGTACCCTCGGTGCCTAAGTCTGTCGCGGTGCCGCCGGGGTGTGCGGCGACAGCGATGGCTGTCGCGGCTCGTGCTTCCAGGCGACGGTGCGCCTCGAGGGCGGTCTGCAGGTTCGCGAGCTTGCTCTGGTAATAGGCCTGCCAGCGGTCGTACGAGCGCTCCAGCCGGGGGTCGGCGGCTCCACGGGCACCGCGGTGGCCGAGACTCGACATCAGCGCGATCCTTCCGGCGGGCGCGGCCAGCATCCGTGGCAGGAGTCGGCCGAAGAGGGCGAAGTGTCCGAGGTGGTTGACTCCGTACTGCATCTCGAACCCCTGCGCGGTGCGGGCCTCATCGATGGCCATCAGACCGGCGTTGGCGATCAGCAGATCGAGCGGCTCGGTCCAATCGGCCGCGAACGCCTCGACCTCGCGAAGGTCGGAGAGGTCGAGCCGGCGAACCTCGACGGCCGCCGCAGGATGTCCACGACGGATGGCGGCGGCGGCCTGCTCGCCGCGTTCCGTAGAACGCACCGCGAGCACCACCCGGGCACCGCTTCGTGCCAGTGTCCTGGCGACCTCGAGGCCGAGGCCCGCATTGCCGCCTGTCACGATCGCGACGCGTCCGTGCAGGCTCGGGATGTCGTCGCGTGTCCAATGGGCCATGTCGACTCCTTCCAAAATGAACGTGGGTTCATCTTAGCAGCTCGGGTCTTCGTGACAAGCTGATGCGATGAGATCGGATGCAGCCCGCAACCGTCGGCGCATCCTCGCCGCGGCCCGTGAGCTCGTCGCCGAGCAGGGCGCGGACGTGGCGATGGACGACATCGCTCGGGCCGCAGGAACCGCCGTCGGTACGCTCTACCGTCACTTCCCGACGCGGGCAGCGCTGGTCGCCGCTGCGGTCGATGTCGGGGCTGGTGAGCTCGCAGCCCTCGCCGAGGCCGCGCTTGCTAGAACCGTTGCTCAGCGGCCCGAGACCGATCGGTCAGATGCTGAGCGATGCGAGACCGGAGGCACCGTCGATCCGACCGCCGAGCTGATGCGCTTGCTCACGACGATCGCTGATCGGCACGTCGCCGATCGCGCCCTCAAGCAGGCAGCGTCCGACCTGGGCGGTTCGACCGAGCACTCCTCCGAGATCGAGAGGGCGGGAGTGGCGATCGCCATCCTCCTCGGTCGGGCACAGGAGTCCGGCGGCATCCGCTCTGACGTCTCCGTGGAGGACCTCGCCGTGCTCCTTGCGGGGGCCCCGGGTACCGATGTGCCTGCGAGCCGTCGTGCTAGGTGGATCGAAGTGATACTCGACGGCATCCGCGCTCGCTGAGCCGCGCTCGCCGCACTGTGATCCACCCGGGGGAGCGCCACCGGGCAGGCCACGCACGCTGCATCCCCGGAGCTCGCACCCACCCCACCCTGATAACTTGGAGTAGCTGACGTCGCGTTGCCGCCCGGCATGACTGCACTGGAGCGTTTCACCCCATGACCGCAACCGACTCATCAGCGAGCGACCTCCACGACTTCGTCGTCGTGTCGAACCGGCTGCCCGTCGACAGGGTCCTCTCTCCCGACGGCTCCGCGTCCTGGCGCCCATCGCCCGGCGGTCTCGTCACCGCCCTCGAGCCCGTCATGCGGGCGCGCGACGGCGCCTGGGTCGGATGGTCGGGGCAGCCCGACCTCGACTTCGAGCCTTTCGATGCCGACGGCATCCACGTCATCCCGATGCGGCTGAGCGCACTCGACGTCGAGCACTACTACGAGGGCTTCTCCAACGACACCCTGTGGCCGCTGTACCACGACGTGATCGCTCCGCCGTCGTACCACCGGGAATGGTGGGAACGCTACGTCGACGTCAACCAGCGGTTCGCGGATGCCACGGCTCAGGTGAGCGCGACGGGTGCGACGGTCTGGGTGCAGGACTATCAGCTGCAACTCGTGCCGAAGATGCTGCGGGAGCAGCGGTCCGACCTCACGATCGGGTTCTTCAACCACATCCCGTTCCCTCCCTATGGCATCTACTCGCAGCTTCCGTGGCGCACGCAGATCGTCGAGGGACTGCTGGGCGCCGACGTCATCGGATTCCAGAGACTGGCAGACGCGAACAACTTCTCCAGGGCCGTGCGCAGGCTCAAGGGCTACGTGACGAAGAACCCGATCATCGAGGTGCCGATCGTCGACGAGTCGGAGGGTGTGCGCTCGCACGGTCCGCTCGGGCGCACCGGCAAACCATTCCGCCGGGTGGTCGCGAAGCACTTCCCGATCTCGATCGACGCCGCCGCCTACGAGGCCCTCGCCCGCACGCCCGAGGTGCAGGCGCGCGCGCGCCAGATCAGGGCCGATCTCGGCGACCCGAAGACGATCATGCTCGGCGTCGACCGGCTCGATTACACCAAGGGCATCGGTCACCGTCTCAAAGCGTTCGGCGAGCTGCTGGCCGACGCGAGGATCTCGATCGAGGATGCCACGCTGGTGCAGATCGCGAGCCCCAGCCGCGAGCGGGTGCAGACCTACATGCACCTGCGCGACGAGATCGAGCTGACCGTCGGGCGCATCAACGGCGACTACGGCACCATCAGTCATACGGCGATCAGCTACCACCACCACGGCTATCCGCGCGAAGAGATGGTGGCGCTCTACCTCGCTGCCGACATCATGCTCGTGACCGCCCTCCGCGACGGCATGAACCTGGTCGCGAAGGAGTACGTCGCGACCCGCTTCGACGAGGGGGGCGTGCTCATCCTCAGCGAGTTCGCCGGGGCTGCTGACGAGTTGAAGCGCGCGCTGTTGATCAACCCGCACGACATCGACGGCCTCAAAGACACGATCGTGCAGGCGATCGGGATGCCGCGGCGAGACCGTGCGGCACGCATGAGAGCCCTGCGCAAGCGGGTCATCGAGCACGACGTCGACAAGTGGTCGACCGCTTTCCTCGCCGAACTCAGCCACGGGCGTCGCGTCCACGCGAAGGAGAGCTGACCGGCACATGGTCGATGTCGACGAACCACCCCGCTCCTCCCGCCTGCCCGAAACACTCGTCGGAGCCCTGCGCGAACTCGCCCGCACCCGCAGGCTGCTCGTCGCGCTCGACTTCGACGGCACGCTCGCGCCCGAGGTCGACGACCCCGAGCAGGCGAGGGCGACACCCGAGGCGAGGGAGGCGGTCATCCGTCTCCTCAGGATGCCGCACACCAGGGTGGCGCTCGTCTCCGGCCGGTCGATCTCGAGCCTCGAGCACGTGGCCGACCTGCCGGACAACGCGCTGCTGGTCGGCTCGCACGGCATCGAGCTGCGGCTCGACACCCCGGACACGAGGCTCGCCCTCAACGATGCCGAGCTCGAAGACCGCGACACCCTCGGCGAGGTCCTCGGCGAAGTGGCCGACTCGCTCGACGAGGTCTGGCTCGAGGCGAAACCCGCGGGTTTCGCGCTGCACACCAGGCTCGCGACCGACCGCGACAGCCGGATCGCCCATCTCGTCGCGCTCAGCGAGACCGCGGCGGAGGTCGACGACCTCACCGTGCGCTCGGGCAAGAACGTGCTCGAGTTCTCGGTGCGGTCGACGACCAAGGGTGAGGCCCTCGAACACCTTCGGGAGTACACGGATGCGACCGCGGTCTTCTTCGCCGGCGACGACGTGACCGACGAGGACGCCTTCGCCGCACTCGGACCGGATGATCTCGGACTCAAGAGCGGGCAGGGATCGACCCTCGCTCAGCACAGGGTGGCCGGCCCGACCCAGATCGCGCGGGCGCTCGCGCTGCTCGCGGACCTCCGCGAGGGCGACGTGCACGAGCAGTAGCCCGCGTTCCCTGCTGCAAAATCAGGAGATCCGGTCTGCCCT
>JBEANR010000165.1:0-7241 GCA_041165365.1 Actinomycetota bacterium | reverse complement strand
ACCCGCACCGGGGTCTCCCTCAGCAGGCCGGCGCCGGCTGCGGCACCCGCCACCAACCCCGCGGAGGTGTCGAGGCCGAGGATGCCGAGGCCCTCGTCACCGAGGAGCGAGACCAGCGGAGCGGGCATCCTGAGCAGACCCGCCTCGAAGTCGTCCGCACTCATGACCCCGAGCCTCGTCAGGGACACCAGGATCGGAGAGCTGAGCACCGCGCGATGGTCGGCGAGGCGGTCGCCCAGGGCCCCGCCCGCCCTGCGGAACGTCGCCGGCCGGAGCGCAGCGCCCACGACGAGCCCGAGCCCGCCACCGATGAGGGTCGGCCCGGCCAGACCGAGCGCGAGGGAGCCGAGGGCACCGCCCAGATAGCCCATCCCGAGCCCGGCCCGGGCGGCGAGCAGACCGGCGAGGCTCGAGACGGCGTGCTCGGCCACCCCGTAGGCGTCGATGCAGACCCTCACGGCGAAGGCCAGCTTCTCGGCGTCGTCGACCGCCACCGTCAGCAGGGTGACGGCGTCGTCGATGGCGGACTCGGCCCTCCCCGCGCTCAGCGGCGCGTCGGCGTCGGCGAGCACCGAGAAGGGGAGGGCGCGATCGATGGAGCGGAGGCGACGCACGGCCTCGTCGAGCGTGCGCGCGGCGTCGTCGAGGGCGAAGACCTCCCTGAGCAGGGCATCTCCCACGACGCGGACCGATCCGCCGCCGGAGACCACGAGGTCCCCGGCGCCGTAGTGGTCCCCGGCACTCTGGCCGTCCCCGGCGCCGTGGCCGTCCCGCGACACCGGATCACCTCGGCCCGCCGTATCACGCGACCCCGCGATCATCCGAACCCGGTCGAGAGGGTGGCGACAGCCCGGTGCGTCTCGGCGAGCGCCTCGCCGAGCTCGTCCACCCCGCGGCCGACGATCCACCGGATGCCACCGAGCCGCTCGGCGTAGGCGTCACGAGCCGGACCCCTCCACCCGTCGTCTGACGCCGTCGGGAGCGACGCGAAGACCGCCTCGACCCGGTGGCCCACCGAGGCGAGGGCGGCCGCCTGCGCCTCGAGCGCTTCACGGGCGCGGGCCACGAAGAGGTCGGGCGACGCGCTCACTGGATCGATCATCGGAACACTCTCGGTACTGCGGCTCGTCTCGAGCGTGACATGGTCTGCGGACGACCGGACGCCCTGCGCGACATCCGTGCACAGTCCTCGTGATCCCACCGCGGGGGAGGAGCACTCGATACGGCGGTGAAACGCGAGAGAATGGCCGCATGAGCTTCGACCGCGCACTCGAGGAGTCGGCGCTCTTCCGGGTCTGCTTCGTGTGCACCGGCAACATCTGCCGGTCGCCCATGGCCGAGGTGGTGTTCCGCGACCTCGTCGAGCGGCACGGGTACGACGCCGAGATCTCGGTCGCCTCCGCCGGCACCGGAGACTGGCACGTGGGGGAGAAGGCCGACGACCGCACCATCGCCGCGCTCGCCAGCCGCGACTACGACGGCACCGAGCACCGCGCCAGACAGTTCGATCCCGCCTGGTTCGAGAGGCTCGACCTCGTCATCGTCTTCGATCGGGGGCAGGAACGCATCATCCGCTCCTGGGCTCCCACCGAAGCCGACAGGGGCAAGGTGGCCCTGCTGCTCAGCTTCGATCACGATCAGCCCGCGCAGGATGTGCCCGATCCGTACTACTCGGACTCGACCCTGTTCGACAGCGTGCTCCGGTCGATCGAGCACGCGAGCGAGGCCCTGTTCCGCCAGATCCAGCCCGGCCTACGACCAGGAGTCACATGAGCCTGCCCCACCAGCCACTCAGCCCCCTCGACGGCCGCTACCGCGCCGCCGTGGCGGGTCTCGGCGAGCACCTCTCCGAGGCGGGTCTCAACCGTGCCCGCGTGCACGTCGAGGTGGAGTGGCTCGTCTTCCTCACCGATCAGAGCCTGTTCGGATCCCCCCCGCTGACCTTCGACCAGAAGCGTGCTCTGCGAGCAGTGGTCACCGACTTCGGCCAGGCCGACATCGACGAACTGGCCGCGCTCGAGGCCACCACCCGGCATGACGTCAAGGCGGTCGAGTACCTGGTGCGAGCGCGACTGGCATCCCTCGGGCTGTCGGGTGTCGCCGAACTCACCCATTTCGCCTGCACGAGCGAAGACATCAACAACCTCGCCTATGCGCTCACCATCGGATCGGCCGTGCGGGATGTCTGGATGCCGCGGCTCCAGTCGGTGGTCGACACCCTCACCGCGCTCGCCGTCGCCCACCGCGGCGACGCCATGCTCGCGCACACCCACGGGCAACCCGCGACGCCGACGACGATGGGAAAGGAGCTCGCGGTCTTCGTACACAGACTCCGGCGCATCGTGGACCAGGTGGAGGCGTCGGAGTACCTGGGCAAGTTCAGCGGCGCCACCGGAACCTTCGCCGCACACGTGGCGTCAGACCCGTCGCTGGATTGGCCGGTGCTCAGCCGCGAGTTCGTCACCGGACTCGGGCTCACGTGGAACCCTCTGACCACTCAGATCGAGTCCCACGACTGGCAGGCGGAGCTGTACCAGCGCATCGGGCACATCAACCGCATCCTGCACAATCTGGCCTCCGACGTGTGGTCGTACATCTCGATGGGGTACTTCACGCAGATCCCGCAGGCCGGTGCGACGGGATCGTCGACCATGCCGCACAAGATCAACCCGATCCGGTTCGAGAACGCCGAGGCCAACCTCGAACTCTCGTGCGCGCTGCTCGACTCGCTCGCCGCCACCCTGGTCACCTCGCGGCTGCAGCGCGACCTGACCGACTCGACCACCCAGCGCAACATCGGCGTCGCCCTCGGTCACTCGCTCGTCGCGCTCGACAACCTCGCGCGCGGGCTGACGGAGATCGCCGTGAACCCGGTGCGGCTCGGCGAAGATCTCGACGCGAACTGGGAGGTGCTGGGCGAGGCCATCCAGACGGTGATCCGGGCGGAGATCACCGCGGGGCGCAGTTCGATCCAGGACCCGTACGCCCTGCTCAAGGAGCTGACGCGAGGCCGCCGCGTCGGGCACGACGAACTCGTCGCGTTCGTCGAGTCACTCGACATCGGGGCCGAGGCGAAAGCCCGGCTCGTCGCGTTGACGCCCGCCGGGTACACCGGGCTCGCCGATGAGCTCGTGGACCACCTGAGGTCGTAGCCGCGCGGGGGCCCCGCGCTTCCGGTTCACGATTCCTCGCGCGTCCGGTTCACGATTCCTCGCGCGTCCGGTTCACAATTCAGGCTGCACGGTCATCGCACCCCCGAAAACGGCCCCTCACGCCGCGAGCGGCAGAACAGCCTGAGTTGCGAACGGCCAGCGCCGACTCGGTGGTGCGGGTAGCGCGGATCAGGGTGCGTGCCGACCTCCGCCGGCACCGCCGGCACCACCGACTCAGTGGTGCCCGGCGCCGCGATCCTGTTCGTCGAGGTCGTCGCGCTCCTCGCCGGTGGGCGTGGCCGACAGCGCGAGCATCGCGAACACGATGAGCGACACGATGAACGCGACGCCGCCGAAGACGAGGCCGAGTTGCACCTCGCGAGCCGAGATCGCGACGATGACGCCCACGAAGGCCGCCACCACGGCCGAGAGTCCGAGCAACTCGAACGGGCGCAATCGGTCGCGCAGACTCGGGCCGGTCATCGGTCTCCTCTGGTGGTGACGGAGGCCGCGGCATCCGTCCGGGTGGTCCCCCAGCGCGCGGACAATCCGGCGATCACGAGGAAGACAGCGATGATGGCTGTGTAGGCGCCGAGCAGGCCGACGCCGACGATCGAGGAGTCCAGGATGCCCGACACGCGCTCGTCGCCGACGAACTCCTGCCGGAAGTCGGGGGGCAGCAGCACGAAGGCGAGGGCGGCGACCGCCGTGATGGCCCCGGCGGTGAGCCAGTCGCCGGATGCCGCGAACCGCCCGCGAGTGCGCAGGCCGCTGTAGAGCTCCAGTGCGCCGGTGATCGCGGCCCAACTCGCGACCACCACGAAGAAGGCGGCCACCCCACCGGAGGTCGTGACCACCGCGACCACGCCGAGGGCGCACGACACGAGCCCCTGCGCGACGAGGTAGGGGCGCACCCCGCTCGCGCCCAGCCTCCGGCCGGCGACGACCGCGACGAGCACTCCGGAGGTGACGGCGAAGGTGCCGAACGCCACGAGGCCGAAACGCGCCGAGTGGTCGGCGGAGAAGGTGATGACGATGGCGGTGACGGCGGCCGGGATCGCGCGGGCGATCGGAAGTGGCCAGTAGGCGCCTCGCTGAGCCTTGTCGTCGAGGATGACGGACACGAGGTCGACCTCTCTGTGGCGGGATTGCCCGTCCAGCTTACGCGGGGCGTGCTGGGGGTTCCGACGTCGCCTCCCGTCGTCGCTGCAGTTCGTCGAGGATCACGTCGAGGCCGTACTCGAACTCGTCGGCGAAGTCGTATCCGCCGCCGACCACCAGCACGGTCATCAGTTCGGTGAGGTGCGGGTAGAGCTCCGTCGGGAGCGTGAGACCCGTCGCGAACTCTTCAGCGCTCCCCTCCGCGGGGAAGGGCAGGCTCGTCTCGGTGAGCACGAATCCGTAGACGTAGGCGTCGATCACCGAGAACGCGTGAGAGGCCAGCTCGACCGAGAAGCCGTCGCCGCGCAGGCTTCCTAGCACGGTGTCGTGATGACGCAGCAGGGCGGGGCCCGGAGACGAGCGTGACTCGATGAGACCGAGTGCCCACGGATGCTGCGCGAGCACACGGCGAGCGGACGACGCGCGCTCCCGCATCGCGCCCCGCCACGGCTGATCCGGCCCCGGCAGCTCCACCTGCTCGAAGATCCAGTCCGCCAGGGCGTCGAGCAGGTCTGCCTTACTCGAGACGTGCGAGTACAGCGACATGGCCTCGACGCCCACCTCGCGACCGACCGTGCGCATGCTCAACCCGGCGAGACCGTTCCGGTCGGCGACCTCGACGGCCGCTCGTATGACGCGGGCGCGGCTGAGCGGCGGGCGGCCGGGCGCCGCGCGGGCGGGCGCCGGGCCTGCAGGCTCGGCGCGGCCGGGGTCGTCGGGGTCGGGGTGATCAAGCGTGGTGCGACGTGCATCGCTCTCTCGCGACATTCAAGCCTCCCTTGCAAACTTACGGGTGTAAGGCTAGGTTAGCGCCACCGTAAGACATACACCTGTAAGGAGCGCCATGAGGGCCGCAGTGAACGATAGGTACGGACCCCCCTCGGTCGTGTCGGTACGGGAGGCGCCGATGCCGGCGGGGAAGTCCGGCGAGGTGCTGATCGGGGTGCGAGCGGCCGCCGTCACCGCAGCGGACTCGCGGTTGCGGGGGGCGCGTTTTCCCAGCGGGTTCGCCCTTCCCGCTCGACTGGTGTTCGGCATCCTGAGACCGCGACGCTCCATCCTGGGCAGCTCGTTCTCGGGCGAGATCATCGCGGCCGGCCCTGGCGGGCTCCCTGTCGGCACCCCGGTCAGCGGACTCAGCGGCATCAGGATGGGAGCCCACGCCGAATACCTGTCGGTGGCCGCGTCGCGCGTCGTGCCCAAACCCGACACGGTGAGCCATGAGGATGCCGCGGGGTTGCTGTTCGGCGGCACGACGGCGCTCTTCTTCCTCCGCGATAAGGCCGCTCTGCGGTGCGGTCAGACAGTGCTCGTCAACGGCGCGTCCGGCGCGGTGGGTACCGCGGCGGTGCAGTTGGCGGCCCATCTCGGCGGAGTGGTCACCGCCGTGACGAGCACTCCCAACGTCGACCTCATGCACCGCCTGGGTGCCGCCCACGTGATCGACTACACCACTGATCCGCTCGACAGACTCACCGACCGGTTCGACGTGGTGCTCGACACCGTCGGAACGATCCCACCCGCCCGCGCTCGAACGCTGCTCACTCCGGGCGGAACCGCCCTGCTCGCCGCCGCCGACCTGTGGCAGACCCTCGCCGCCCGTGGCCCGGTCAAGACCGGCACTGCCCCGGAACGAGCCGCGGATGTCGCATACCTCCTCGATCTCGCCGCGAACGGTCACCTCACCACTGTGATCGACACGGTGGGCGGCATGGCCGACATCGTCGAGCTGCACACGCGCGTCGACTCCGGACGGAAGGTGGGGAACGTCATCGTGAGGATGTGAGCGGCTGCTCCTCCGTGTGCGGATCTCGGCAGGCTCGATCAACGGGTGCAGGTCGAGCAGCGCCCGACGGAGGAGGACGCGACCGCCGAGACCCGCACCGGACGACCCCTCGGCGCGCCGGGCTATCGTCGAGACATGGACTGGTGCAATGACCGCATCGGCTCGGCGGCGCGGGGGGAGAATCCCACCGTCCTTGCCGAGCTCGAGAGCGGCTTCGCGGTGATCGGCGACGTCCAGTTCCTACCCGGGTACTGCGTACTCCTCGGCAAAGATCCGGACGCTACATCCCTCGCCGAGATGCCCCGGCCGGATCGGGTCCGGTTTCTGGCGGACGTGGATCTGCTCGCCACCGCGGTGGAACGGGCGTGCAGAGAGTCCGACCCCCGGTTCCGTCGCGTCAACATCGACATCCTCGGTAACGCCGACGCATTCGTGCACGCGCACATCTGGCCGCGCTACGGCTGGGAACCACCGAATCTGGTGTCGCGCCCCGCGTGGCTCTACGATCTCGAGCGGTGGAATGATCCGGCTACCAAGCTGTCCGAGCGTCATGATCTACTGCGCGCGAGTATCACCCGACATCTATGCGACCTCGTGGACACGGACCGCATCCGCATCACCGACTGACTGCGCCTGCCCATAGCGTCTCACCGACCCGGGCGACACCCCGGCGCGACCGTCGAGGACCGGATCTCACGCCTGCGGTTGCGCGGGCCGGTAGCGCAGCACGACCGCACCCGACCCGAACTCACGTCGATCCACGAGTTCGAGCCTGATGCGCTCCCGCAGGCCGGCGAGCAGTGTCGGCCCGTGGCCGGCGACCACAGGGTGCACGACGAACTCGTACTCGTCGATGAGTCCCAGGTCCGCCAGAGCCAGCGGAAGTGTGACTCCGCCGACCCACAAGCCGCCGCCCGGTTCGTCCTTGAGCCGTCGAACCGACGCGCCCAACTCGCCGTTCACGAGTTCGGCATTTCAGCCGGGCTCGAGGAGGGTGCTCGACACGACGAACTTCTTCGCAGTGTCGATGGCCTCGGCGAACGGGATCTCGGACTCGTCCATCCAATGCGGCCAGTCGCCCGAGGTCGGTCTGCGCCAGGCCGACTGCATCATCTCGAAAGTCACCCGACCGAACATCAGGG
>JBEANR010000164.1:0-17710 GCA_041165365.1 Actinomycetota bacterium | reverse complement strand
GGACGGATGCTGCGCTCACGCGGGAGGTCTCCTCGATCGGGGATGCCGTACCGGGCAATGCTACCGGCGGGGGTGGCGGGCCGGTCGGGTGGCCCCGGGTCGCCGGACCAACGGGTCGCTGAGCCTGTCGAAGCGCCAACCCTGGTCACCCCGGGTCGCTGAGCCTGTCGAAGCGCCAACCCCCGAACCGCAAGGCCCTCGAACCGCCCAACCCCGACCTCAGCCCCGACCCCCAGGCGGACCCACCACGAGCAACGCCCCGAACACGAGGCTGACACCCGCGAGCACGGCGATCGTGGCCGCGATCGGATGCGCGAGCAGCACCCTGAGTAGCCGGTTCGGAATGCTGTCGTCGCGAGGGTCGGCGGTGCGTTCGCCGCGCCATCCGCCGTCCAGGAGTCCGCGCTTCTCGAGGTAGCGATCGAACGGGATCGTGGCATACGGCACGACCGCGCTCGCGACCGCCGCAGCCATGAGAGTCGGCTTCCACCGCTGATTGACCCCGATGATGACGGCGCCGGCCGCGTACGCCAGGAACACGAACCCGTGGATGGGCCCGGCGATGCTCACCCCGACATCGGTCGTCATGGTGACGTACTTGAGCACCATGCCGGCGATGAGCAGGGTCCAGGTGACGGTCTCGGCGATGGCGAGCAGTCGATAGGGCTGGCGGGGAGATCGGATGATGGCTCCGGATGTCGCGGGCAGGGGGTCATCCCACGCTAACCCACACCTCCTGGCGACTGTTTGCGCCATATCGACCCACCACAGGGCCGGGAAGGTCGATATAGCGCGCACAATCCAGGTGCGCTCACCACCACCTGCGGTCACCACACTCCTCGCTCGCGCTGCACTCGGAACGCGCGCGCGAGTCGTTCGACGGTGTGTTGCGGGGTGACGTAGAGACCACGACTCCGCACCCGCACGACCTCCCACCGGTCGTCGGTGAACCGTTCGATCCGTGCGATGTCGGATTCGTACTGACGGCGGTCTGCCCGGTGATGGTCGCCGTCGTACTCGAGGAGCACTTTCTGCCTCCGATAAACGAGATCGCCGCGTCCTAGGAACCGACCCGCCGCCGAGAACAGGTTCACGTTGATCTCGGGTTCATCGAAACCCGACCTCACGGCCAGCAGTCGGAGATGTGTCTCCGGCCGCGACTCCACCCCATGACGGACGAGACCGGCAGCCGTGCGAGCATCCAGTGCCCCGTGGCCTTCGAACCGGTCCGCCGCGCTCGATATCTGTCCGAGGGTGGTCCAGGGTCGGATGTCGCGGGGATCGAGCACCACCGGATCGAGCACCAGCGCATCGCCGACCGCAACCAGATCGTCGAGGGACAGCATCGCGGAGAGCTGGAGGAAGAGGGTCACAGGGTCGGCGACGGGAAATCCATCGCGCCAGACGGGCGGTCGCGGATCCCGGGTCGTGTGCCCGATCACTCCCCGACCGCTGGGCGCTCTCCGAGTCGAGGTGACATGAAGGGCGCCGGGCGGGGCGGAGGCGGGCAGGGGTAGGCCCCAGAGTGCCGCCGCGGTGAGGTGGCTGAAGTAATTGCCCGGCTTGAGGCGGGGGAGGTAGGCAGCGCAGCGGGTCTCGAGGGTATCCGCGCGTATCGGCGCCCGCACACCGTGGAACGGACGGCTCAGGTCGCGCCCGCGCAGCCTCCCCTCCCCGACGCCGAGGCGCCGCGCCGCGCCCACGGAGAACGGCCTGTCGGCCAGGGCCCCCGGCAGATCCTCGTGCGATGCCATGCCGACAGTGTGCCGAACCTGCCGCCGGGAGACTTTCGTTCTCCACAGGAGCCGACTGGTTGCGCCGAATCGACCTCTTCGAGCGCCGAGGAGGTTGATTCGGCGCAGACAATCGGCTGGCGGGCGCGCAGGACGGGCGGGCGGCAGGGCGGGCGGCAGGGCGGGCGGGCGCGCGGGACGGGCGGGCGGCGGTGGGCGGGCGGGCGGATGCCCCGGCGTGCCCTAGGCGCGAGCGAGCAACGACGTCAGCGCCGAGGTGAACACGCGCAACCCGTCGACGCCCGACCGCATCGCGGCATCCGTGTCCGGTCCGAAACCGGGTTCGACGGCGTGCTCGGGGTGGGGCATGAGCCCGACGACGTTGCCGCGCTCGTTCGTCACCCCCGCGATGTCGCCCACCGACCCGTTGGGGTTGACCCCGAGGTACCTGAACACGACGCGCCCGTCGCCCTCGAGGCGCGCGATGGTCTCGGCGTCGGCGATGAACCCGCCCTCGCCGTTCTTGAGCGGGATCGTGATCTCGTCGCCTGCCGTGAAGTCCGTGGTCCACGAGGTCGCGGCGTTCTCGACGCGCAGCCTCTGGTCGCGGCACACGAACGTGCCGTGGTCGTTACGGATCAGCCCGCCCGGCAGCAGGTGCGCCTCGGTGAGCATCTGGAATCCATTGCAGATGCCGAGCACCGGCATTCCCGCGTCGGCCGCACCGATCACCTCGGCCATGATCGGCGAGAGCGAGGCGATGGCGCCGCACCGCAGGTAGTCGCCGTAGCTGAACCCACCCGGCAGCACGAGCGCGTCGACCCCGTCGAGCGAATGAGCGCCGTGCCACAGGGCGACGGGCTCGGCACCGGAGAGACGGATGGCGCGCTGCGCGTCACGGTCGTCGAGGCTGCCCGGAAAGGTGACGACGCCGACCCGCATCATGCCGCGTCCTCGATGTGGCGCACGCTCACGACGTCTTCGATGACCCCGTTGGAGAGGAGGGATGCCGCGAGCTCCCGGGCCTCGGCGAGCGCCGCGTCATCCGCCTCCCCCTCGAAGCTCAACTCGAACCTCTTGCCGATGCGCACGCCGGTGAACCTCGATCGGCCGGTGCGGGTGAGGGCGCCGGCGACGGCTTTTCCCTGCGGGTCGAGCAGCACTGCTTTGGGCATGACGTCGACGACGATCGTGGGCACGGAGGACTCCAGACGACGGGCGGGGATGGCGCGGCAAGTCTATCGACGCCAGCGCAAGCCCCCCGGACCCGTGCCGCCCGCGCGGTACTGTCGAACCGGTCGAGCCCGCCGGGCGGGAGTCGATGCGACCAGGTCCGCCCCCGCGGACGATCCAGTCGAGGAGTCCCATGTTCTTCAGAAGCTCACGAACCCGCAGCCCGCAGGTGGCGGCGCCGTCGAAGGCGGCCATGCTCTGGACCGACGCCCTCGGTCGCACCGCCACCCGCTCCGCTCAGGTGCTGCTCGTGCTGCTGGTCGGCATCGCGATCGTCTACGCCACGATCCAACTGAAGCTCGTGGTCATCCCGGTTCTCGTGGCCCTCATCATCGCGTCGGCGCTCCGCCCCCTCGTGCGCGTGCTCGAGAAGCGGATGCCGCGGGTGCTCGCCGCTCTCATCTCACTGCTGCTCGGGGTGGCGGCCTTCGGCGGCATCGTGACCGTCGTGGTGTTCTCGGTGCGGTCGCAGTACGACACCCTCGAGAAGGCCGTGCTCGAGGGCATCGACGAGCTCGTGAACTTCGTGCAGAGCGGCGGACTGCCGGTCGATCAGGAGCAGATCGACGAGGCCATCTCCGCCGGCCAGGACTTCCTCACCAGCAGCCAGTTCGGTTCGGGGGCTCTCGCGGGCGTGACCACGGCGTTCGAGATCATCACCGGTGTCGTGCTGGGCCTCTTCATCCTGTTCTACTTCCTCAAGGAGGGCCCGCAGATGTGGGCGTTCCTGATCAAGCGACTCGCTCCGCTCAGCCACGCGAAAGCGCGGATCGCCGGCGACAAGGCCGTGGACACCCTCGGCGGGTATGTGCGCGGTACGGCGATCGTCGCCGCGGTCGACGCGATCGTGATCGGCATCGGGCTGGCCGTGCTGCAGGTGCCGCTCTACCTGCCGCTCGCGATCATCGTGTTCATCGGTGCCTTCATCCCGATCGTCGGGGCGACGGGCGCCGGCATCATCGCCGCCCTCGTCGCCCTGGTGACGAACGACCTCACGACGGCCCTGTGGGTGACCGCCATCGTCGTGGGGGTCAACCAGCTCGAGGGCAACCTGCTGGCGCCCGTCGTGCTCGGTCGGTCGCTCAAGCTCAACGGGCTGATCGTGCTGCTCGCCCTGACCGCGGGCACGATCCTCGGAGGCATCGTCGGCACCCTGCTCTCGGTGCCGCTGACCGCCGTCGCCTGGACGATCATCAAATCGTGGAGCGAGACCACCGTGCCCGTGCCCGGACTGGACTCGCCGCAGGCCGCCCGCGACGACCTCGTGCGGCGCAGTCGCCGCTGACCGCACCGGGGTCCCGGCCGGCTCGAGGCCCGTGCCCGGTCACCCGAGCGCGACGACGTGGTCGGCGTGCACCGCGGTCGCCTCGATGAGTCGGGCGTTCGCTTCATCCGGACCGAGGGTCCAGGCGGAGGCGGCCTCGGCGGTCTTGCCGAACCTCCTGTGCCGCTCGATCAGCCGGGACTGACGGATGCCGCGGCCCAGCGTCACGAACAGCGAGAGGTCGAGCAGCTCGCGCACGGCACTCCAGCCTCCCGTCTCGAGCAGCAGGTAGTTGCCCTCCACGACGATGATCCGCGCGGCGGCGGGCAGTACGACCGAGTCGGGGGTGGCCTCCTCCACCTCGCGTTCGAAGCCCGGTGCGAGCACCTCGCCGTCGTCGGCGCGCAGCCGCCCGAGCGCCGAGACGAAGCCGTCGACGTCGAACGTGTCGGGCGCACCCATCCTGTCGCGTCGCCCGAGCTCGGTAAGGCGCGCCTGCGGGAGGTGGAAACCGTCCATCGGCAGGAGTGCGGCCAGTGCGGGTGCAGACGCTTTGGGTGTCTCGTCGGGTGCAGGGAGCTCGGGTGTCTTGCCGGGCGCAGGCAGCTCGGGCGTCCCTCCGGGTGGCCGATCAGTGCCGAGCAGCCCGACGACGAGTTCGGCCACGGTCGATTTGCCCACACCCGGCGGGCCCGTGATGCCGACGACGACGCGTCGACCGGGAGCAGCCGCCTGCCGGATGACGTCGAGGACATCGTCGATCGAGGTGAGGGTCGCCATGGCTCCAGTGTGCCGCGGGCGGAGCGGAGCAGGTCACGCTCCGCCCGCGGATGTCGAGCCGGACGGTCAGATCGTCGCCGGCAGAAGCACCCGGTTGATCGTGTGGATGATGCCGTTGCTCGCCCCGATGTTGAGCCCGCGGACATCCAGTCGGGGATCGGTGAAGGCGGGGTTCTGGTCACGCAGGGTGATGCCGCGTGGCTTGATTTCGCCACCATTCGCCATCGTCAGGCTGCGGGAGAAGAGCACCTTGACCGCCCCGAGCGACTTGCCGCTCACCACGTGGTAGAGCAGCACGTTCTTGATCTGGTCGACGGTGAGGGCGGTCGTGATCGTGGTGAGCGCCTCGGCCTCGCTCGCCGGGTGGGTGCCGGTCAGGTCTTCCACGAGACGCATGAAGGCCCGGTCGTTGGGCGCGAACACCGTGAACTTCGTGCTCGTGTCGGAGAGCACCGGCGCCAGCCCCGTCGCGAGCACGGCCTGCACGAGGATGTCGTAGTCCTTCGAGTCGGCGTCGGGGGTGCCGCCGCCGGATGCCGCGACCGCGACGTCCACGATCGTGCCCTGCGGGGGGTGGATGGTGGCGGAGGCCGGGGCTGCTGCCGTGAGCACGAGCGCCCCGGCGATGACGGCCGTGACAGCGGTGGAGACGAGTCGAGACTTCATTCCTACTCCTTCGTAGATGCCGCGCCGTGGATTGCCGGCAGCGGGCGCTGATCTTGTTCGGGAGTGGTACTGCCGTGGGGGCCCGATCGGATGCAGTATGGATCGGAATCAGGCCGACCGGAGGCCGCTCCCGCCGGATGCAGTCCCGAGCGGATGCCGCGCCCGCGCGTCAGCTCGCGGGCTGCTGGTCGCGCACCGCGACCCTGATGCGGTTCGACCAGGGGTCGTCGACGGTGAGCGCCCGACCGTCGTCGCGGGTCTGTACGCCGTGGTGCGTCATCCGCTCTGCCAGAGCACCGACGTCGTCGGCGGACGGCACCACGATGTCGACCTCGCCGAGTCCGAGGGCGCGGGCGCGAGGGCCGGCGCCCTGGCTGTTCCAGACGTTCATCGCCATGTGGTGGTGGTATCCGCCGGCGCTCACGAAGAGCGCGGATCCGCCGAAGGCCGCCGTCTGCTCGAACCCGAGGAGGTCGACGTAGAAGCGCCTGGCGGTGGGGATGTCGCCCACCGACAGGTGCACATGGCCGACCACGGCGCCGCCGAGTGTCGGCGGCACGACCGCGTCCGCCGTGAGGTGCTCGGCGATGAAGGCGTTCGGGTCGAGGTGGAGGGTGGCCATGTCGACCGCGCCGTGGGTCCAGCTCCAGGTCGTCCTGTCGCGATCCCAATAGAGCTCGACTCCGTTGCCCTCGGGGTCGGTGAAGTAGAACGCCTGGCTCACCAGGTGGTCGGCGCTGCCGGTGAAGGTGCCCGGTCGCGTCGTCGCGACCGAGTAGACCGCGGCGGCGAGTGAGGCCTGAGTGGGGAAGAGGATCGCCGTGTGGAAGAGCCCGGCGGAACTCGGCGCCGCATGCCTGAGCTCCGCGGCATGCTGGAGCACGAGCAGCGGGATGCCTGCCCGGCCGAGGGTGACGGCAGACGTCTCGGCCGAGAGCACCTCGAGGGTGACGGCGTCGCGGTAGTAGGCGGTGAGGGCGTCGAGGTCAGCAACGAGGAGGGTCACCGGTCCCATCGAGGTGTCCGCCGCGAGCAGGTCGGTGGTGCTGCGGTTCATGACGACGGAAACGACGGCCGGGCTGCCGCTATTCCGCGGGTCGGTGAGGGGCGCGAGGTGATCGAACGAGAAAAGTCTGAGCCGGTGCATCCGATCGTCGTCCAGGCCGGGTATCACTCCTCGAACCCATCCCCTCCCGCCCCCGCGGGACGAACCCCGCCCACCCGGGCAGGACAAGGAGTCACCCATGAGAGCACGTATCGCCGCCGGCACGGTTGCCGGCGCATTCCTCCTCGCGTCGGTCGCCGTCGCGGCCCCCGCAGGCGCAGCACCCGGCGACGCCAAGCTGTCGGTGCTGCACGGAGTTCCCGGCGTGACCGTCGACGTCTGGGTCAACGGGGCCCTGACCCTCGACGACTTCACCCCGGGCACCCTCGCGGGTCCGCTCGACCTCGCGCCGGCCACGTACTCGGTCGCGATCACCGCGTCGAACGCGACCTCGGCCACCGACCAGGTCGTCATCGGCCCGGTCGACCTGCCGCTCGCCGCCAACGGCAACTACACCGCGGTCGCGCACCTCGGCGCCACGGGAACCCCGACGGCAGCGTTCTTCACCAACGACATCTCGCAGACCGGCGCCGGCAAGGGCCGCCTGACGGTGCGTCACGTGGCAGCGGCTCCGGCCGTCGACGTCGTGGCCGGTGGGGCCGCCGTCGTGAGCAACCTCACCAACCCGAACGAGCAGAAGCTCGAGTTGGCCCCCGCGACGGTGTCCGCAACCGTGACGGCGACGGGAACCCTCACCCCGGCGCTCCTCGGACCGGCCGACGTGCCGATCCAGGAGGGCGTCAACACGATCGTGTACGCCTACGGCAGCGCCGCGGATGACACGCTCGCCCTCGCCGTGCAGACCATCACCGGACTGCACACCCCGCCAGCCGGTATCCCGGCCGGCCAGACCGGCGAGGCAGCACTCGCCGAGTCGAACCAGGGCCTCGCGCTCGGTGTAGGAGCCCTCGGACTCCTGTTCGCCGCAGCTGCTGCCCTGGTGATCACGCGTCGCGTCTCGGCCTCGCGCCGCTGATCGACGAGTGAGATCGAACATGGGGAGGGTCGGGGCGTCGCGCCGCGGCATCCTGATCCTCCCCGTGCTCGTCGGCGTCGCGCTCGTCGGGGGGATGGTGGCCGGATGCTCAGCCCCCACCCCCCGACCGGCCGCCGCCTCGAGCACGCCTGAACCCGAACCGACGCCCAAGCCCGTCGTTCCCGACATCCCGATCGCGGATGCCGGAGTCGGCAACGTCACCGTCGTCGGCTCCGTCGCTCCCGTACGGATAGCGCTCCCCGATCTCGGCATCGACATGTCGGTCGAGGCGGAGGGCGTCGATGACGACGGCCAGATGGGGCTGCCCGAGAACGCCGCGGTCGCCGGCTGGTATCGCTACGGCCCAGGTCTTCGGGACGCCGCGGGAGCCACCGTCGTCGCCGCGCACATCGATTCCCGGCACGACGGGATCGGACCGTTCTCGCTCCTCAAGAACGCCGCGGTCGGCAGCACGGTCTCCATGACGGGCAGCGACGGGTCCACCGCCGCGTACGTGGTGCGGGAGGTGCGCTCCGTCGGCAAGATCGAAGCCCCGATGGCCGAGTTGTTCGACAGGGCGGGCGCTCCACGCCTGGTCCTGGTGACCTGTGGTGGGGCCTTCGACTCCAGCACCGGCCACTATGTCGACAACGTCGTGGTGACCGCCGACCCCGTGTCATCCACACCTGCAGGAGGGTGAGGTGGAGAAGCCTGGCGGGGCCTGGCCGACACCCCGGGCCGGGGACGCGCTACCGTGATCGGTGGAGCGACGCTGCTGTCGCGCCCTCACCGACCAGGAACCCCCGTGGCTGATCTTCTGCACGACGACGACCAGACCTCGCTCGTCGTCGCCTTCATGGCGGGCGACGAGCGGGCTCTGTCGGCGATGTACGAACTCTGGGCACGGCTCGTCTACAGCATGGCGATGCGGTCCCTGGGCGATGTGAACGACGCGGAGGATGTCACGCAGAAGGTGTTCGTGTCGGCCTGGCTCGGGCGCCACACCTACGACCCCGCACGCTCCCGACTCTCCACCTGGCTCGTGGGGATCACCAGGAACACGGTCGCCGACACCCATGCCAGAAGGATGCGCGATCGCCGCGACCGCGAGGCGATCGAGGCCGGGCTCGACGAGGTCGTCGATCACTGGGCGGACGACGTGGCCGACCGTCTGCTCATCGCGCACGAGCTGGCGAGACTGCCGGAACCACCCCAGACCATCATGAAGCTCGCCTTCTACGACAGGCTCTCGCACAGTCAGATCGCCACGAGGCTCGACCTGCCGCTCGGCACCGTCAAAAGTCATATCCGCCGAAGTCTGGATCGGCTCCGAACACGATTGGAGGTGGAGGACGATGCACAGTGACCCGGATACCCTCGCGATGATCGCGATGGGCGAGACAGACATCCCCGGAGACGACCGGCAGCACGTCGGCGGCTGTCGGCAGTGCTCCCGCGAGATCGCGAGCCTCCGCCGCATCCCCGACATCGCTCGCGCGGGCGTGCCGGACGGGCCGCTCGCGGCACCGTCGGCGCGGGTGTGGGCTCGGGTCAGCGACGAGTTGGCGCTGAGCCCCGACATCCGTCCGGCCCCGTTCGAGCCGACCAGGGCCGCGTCCGCGTCGCCATGGCTCGGGGGGCCGTCGCTGCCGCGTGATGTGCTCGTGGCGCCTGCGCCCACCGCGCCCGCTCCGACCGGACCCGTGGCGGTGGAGCCCGCTCCGGGCACGCCGCCGGTCTCCCGTGCCGCGACCCGCGGGCGATCGCGTGCGCGATCCCGCGCGCGTCGGCGGTGGATCCCGCTTCTCGCCGCGGCCGCCGTCGTCGCGATCTCGGGCGGGATCGCCGCCACCGTGGTGCTCACCGGAGAAAGACCGGCCACCGTTCTGGCGGATGTGCCGCTCGAAGCCCTCCCCGACTGGGGCGACGCCCGCGGCGAGGCCGTGCTCGAGCAGTCAGCGGACGGCACCCGCGAGGTCGTCGTGAACGTCGATCTGCCGACGGGCACAGACGGCTACCGTGAAGTCTGGCTGCTCACCCCCGACCTCAGCGGGCTCATCAGCATCGGCGTCCTCACCGGAGACGAGGCGACGTTCGCCCTTCCGGACGACGTCGACCTCACCGAGTACTCGGTGGTCGACGTGTCTGAGGAGCGGCTCGACGGCGACCCCGCGCACTCCGGCGACTCGATCGTGCGCGGAACCCTCGACATCTGACGGACCCGCCTCCTCGACATCCGACGGGCCTTCTGTGCCGCTTCGGGATAGGGCCGTGTGATGGGTCTCGCTCAGACGCCGGTGAGTCTGTCGATCAGTTCGCGGTACCGGGCCGCGGTGCGAGAGACGATGTCGGGCGGAAGCGGCGGCGGGGTCCCTGTACCGTCCCAGTGGGCGGCGAGCCAGTCGCGCACGATCTGCTTGTCGAAGCTCGTGGTCCGGTCGCCCGTCGCGTAGACGCCTGCGTCCCAGAAGCGGCTGCTGTCGCTGGTGAGCACCTCGTCGGCAAGCGTGATGACGCCCGTCACGGGGTCGGCGCCGAACTCGAACTTCGTGTCGGCGATGATCACGCCGCGACTCTGCGCGGTGGCCGAAGCGCGGGCGTAGAGGTCGAGGCTCAGGTCGCGCAGCGCCGCCGCAGCCTCGGGTCCGACAAGCTCTACAGTGCGCCCGAACGTGATGTTCTCGTCGTGGTCGCCCTGGGGTGCTTTGAACGCCGGAGTGTAGATCGGGTGGGGCAGGCGGTCGCCGTTCGCGAGTCCGGCCGGAAGACGGATGCCGCAGACCCCACCGGTTCGCCGATACTCCAGCCACCCCGACCCCGCCAGATAGCCGCGCACCACGCACTCGATCGGAAACATGTCCAGCGCCGTCACGAGCATGGCGCGATCGGCGACCTCGTCGGGAACCGCCCCCTCGACCCGGTGGTCGGCCACGCCGAGCTGATCGAACCACCAGCGGCTGAGGGCGGTCAGCAGGGCCCCTTTACCCGGGATGGCGGGCTCGAGCACGTGGTCGAAGGCGCTCACGCGATCGCTCGCCACCACGAGCATCCGTCCGGGTCTATCGACGGAGGTGTAGAGGTCGCGCACCTTGCCCGAGTACTCGTGGGTCCAGCCCGCGAGCGTCGGGTGGGCGGTCATCCGGCCACCTTCGCGGCGATGTCGGTGCGGAACTGCGCCCCCTCGAGATGGATCGCGTCGATCGCCCGGTACGCCCGGTCGCGGGCGGTGGCGAAATCGGCCGCGGTCGCGACCACGCTGAGTACGCGGCCGCCGGTCGCGACGAGGTGCCGCCCGCCCTGCGCCGTCGTGGTCGCGGTGGCGGCGTGGGCGATCGTGACCCCCTCGATCTCGAGCGCGCGGTCGAGCCCGGTGACGACCCGCCCGGTGACCGGCGTCTCGGGGTAGCCCTCGCTGGCGATCACCACGGTCACGGCGACATCGCGGGAGAAGTCGGGGCGCGCAAGCGAACCCAGGCCGCCTGTCGCCGCGGCGAACATCAGGCCGCTCAGCGGCGTGAGCAGTCGCGGCAGTACCACCTGCGTCTCCGGGTCGCCGAACCTCGCGTTGAACTCGATCACCCGGATGCCGTGGTCGGTCACGATCAGGCCGCAGTAGAGCAGACCGATGAAGGGGGTCTGCTCCTCGGCGAGACGGCGGATGGTCGGCAGCGCGATGGTGTCGATGACCTCGTCGACGAAGCCCGACGGCAGCCAGGGCAGCGGTGAGTAGGCGCCCATGCCCCCGGTGTTGGGGCCGGTGTCACCGTCGGCGAGCCGCTTGAAGTCCTGGGCGGGGGAGAGGGGCAGCACGTGGTGGCCGTCGCTCAGCAGGAACAGCGACACCTCCTCACCGGCGAGGAACTCCTCCACCAGCACGCTGCCCTGGCGCAGCCAGAACGACGCGTGGGCGATCGCAGCGTCGCGATCGGGCGTGACGAGCACCCCCTTGCCGGCGGCGAGTCCGTCGGCCTTCACCACGTAGGGGGCGCCGAAGGAGTCGAGGGCGGAGGCGGCGTCGGCGAGAGTGCCGCAGCGGGAGGCCCGCCCGGTGGGCACGCCCGCGTCATCCATGATCCGCTTCGCGAAGGTCTTGCTGCCCTCGAGGGCGGCCGCCGCTTTGCCGGGCCCGAAGACGGCGATGCCGCGTTGACGCAGCTTGTCGGCGACGCCGGCGACGAGGGGTGCCTCGGGGCCGATCACGACGAGGTCGATGTCGTTGTCGAGGGCGAACCCGGCCACGACCGAGCCGTTGGTCGGGTCGAGGTGGATGACGGCGACATCGCGCTCGATGCCGGCGTTGCCGGGGGCGACGATGATCTCGTGCCCGGCCTTCTCCGCGAGGAGGGCCGTGACGATGGCGTGCTCGCGAGCACCGGAGCCGAGGACGAGGATTCGCACGCGTCCAGGGTACCGGCGCGCCTGGAGGAGGCAGACCGTCGGTGTCGCGCAACGACCCCGTCGCCGTTGTTAGCGTGGGGGACATGGCCAGAAGCAGGATCAGCACGGAGACCGGTGTCGCCGCCGTGCACGATGCGGCGCTCGCCGGGGCATCCAGGGAGACGACCGCGACGGCGGTGCGCTACCTGTTGCAGCTGCTCGCCGACACCGCCCCCGGCAACACCGTCGAGGTGCGGGTGCCGCCGTTCGGGGCCGTGCAGTGCATCGAGGGACCGACCCACACCCGCGGCACCCCGCCGAACGTCGTCGAGATGGACGCCGCGACCTGGCTCGCCCTCGCTGCAGGCACGCTGTCGTGGAAGGATGCCCGTTCCGCCGGTTCGGTGTCGGCGTCGGGTCAGCGGGCCGACCTCACGGCGCTGCTGCCGCTCGTGGGCCCGGCCCCCGCCTCGGGTCCCTGAGCCCGCCCGGGTCCCTGAGCCTGTCGAAGGCCCCCCGCCCGGGTCCCTGAGCCTGTCGAAGGCCCCCCCGCCCGGGTCGCTGGGCTCTGTCGAAGGGCCGCCCGCCCGGGTCCCTGAGCCTGTCGAAGGGCCGCCCCCCTCCACGCCGCCGGGTCCCTGAGCCTGTCGAAGGGCCGCCCCCCGTTCACAACTCAGGCCGCCCGCTCACCTGACCCCGGAATCCGCCCCCCAGGGCGCCCGGCGCCCGCTCCAGCCTGAGTTGTGAACACCGTCCCCGGCTCCCGCCGGCTCCGAGCGGCTCCGAGCGGCCCCGGCACGCGGCGCGGCCCGCAGCACGAGACAATGGAGGCATGACCGATCCCCTCACCGACGACGAGCGCGGCCGACGCAGCGAGGATCGGGTGTCTGTTCGCCGCGCGCCGCGCTACCCGCGCTTCATCATCCTCGGGGCGGGGCTCGGCGCCGTCGTCACCTTCATCTTGACGGCGCTCTATCCGGTCGACCCCGAGGTGGGTTTCGGCGCTCTGTTCGGCTACTTCCTGCTGTTCGGCATCCCGGCGGGGGCCGCCCTCGGCGGCACCTTCGCCATCGTGCTCGATGCCGTCGCCACGCGCCGTGCGAAGCAGCTCACGGCCGAGCGCACCAGCGTCGACGCGCCCGATGTCCCCCTCGAGGGCGACCTGGAGGACTGAATCCTCAGCTCAACTGGGTGCGCTCGAGCCAGTCGAGATACTCGGGGGTGACCGACCCGGTCACGTAGTCACCCGTGAAGCAGCTCATCTCGAGGTTCGCGACATCCGATCCCTCGACGATCGCGGACTGCATATCGGCGACCTCCTGGTAGATCAGGTAGTCGGCGCCGAGCTCGGTCGCGATCTCGGGGATGCGCCTGCCATGCCCCACGAGCTCATGCCGGGTGGGCATGTTGATGCCGTAGACGTGCGGGAACCGCACCGGCGGGGCGGCGGAGGTGAACGTCACCTTGTTCGCTCCGGCCTGGCGGGCCATCTCGACGATCTCCTTCGAGGTGGTCCCGCGCACGATCGAGTCGTCGACGATGAGGATGTTCTTGCCGCGGAACTCGCTCCCCATGGCGTTGAGCTTCTGCTTGACCGACTTCTTGCGCTCCGCCTGCCCGGGCATGATGAAGGTGCGTCCGACGTAGCGGTTCTTGTAGAAGCCCTCGCGGTACTCGATGCCGAGCTTCTGCGCGACCTGCATCGCGGCCGGCCTCGACGAGTCGGGGATCGGCATCACCACGTCGATGTCGCCGCGCGGCGTGTACTGCGCGACGGTGTCGGCGAGCCGGTCGCCCAGCCGCAGCCTGGCCTCGTAGACCGAGATGCCGTTCATGATCGAGTCCGGCCTCGCGAGGTAGACGTACTCGAACGAGCAGGGGATCAGCACGGGATCCTTCGCGCACTGCCTCGCGACCATCTCGCCGTCGACCCCGATGAACACGGCCTCGCCGGGCTCCACGTCGCGCACGAACTCGTAGCCACCGCTCTCGAGCACGAGGGACTCGGATGCCACGATCCAGTCGTATCCGAACATGCCGCGGGGCTTCCTCCCCAGCACGAGCGGACGGATGCCGAACGGGTCGCGGAACGCGAGCAGCCCGTGACCCGGGATGATCGCGATCGTCGCGTACGACCCCTCGACGCGTTCATGCACCCTCTCGACCGCAGCGAAGAGTTGATCGGGGTCGAGAACGGCGCCGGTGACCTGCTGCTGCAGTTCATGGGCGAGCACGTTGACGAGCAGCTCGGTGTCGGAGCTCGTGTTGAGGTGGCGCCTGTCGACGTCGAACAGTTCCTGGGTGAGCTCCCGGGTGTTCGTGAGGTTGCCGTTGTGCACGAGCACGATGCCGTAGGGGGCGTTCACGTAGAAGGGCTGAGCCTCCTGCTCGTTGGCCGCAGAGCCCTTCGTGGCGTAGCGCACGTGCCCGAGCCCCATCGCGCCTGGCAACGAGCGCATGTCGCGCGTGCGGAACGCCTCGCGCACCTGACCGCGCGCCTTCACCATGTGGAAGGTGCGTCCGTCGGCGGTGGCGATCCCCGTTGAATCCTGCCCGCGGTGCTGGAGGAGCAGCAGGCTGTCGTAGATCAGCTGGTTGGCGGGTTCCGAGGAGACGATGCCGACGATTCCACACATGCGCCAGAACTCTCCACACGATTCGAGACGACAGGAGGGGGATGCGGCCGGATCCGGCCGGGTCCATACTCCCACACCGCCGCCGATAGCCTGGAGCCATGACGGATGCCGCGAGCGCGAACCCGGGCCCCCTCACCGCGGGGGATCCGCTCGGGGCGCCGCCGGCATCCCATCGCTACAGCGATGCGGGCGTCGACACCGCCGCGGGCGACCTCGCCGTCGAGCTCATGAGGTCTGCGGTGTCGCGCACCCACGGCCCCGAGGTGCTCGGCGGCGTCGGCGGGTTCGCCGGACTCTTCGACGCGTCCGCTCTCAAGCACTTCGCGAAGCCGCTCCTCGCCACCTCCACCGACGGAGTCGGCACGAAGGTCGCGATCGCTCAGGCGATCGACAAGCACGACACGATCGGCATCGACCTCGTCGGAATGGTCGTCGACGACATCGTGGTGGTCGGTGCGCGGCCGCTGTTCATGACCGACTACATCGCGTGCGGCCGCGTCGTGCCCGAGCGCATCGCCGCCATCGTGGCCGGCATCGCGCGGGGGTGCGCCGAGACGGGCACCGCACTCGTCGGCGGGGAGACCGCCGAGCATCCGGGCCTCCTCGGACCCGACGACTACGACGTCGCTGGGGCTGCCGTCGGCGCCGTCGAGGCGGAGGCACTGCTCGGTGCGCACCGCGTGGTCGACGGCGACGTGGTGGTGGCGCTCGCGTCATCCGGACTCCACAGCAACGGGTTCTCGCTCGTGCGACACATCCTCGCCGGTCGTGACCTCGGATACACCGACCACTCGCCCGAGCTCGGCGGACTCCTCGGCGAGGTGCTGCTCGAACCGACACGTCTCTACACCGCGCCGCTGCTGAGGATGCTCGACGACCCGCCCCTCACCGGTGGCGTGCACGCGCTCAGTCACGTCACGGGCGGCGGCATCGCGGCCAACCTCGCACGGGTGCTGCCGCGGGGGGCGAGCGCCGAGGTCGATCGGGCGACCTGGTCGCCGCAGCCGGTGTTCCGCGTGCTCGCTGAGTGGGGCGGGATGCGCCTGGCCGAGACCGAGGACACCTGGAACCTCGGCATCGGCATGATCGCGGTCGTGTCGGCGGATGTCGCGGCCGCCGTCGTCGCGCGTCTGGCGGGAGACGGCATCCCCGCGTGGCCCGTGGGTGTGGTGTCGGTCGCGGCGCGGGCTGAGCTGCCTGGCTGGATCCAGGGCACGAAGGGTGTCGACGGAGGGGCGGTCAGGCTCGTCGGCGACTTCGCGTAGGCGCGCAGGCGTGGGCGGGCGGCACGTGGGCGGGATCCGCGTCAGTGGGCAGCGTGTGAGCGGGCGGTCGTCGGGCCCGCACGGTGCCTGACGGAGGACTTTCGGCGACACGCCGTGTTACCGGGCCGTTCTGGTCGGCGTGTCGGCGTAACTCCTGCGTTCGGCCCGTCGGGGTGCCGTCCGCGTTGCCGTGGCGAGGTGTCGCGCGCCACCCTAGGGTGGTGGTCATGAGTGACCCGAATGCTCCCCGCGACCAGAATCAGCCCGGTCCCGTGCCCGCGAGCTACCAGCAGCCGGCCCCGCAGCAGGCGGCCTACGCCCAGCCGGGCCCGCAGCATCCGGCCGCCACGCAGCCTGGATACATGCAGCCCGGGTACACACAGCCCGTGTACGCCGCCCCGCCGCGCGGCCTCAGCGTCGCGAGCCTCGTCATCGGCCTCGTCTCGTTCTTCCTCGGGTTCACCGTCGTGCTGCCACTGGTCGGAGCCATCCTGGGCTTCGTCGGACTGCGGCGCGAGCCCGCCGGTCGGGGGATGGCGATCGCCGGCATCTGGATCAACGGCCTCATCCTCGTCTTCGGAGTCATCCTGGGGATCGTGGTGGTGCTCGCGGTCCTCGGAGTCATCGGAGCGGTGACCATCCCGCTCCTGGGCGAGGTCGCGAGCCCGGCGGTGCCCGCCTGACGCAGGGTGCACTGACGCAGGGTGCACTGACGCCGAGCGCACCGACGCAAAGCGCACCGACGCTGTGACCGCCTGACGTGCAAGGTCGGCCGCGGAGGATCAGCCTGACCGTGAACGACGCGCCTACTACGCGCTCTTGCTCTCCGTGCCCTCGTCGACCGAGGGGGCATCCTCGTCGTCGGCGTCGTCGCCCCACTTGTCGACGTATTCGGGTTCGTGCGAGGCGTGCGTGAGCTCTTTCTCGAGCGCGCCGTAATTGGTGTCTGGGCTGAAGTACTTCAGCTCTCGGGCGACCTTGGTGTGCTTTGCCTTCTGGCGACCGCGTCCCATGGATGACCCCCTCACGATTCCAGTCCGTACGCGCGAACTGGCGCCGGGCAGTGGCCAACAGGGAATGCTTAAAACTTTGCCCCTGAGTTTAGCACCCACTCGGCTCGCTCGACGTGTGTGGCGAGCTCCAGCTCGGCGCGGTCTCTACTCCGCTCCGGCGGGTTCACTACTCCGATTCGGCGGGGCCACCGCTGCGAGAGGGCGGGCGCATCCGCCCGGTGCGACCGCAGACGCTGACGGTAACCTAGCCGCGTGACCGCGCCCTCCCTCCACCGCAGCGTCACGGTGATCGGGGCAGGGCAGGCTGGACTCTCGGTCGCCTACTACCTGCAGAAGCTCGGCCTGAGCCCCGGCGACGACTTCGCGATCTTCGACCGCGGCCCGATCGAGGGCGGCGCTTGGCAACACCGCTGGGCCGCCCTGCGCATCGGGTCGGCGCACCGCATCAACGACCTCCCCGGCATGGGTGACCTCGGCCTCAGCTTCGAGACGGCAGACCGCACCGCTCCGGCGCGAGACGTCGTGGCCGAGTACTACAAGGTCTACGAGGCGCACTACGACCTGCGCGTCATCCGTCCAGCCACCGTCACCTCGGTCTTCAACGACGGCATCGACCTCGTGGTGCGCTGGAGCGGGGGAACGGATGACGACGAACCCGAGTC
>JBEANR010000163.1:0-16729 GCA_041165365.1 Actinomycetota bacterium | reverse complement strand
GGGTAGGAGCCGACACGCCACACGCCACCCGACCGTCGCCCCCTGCGGCGAGGCGCGATCGGGGTCCTACTCCGGGAGCGCGGACGGCGCTCGCCGAACAGCCACCCCGCGCCCCCGCACCCACCACCCCGTACACCCCCGCCGACCCCACCCGATAGCCTGAGACCCATGTCTGATCGCCAGAATCCGTTCGGCCAGGTGCTCGTGGCGCTCGTGACCCCGTTCACGGCCGACGGCGAGGTCGACTGGAACGGCGTCGAGAAGCACATCGACGACGTCATCGGCGCGGGAGCCGACGGCATCGTCGTCACCGGCACCACCGGCGAGACCAGCACCCTCACCGATCCCGAGAAACTGCGCCTCGTCGAGGTCGGCAGGTCGGTCGCCGCCGGCCGCGCGAAGATCATCACGGGGGGTGGCTCCAACGAGACCGCCCACGCCATGCAGCTGTACAGGGCGAGCGAGAAGGCCGGCGCCGACGGCGTCATGATCGTCACCCCGTACTACAACAAACCGACCCAGGCCGGCATCCTCACCCACTTCAGGATGATCGCGGACGCCACCGACCTCCCGGTCATCCTCTACGACATCCCGGGGCGCACAGGGGTCCCGATCCGCTACGAGACCATCCTGCGTGCGGCCAAGCATCCGAACATCGTGGCTGTCAAAGACGCCAAGGGCGACTTCAGCGAGGTGAGCCGCGTGCTCAACCAGACCGAGCTGCTCTACTTCTCCGGCGACGACGCCAACGTGCTGCCGCACCTGGCCATCGGCGCATCGGGACTCATCGGAGTGACCGCGAACATCGCCGCAGCCCCGTACCGGGTGATGGTGGATGCCGTCAACCACGGTGACCTCGCGGCGGCCACGTCGGCCCACCAGGCCCTCGAACCCCTCGTGCGCGCCGTGATGACGCACGTGCCGGGTACCGTCGCGGCGAAGTACATCCTGCACGGCCTAGGACGTATCGAGAGCCCCCGGGTGCGGCTGCCGCTCGTCGGCCCGGAGGATTTCGAGGCCGCGCAGATCGAAGACGAGATCGCCCTCGTCGGCGCCATCCCGGGTCTCGATCTCACCGACTTCCGACCCGACCGCAATGCTGCAGCCGGCGGCGCGCTGCCGAAGGTCGCCGGCACGACCCGCTGACTGCGAGCAGAACTGACTTTCATCCCGAGGCGAGAGGCCTCATCACCGGGCACCTGCCCACGAACGACCAGGACTCCATGACCACGACCATCTACACGCCTCGCAAGCTTCAGCAGGGAACCCTCCGCGTCATCCCGATCGGTGGTCTCGGCGAGATCGGCCGCAACATGACCTCGTACGAGATGAACGGCAAGATCCTCATCGTCGACTGCGGTGTGCTGTTCCCCGAGGAGCACCAGCCCGGCGTCGACCTGATCCTGCCCGACTTCGCGCCCATCCGCGACCGGCTCGACGACATCGTCGGTGTGGTGCTCACTCACGGTCACGAAGACCACATCGGTGCCGTGCCGTACCTGCTGAAGCTGCGCCGCGACATCCCGCTGATCGGCTCCACGCTGACGCTCGCCCTCATCGAGGCGAAGCTCAAGGAGCACCGCATCACGCCGTACACGCTCACCGTCTCGGAGGGACGCTCCGAGAAGCTCGGCCCGTTCGACCTCGAGTTCGTCGCGGTCAACCATTCGATCCCCGACGCACTCGCTGTGGCGATCACGACCACCGCGGGCGTCGTGCTGCATACCGGCGACTTCAAGATGGATCAGCTTCCCCTCGACGACCGCATCACCGACCTCCGCGCGTTCGCCCGGCTCGGCGAGAAGGGGGTCGATCTGTTCCTGCCGGACTCCACGAACGCCGACGTGCCCGGATTCACCGCCCCCGAGCGCGACATCGGGCCGGTGCTCGAGAACGTGATCTCGAAGGCGCCGCGCCGCGTCATCGTGGCGAGCTTCTCGAGTCACGTGCACCGTGTTCAGCAGGTACTGGATGCCGCGCACGCGAACGGTCGTCGTGTCGCCTTCATGGGGCGCTCGATGGTGCGCAACATGGGCATCGCGGCCGACCTCGGATTCCTGAGGGTGCCCGACGGCGTGCTCGTCGAGTCCAAGAAGGCTGCGGATCTCCCCGACGACAAGGTCGTCTACATGAGTACGGGTTCGCAGGGGGAGCCGATGGCCGTGCTCGCGCGGATGGCCAACCTCGAACACCAGATCACGATCGGCACCGGCGACACGGTCATCCTCGCGTCGAGCCTGATCCCCGGCAACGAGAACGCGGTCTACCGCGTCATCAACGGATTGACCAAACTCGGCGCGAACGTCGTGCACAAGGGCAACGCGAAGGTGCACGTGTCCGGACACGCCGCTGCGGGGGAGTTGCTCTACTGCTACAACATCCTCAAGCCGAAGAACGTGCTGCCCGTGCACGGCGAATACCGCCATCTCGTCGCGAACCAGCGACTCGCCATCCAGACCGGCATCCCGGAGGAGAACACCATCATCGGCGAGGACGGCACCGTCATCGATCTGAAGGATGGCGTGGCGACCGTGGTCGGACAACTCGACCTCGGTTACGTGTACGTCGACGGGTCGACCGTCGGCGAGATCACCGACGCCGACCTGAAGGACCGCCGCATCCTCGCCGAGGAGGGGTTCGTCTCGATCTTCATCGCCATCGACTCGCAGACGGGCGCCGTGATCGTGGGGCCCGAGATCCAGGCACGGGGTTTCGCCGAAGACGAGTCGGTCTTCGACAGCGTCAAACCCCTCGTCGTGAAGGCCCTCGCCGAAGCCGCCGCGAACGGCACTCGAGACTCGCACGCGTTCAGTCAGGTGGTGCGTCGCGTCGTCGGCCGCTGGGTCAACACCCAACACCGCCGTCGGCCGATGATCATCCCGGTGGTCATCGAGGCCTGAGCTGTCCAGCCGCCCGGTGGTCCAGCCGCCCGGTGGTCCAGTGCCCCGGATTCCCCTCGACACGCGACGGAATCATCCTGGCGGCTGACCCGGGAGCGGCGGCGGATGGATAGTTTGGGCTGAGATTTCCTCCAGCGGAGGGGGAACGCTGAACGACGGAGCCGACGTGGGCATCACTCGCACCTGGATCTTCCCGATCCTGCGCATCATCATCTTCGTGGCGATCGCCGCGGCGCTGGTCAAGCTGGCCTTCTTCGCCGATCCGGCGGCGACATCCGCTCCCGAGTTCCCCACCGGTGAGATCACCGAGCCGCAGGTGCCCGTCGCCGTCGGCACGATCACCAACGACGTCACGGTCACCGGATCCGTCGCCGCGGACGCCGCAGTCCCGGTCAAGGCGACGCTCGCGGGCGAGGTGAGCAAGCTGCTCGTCGCCACGGGGCAGGCGGTCGCCGCGGACACCCCGGTGCTCACCCTCCGATCGGAGACCCCCGGGGTGTTCCGCGAGGACGGCACTCAGGCACCGCCGAAGGTGAAGACGGTCACGGTGCTGGCCGGGTCGGCCGGACTGATCTCAGCCGTCCCCGTGATCGTCGGGCAGACCATGGCGGTCGGCGAGGTGGTGGCCCAGGTCGCGCCCACGACGTTCAACGTGAGCGGCCCCCTTGCTCCCGAGCAGCAGTACAGGCTGCTGACGAGACCAGCCGACGCCCTGGTCACGATCACCGGCGGCCCCGCGCCCTTCACCTGCGGTGGACTCACCATCACCACCGCGCTCGCGGGCGCCGGCTCCACGCCCGGTGTCGACGACGGATCGGGCACGCCGCCGACCACCGGGGCGACAGTGCGCTGCGCCGTGCCGCCGGAAGTCACCGTCTTCGCGGGCCTCGCCGCCCAGATGACGCTCGCCGGCGGAATCGCCGAGAACGTGCTGACGGTGCCGACCACCGCCGTGGAGGGGGCGTCCGGCAGCGGCAACGTCTACGTCGTGCTCGAAGACGGCTCGAGCGAGCCCAAGCCGGTCACCCTCGGACTGAATGACGGAACGAACGTCGAGATCAAGGATGGCGTCGCCGAGGGCGAGATGGTGTTGCAGTTCGTGCCGGGGGCGCCTCAGCCGGGCATCGACGTGGGCGGAGGCTGCATCCAGTACCCCGACGGCTCGACGGTCTGCGAAGGCTGAGCGTGGCGCTTCTCGCCCTCGAGGCGGTGACGCGGTCGGTGCGACTGCCGGATGCCAGCATGCTCGAGATCCTCAGGGGAGTCGACCTCGACGTCGAGTCGGGCGACCACGTCTCGGTCGTCGGCCGGTCCGGATCGGGCAAGACGACCCTCCTCAACCTGCTCGGTCTGCTCGACACCCCGACCTCGGGCACCATCCACTTCGAAGACAGGCTCGTGTCTACGTTGTCTTCCGGTGCGAGGGACCGCGCCCGAGGCTCGGAGATCGGATTCATCTTCCAGCAGTTCAATCTGCTGCAGGGGCGCACCGCCCTCGAGAACGTCGTGACCCCCTTGATGTATGCGACCGGCCGACAGTTCTGGCGTCGCCGGGCGATCGCCGGCGAGATGCTCGACCGCGTCGGGCTGTCCGCCCGGCGTGACTCGATGCCCGAGAAGCTCTCCGGTGGCGAGCAACAGCGCGTCGCCATCGCGCGCGCCCTCGTGCGCGGGCCGAGACTCATCCTCGCCGACGAACCGACGGGCGCCCTCGACATCGAGACCGGCGCGACGGTGATGAAGCTGCTCGACGATGTGGCCGAGGCATCCGGGGCCGCCCTCATCACGATCACTCACGACGTCAACGTCGCCGCACTCGCGCGGAGGCACTACAGACTCGACGGGGGAGTCCTGACCGCCGTGGACGCCGGAGTCGTGCGCGCCGCCGCAGGGAGCGTCATCTGATGCGATTCCTGTCGGGTGTCGTCGGCGCGGTCTCCGAGGCGTGGGCGGAGTTGCGCATCCATCGCACCCGGGTGCTCCTGAGCCTCATCGGTGTCGCGGTCGCCGTAGCGGCGCTCACCGCCGTCGTCGGGCTCGGTGCCATTGCGCAGCAGGCGACCGCAGAGCAGATCGAGAGGTCATCCGGGCGACCGGCGACCCTCCTCGTGAACGCCTTCCGTCCTGCGGGCGAACCTCTCGACTCCGCCGATGTCGACGAGGCATTCTCGACGGCGACGGAGCGGTACTCGATCGACTGGTCGTCGCGGAACGCCTACACCCAGATTCCTGTACAACTCGTCGACGGCGTGCGACAGATCGACACCAACCTCGTGGACGCCGATTTCGGGGAGATGCATCGCGTCGAGGTGGAGTCCGGTCGTTGGTTCGACGACGCGGACGTCACACGACTCGCTCCCGCCGTCATCGTGTCGGCTCCCCTCTGGGAGTCGCTCGGCTCTCCGGATGTGCGCACCCACCCGACACTCCAACTCTCGGGTGATGGCGCCCCTGTCGCGGTGGTCGTCGGAGTGACACCTCGACAGTTCGAGGGCGAAACCTTCTCCATGACCATGCTGTACGCCAGCTACTCCGCCTTCGCCACACCCGATCAGCGCGCGCAGGTGTTCCCGAGCTTCGAGGTGTGGGTGCCCGCCGACATCGCGGACGAGCTCACCGAACGCCTCCGTCGAGACATCGCGGGGGCACTCGGCGAGACCGTACAGGTGGATGTCGTCCGCAACGACTTCCAGTTCGGTGAGGGGGAGGACCCGCTCCTACCGGTCAAGCTCCTGGTCGGCGGTGTCGCCGTGCTCATCCTGTTGCTAGGAGCGCTCAGCCTGGTCAACATCTCCCTGGTGACGATCAGGCAGCGCATCCGCGAGATCGGCATCCGTCGGAGCTTCGGCGCCACGGCGGGCAGAGTCTTCTTCGCCGTCATGATGGAGAGCGTGGTCGGCACTGTCGCCGCGGGAGTCGTCGGCGTGTTCATCGCGGTTCTCGTCGTCGAGAATCCGACACTGCAGCAACTCGTCGCCCAGGGCGCGACAGACCTCCCCCCGTTCCCCATCGAGGCCGCCTTGCTCGGCATCGGCGCGGCGACCGCCGTGGGGGCCCTCTCCGGTCTGCTCCCCGCTCTCGTGGCCGTGCGTGTCAAGGTGATCGACGCGATCCGCTATTGAGCGGATGCCGGGCCGAGCGCACACCGTCGGGTGTCGCTCCCCGCCCGGGGCGGTGGCCGCGGATACCGTGAGGCCATGGCTACGAGTACCAGGTCGACTCAGCGTGCCCGCGCGAAACCACCACGCGGCAAGGGCGCGGCCACGCGTGCCACTCCCACCCGGGCCTACACCTCGAAGCTGCCCGCCGCGCGGGAGATCCCGTCGAAGCGCACGGCACGCGCCGCCGCGCATCCTTTGGACGACTCGCCCGGCCTCCTCACGAAGGCCTGGCTCGGCCTCGCCCACGTCGCGGGGGGCGCCGCACGACTGTTCGGCAAGGAAGGACTCGCCAGAGACGAACGCAGGGACGGCGTGCCCTTCTTCATCGCGCTGCTCGCGGTGGCCGGAGCGGTGGTCCGGTGGTTCAACCCGGCCGACCCCGTGGCCCTCGCGCTCGACGCCTACACGTTCGGTGGCCTGTTCGGTCGCGTGGCGTTCGCGCTGCCGGTCATCATGGTGGTCTTCGCGGTGTGGCTGTTCCGGCATCCGTCGTCCGTGCACGACAACGGCAGGATCGGCATCGGGCTCGGTGTGCTGCTCATCTCGGTGAGCGCGCTCTGCCACCTCTTCGGCGGTCGACCCCAACCCGCGGACGGCATGTCGGGGCTCGCCACCGCCGGGGGGATCCTGGGCTGGGTGCTCGCTGCACCTCTTGCGTGGGCGATCACCGTGCCCGGAGCGACGGCGGTGGTGATCGTCGTGCTCACCCTGTCGCTCTTCATCATCACCAAGACCCCGCCGAATCGGCTCGGCCACAGGCTCGTCGAGCTGTACCGCTACCTGTTCGGGGCGCAGCTTCCGGATGCCGACGGCCGCGACGCCCTCGCGGGCCCGACCTCGAACTCGATCGGCTTCACCGGCGCGGGTCTCGGCGCGGGTACCGGCGGCGGCAGTGGCACGGACGAGCTCGACTCCGCCCAGCAGGATCCCGACGCGCTTCCCTGGTGGCGCCGCACGAAGTCGCGGCGTGAAGAGGACCCGGCCTTCGACAGCCCGGTGATCTCCAGGTCCGGCGTTTCAGGATCGGATGCCACCGAGGTGATCGACCGCACCGCACCGCCGGACAGTGCAGACGGCAGATTCGCCGACGGGCTGCTCGACGATCTCATCGAGGCCGAATCCGCCGTGCGCAGGTTCACCGGCGAGATCGACCCGCATCCGACGGGCATCCGCGACGACGCGGCGGGCTCCGCCGTGCCCGATCTGCTCCCCGGGTTCAGCGACAAGGCCTCGGAGCGCGGCCAGGCCGGCGACTTCGCCCTGCCGCAGTCCGCTCAGCGAACGGCTCCGTACACCCTCCCAGGCATCGCGGCGCTGGAGGTGGGCACACCGGCCAAGGCACGCTCGGAGGCGAACGACGAGATCGTGAGGGCGATCACCGAGGTGCTGAAGCAATTCGCCGTCGATGCGAAGGTCACCGGGTTCAGCAGGGGCCCCACGGTCACGCGCTACGAGATCGAACTCGGCCCCGGCGTGAAGGTCGAGCGCGTCACCGCCCTCAGCCGCAACCTCAGCTACGCGGTCGCGAGCAACGAGGTGCGGATCCTGTCGCCGATCCCCGGGCGCAGCGCCATCGGTGTCGAGATCCCGAACACCGACCGAGAGATCGTCTCGCTGGGAGACGTGCTGCGGTCCAAGGCGTCGACGAGCAGCCGTCATCCACTCACCATCGGTCTGGGCAAAGACGTCGAGGGCGGTTTCGTGGTCGCGAACCTCGCCAAGATGCCGCACCTCCTCGTGGCCGGGTCGACGGGGTCGGGCAAGTCGAGCTTCGTCAATTCGATGATCACCTCGCTGCTGATGCGGGCCACCCCCGCCGAGGTGCGGATGGTGCTCATCGACCCGAAGCGTGTCGAACTCACCCCCTACGCGGGCATCCCGCACCTCATCACGCCGGTCATCACGAATCCGAAGAAGGCCGCGGAGGCCTTGAGCTGGGTCGTCAAAGAGATGGACATGAGGTACGACGACCTCGAGAGCTTCGGCTTCCGGCACATCGACGACTTCAACCGGGCGGTGCTCGCCGACGAGATCGTGTTGCCGGCGGGCAGCGAGCGCTCGCTCAAGCCCTACCCGTACCTGCTCGTGGTCGTCGACGAGCTCGCCGACCTCATGATGGTCGCCCCGCGCGACGTCGAGGACTCGATCGTGCGCATCACGCAGCTCGCCCGGGCATCCGGAATCCATCTCGTGCTCGCCACCCAGCGTCCGAGCGTCGACGTCGTGACGGGCCTGATCAAGGCGAACGTGCCGTCGAGGCTCGCCTTCGCGGTCAGCAGCATGACCGACAGCCGCGTCATCCTCGATCAGCCCGGCGCCGACAAGCTCATCGGTCAGGGCGACGCGCTCTTCCTTCCGATGGGAGCCTCGAAAGCGATCCGCGTGCAGGGCGCCTGGGTCAGCGAGAGCGAGGTCACCGCCGTCGTGCAGCACGTCACGCGGCAGGCGCAGCCCGAATACCGGTCGGATGTCGCGGCCGAGGCCTCTCAGAAGGTGGTCGACGGCGACATCGGCGACGACCTCGAGGTGCTCCTCGCCGCGGCGGAACTCGTGGTCAGCACCCAGTTCGGGTCGACGTCGATGCTGCAGCGCAAGCTCAGGGTCGGATTCGCGAAGGCCGGACGCCTGATGGACCTGCTCGAGTCCCGCGAGATCGTCGGACCCTCCGAGGGGTCCAAAGCGCGCGACGTGCTCGTGACGCCCGAGCAGTTGCCCGCCGTGCTCGCCAGGCTGCGCGGGGGTGACTCGGCGCCCGCGACATCCGCTGCGCCGTTGTCATCCCCGACGTCGACAGCGACGAACGGAGAGTCAGCGTCCGACAGGGGTGGCGCCGACCGATACGGCGCGGACCCGGTCGGCGACATGACGACCGGTTACGATGAGGTCGACTCCTCCTCGGACGAGGACGCCTGGGGTCTCACCGGCAGGGAGTAACCACGTGTCGACAGGCCGGACCACGGGACCGCGTCGACCGAATCCACTCCGCGGGCGGGTGGTGAGCGCCGGAGAGACACCGGCGAGCCAGGGCAATCTGGCCAACATCATCACCGTCGTGCGGATCCTGATGGCACCCGGCTTCGTCTGGCTGCTCCTCGCCGACGGCGGCGAGCTCGGCCCGGTGCGCTGGGCCGCCGCGGCGGTGTTCATCGTCGCGATCGCGACCGACAGCGTCGACGGCATCCTCGCGAGGCGGCGCAACCTCGTGACCGACCTCGGCAAGATCCTCGATCCGATCGCCGACAAGGTGCTCGTGGGCGGCGCTCTCGTCGGCCTCTCGATCCTCGGCGAGCTGCCGTGGTGGGTGACGGTCGTCATCCTGGCGCGCGAGCTCGGCATCACGGCCTTCAGGTTCGCGGTGCTCAGATCTCGCGTCATCCCGGCGTCCCGTGGTGGCAAGCTGAAGACCATCCTCCAGTCCGTGACGCTGTCGATGTTCCTCGTGCCGCTGACGACCGTCGTCGGGGACTGGATCCTCTGGGTCGACGGGGTGCTGATGACCGCGACGGTGGTCGTGACCGTGCTGTCGGGGGCGGATTACCTGTGGAAGGCGTGGCGGGTCGCCAGACGGCCGATCGCGACATGATGGCCGTCGCCCACGACGTCATCCGGATTCTCGGCGAGCGACACTGGACGATCGCCGTCGCCGAGTCGCTGACGGGCGGGCTCGTGGTGGCGGAGCTCGTCGCGGTCCCCGGCGCCTCCGCCGTCGTACGCGGCGGTGTCGTCGCCTACTCGACCGCGCTCAAGCACACACTCCTCGGGGTGGAGCAGCGGCTGCTCGACGAACGCGGCGCCGTGCATCCTGAGGTCGCCGCGCAGATGGCGAGGGGGGTGCGCTCTGCAGCGTCCGTCGACGGGGTGGCCGCGGATGTCGGCGTCTCCACCACCGGGGTCGCTGGCCCCGTCGCGCAGGACGGCCATCCCGTCGGCACCGTCTTCATCGGCGTCTCGACTGCGGCCGGGGATCATGTGGTGAGCCTCGAACTGGGGGGAGACCGCGAACACATCCGGAGGGTCGTCGTCTCCGAAGCACTTGCAGTTGTTGCGAGGATGCTCGCCGTCGGGTGAGCGGGGGACGGGAATAGCGCCCGTTTCCATCTCGTTACAGTGCTGTGATTCACAAGCGCCATCCAGAAGGCTCTGGTTAGAGTTTGCGTGTCGAGGGTTGTACAGTATGACCCCCGTCGCCGCATCCGCAGCCCGAGCGTTCAGGTCAGACAGCAATTCAAGGAGGAGGGTCCACATGGTTCTGGTTCGCCAAGAAATCGGAGATGTGCTCCGGGACTTCCGCCTGCAGAAGGGTCGAACCCTTCGTCAGGTCGCCAGCAAGGCCAGTGTCGCGCTCGGCTACCTGAGCGAGGTGGAGCGAGGCCAGAAGGAGGCCAGCTCCGAGATCCTCGCATCAGTCGCGGATGCCCTCGAAACGCCGATCTCGGTCATCATGCGTGAGGTCGGCGACAGGCTCGCCGTCATCGAGGGGCTCAACCCCATCCCGGACACCGTCCCGGACGACCTCGTCGCAGACTTCGACGCCGATCTCGCGATCAGGTAGTCGTTCGATCGGACGCCCCGGCCGGAGGCCGGGGCGTTCGTCGTCGGTCGGCCCCAGCTGGCGGATTGGTACCGTGGATCCATGCGTGTGAGCGAGTTCTGGCAGGCCGTCGCCGACGAGTTCGGGGAGCCGTACGGGCGACTCGTCACCACTGATCTGGTGCTCCGCGAGTTCGGCGATCTGACCGCTGCCGGGGCCATCGCCGCGGGGCACGATGTGAAGCAGGTCTGGCTCGCGCTGTGCTCGGCGACCGATGTGCCTGCCATCCGTCGTCACGGTGTCGGCATCGCCCCGCGCCGGTGAGATCGCGCCGGTGAGATCGCGCCGCTGACATCGCGCCGCTGAGATCTCGCCGCTGAGATCTCGCCTCTGAGATCGGCGTCTCCCATCCGGGTAGGACACGCCGCAACGTACATCGAACATCTGTTCGGATTTGAGTAGGCTCCTGCACAGGCGCAGTCGAAGCCGCGTAGTGCACCGATCCACCGATCTCCGTCCCCGTGTCGGATGTCGTGCGTACAGTCGCTCGTGTCGGCGTCATCGCCGGCGACGCTGCACCACCACCAGAACAGCACCACCTGCCTTGTCGCGGACTACCGGGCCCTGCTACATCGGCCTGGGAGTGAAGCGGCAGCCTATAGGCGCATCACCGACGACACAGAAAGAGCCATGACATGCCCTCAACCGCTGATCGTGAGAAGTCCCTCGAAACCGCCCTCGCCCAGATCGACCGTCAGTTCGGCAAGGGCTCCGTCATGCGTCTCGGGAGTGATGAGCGCGCGCCTGTCGCCGTCATCCCGACCGGGTCGATCGCCCTCGACGTGGCACTCGGCATCGGCGGGCTGCCGCGTGGTCGCATCGTGGAGATCTACGGCCCGGAGTCGTCGGGAAAGACGACCCTGACCCTGCACGCGATCGCCAATGCGCAGCGCGCTGGAGGCATCGCCGCGTTCATCGACGCGGAGCACGCCCTCGATCCCGAGTACGCCAAGAAGCTGGGTGTCGACATCGACGCCCTGCTCGTCTCCCAGCCCGACACCGGCGAGCAGGCTCTCGAAATCGCCGACATGCTCGTGCGCTCCGGATCCATCGATCTCATCGTGATCGACTCCGTGGCCGCTCTCGTGCCCCGAGCCGAGATCGAGGGTGAGATGGGGGACTCCCACGTCGGGCTCCAGGCGAGGCTCATGTCGCAGGCCCTGCGCAAGCTCACCGGTGGGCTCAGCCAGACCAACACCACGATGATCTTCATCAACCAGCTGCGCGAGAAGATCGGGGTCTTCTTCGGAAGCCCCGAAACCACAGCCGGCGGCAAGGCGCTCAAGTTCTACGCATCGGTCCGGCTCGATATCAGGCGCATCGAAACCCTGAAAGACGGCACGGATGCGGTGGGCAACCGCACGCGGGTCAAGGTGGTCAAGAACAAGATGGCGCCTCCGTTCAAGCAGGCGGAGTTCGACATCCTCTACGGCGTGGGCATCTCCCGAGAGGGCAGCCTGATCGATTTCGGCGTCGAGCACGAGATCGTGCGCAAGTCCGGCGCCTGGTACACCTACGACGGCGACCAGCTGGGTCAGGGCAAGGAGAACTCACGAAACCACTTGATCAAGAATCCTGAGATCGCGGCAGAGATCGAGCAGAAGATCAAGGTCAAGCTCGGCATCGTGGTCGATCCGAACGCCTCTGCCGAGACGACCGCGGCGCCCGTCGAGTCGATCCAGCCCAAGATCGCGGCGCGCAAAGCGGTAGGGGCCTAGCCGATGGTGTCCGGCGTGGGAGCCGCGAAGCCTGGCCTCGCGCCGGTCACCTGGATCGGGGAGGCCGCGAACGGTCGGCGGGCGGTCGTCGACTCGACCGGTCCGGAGGCACGGGTGGAGTCGGGGGCCGAGCACCCATCCGGAGTGCCGTCCACGTCGGGGTCCGCGTCCGAGCCTCACCCCGACCTCTCGGCGGAAAAGCGTGGCGCGGCGCTCCTGGCAGCCGACGACGAGGTGCGCACCGCATCGGCGGCGGAGGCCGCGGCGGAGAAGCGCGCCAGGCGTGCAGAGAACGTGAGTATGCACGCCCTCACGCGGCGCGGCCAGTCCCGGCGTGAACTCGAGTCGCTCCTCGAGCGCCGCGAGCTCGACGCCGACGATATCGAGGCTGAGCTGCTCAGACTCGAGGGGGTCGGCCTGATCGACGACGCGGCACTCGCCGAGACCATCGTGCGCACCCATCACGACCGAAAGGGTCTCGGGCGCAGCGCTCTCGTGGCAGAGTTGCGCCGTCGACAGATCGGTGCGGAGCACATCGAGGTGGCCACCGAGCAGATCGACGGTGACGACGAGCTCGACAGGGCTCGAGCGCTCGCCGAGAAGCGCGCAACGCAGGTGCGATCCCTCGATCGGGAGACCGCGCACCGACGGCTCAGCGGCTTCCTGATGCGTAAGGGCTACTCCGGTTCCATCGTGCGCACCGTCGTCGACGAGGTCCTCGCGGGCAACCGGTCGGAGCCCGGGACGGTCCGCTTCCGCTGACGGCCTCCGCCCTCGCTCGGCTCGTGCAGGCTCGGCTCGTGGAGGCTCGCCCCCGCTCGAATCGCCTGGAGTGGGCGCCACCCCGGATTAGGGTGGAGTCACCATGAGCCCGAGTGCGTCAGCATCCCCTGTGATCGATCCCGACACCGCCTCGACGTCTCGCGCCGTGGGTGCCGCAGCACGCACCTATGAGGTGCGCACCGTGGGATGTCAGATGAACGTGCACGACTCCGAGCGGCTCAGCGGATCGCTCGAGGCGGCGGGGTACCGGCGATCCGATGGCCCGAACGCCGATGTGGTCGTCATCAACACGTGCGCGGTGCGCGAGAACGCCGACAACAAGCTCTACGGCAACCTCGGACAGCTCGCCTCCGTGAAGCGATCCCATGCCGGAATGCAGATCGCGGTCGGCGGCTGTCTCGCCCAGAAAGACAAGAACGTCATCCTCGAGAAGGCGCCGTGGGTCGACGTGGTGTTCGGCACCCACAACATGGGGTCGCTCCCCGCGCTGCTCGAGCGAGCGAGGCACAACGGCGAAGCGCAACTCGAGATCCTCGAGTCGCTCGAGGTCTTCCCGTCGACGCTGCCGACGCGGCGTGAGTCGACTCACAGCGGCTGGGTGTCGATCTCCGTGGGGTGCAACAACACGTGCACCTTCTGCATCGTGCCCGCATTGAGGGGCACCGAGAAGGATCGCAGGCCCGGTGACATCCTCTCCGAGATCCAGGCGATGGTCGACGACGGCGCGATCGAGGTGACGCTGCTCGGCCAGAACGTGAACTCCTACGGGGTGGGGTTCGGCGACAGGCTGGCGTTCGGCAAGCTCCTGCGCGCCGCCGGTGCCATCGACGGTCTCGAGCGCATCCGCTTCACGAGCCCGCACCCCGCGGCCTTCACCGACGATGTGATCGACGCGATGGTCGAAACCCCCTCGGTGATGCCTCAGCTGCACATGCCGCTTCAGTCCGGGTCCGATCGCATCCTCAAGGCGATGAGGCGCAGCTATCGTTCCACGAGGTTCCTGGGCATCCTCGACAGGGTGCGCGCCCGCCTGCCCCACGCCGCCATCTCCACCGACATCATCGTCGGATTCCCGGGCGAGACCGAGGAGGACTTCCTCGAGACACTGCGGGTCGTCGAGGCATCGAGGTTCGCGTCGGCGTACACCTTCCAGTACTCGATCCGGCCGGGAACACCGGCGGCGACCATGGAGTCGCAGGTTGCGAAGGCCGTCGTGCAGGAGCGCTACGAGCGACTGGTCGCTCTGCAGGACCGCATCTCCTGGGAGGAGAACCGCGCTGTGGTCGGCCGGACAGTCGACGTGCTCGTCGGTGCCGGGGGCCGCAAGGATGCCGCGACCCACCGCCTCTCGGGGCGGGCCGAAGACAACCGGCTCGTGCACTTCGAGCTTCCGCCGCACAGCGTCGCACCACGGCCCGGCGACGTCGTGCGGGTGACGGTGACCGAGGCGGGGCCGTTCCACCTCATCGCCGACTCCGTCGACGGCAGACCGCTCGAGGTCAGGTCCACGAGAGCCGGAGACGCCTGGGATCGCGCTCAGGCCGGGTCCTGCGCTGTGCCGGCCACGGCGCCTTCCGCGGCCGGTCGGGTCTCACTCGGGCTGCCGAGTCTGAGGGGATGACCGGCTCGCCGTCGGAGCCCGCCGCGCGACCCGACGACCCCGCCGCGCGACCCGACGACCCCGCCGCGCGACCCGATGACCCCGCCGCGCGACCCGACGACGCAGGCTCGTCGGACTCGACGCCTCTGATCGTGGTCGTCGGCGCTACGGGAACGGGAAAATCCGCGCTGTCGCTCGATCTCGCCGACGAGTTCCTCCGACGCGGGCGGCCCGCTGAGATCGTGGGCGCCGATGCCATGCAGCTCTACAGAGGCATGGACATCGGCACCGCGAAGATTCCGCGGGGCGAGCGCCGCGGCATCCCGCATCATCAGCTCGACAGGCTCGACGTCGTCGACGAGGCCAGCGTGGCCCGCTACCAGTCCGAGGCCCGCGCCGACATCGACGGAGTGGTCGCGCGCGGCGCGGTGCCGATCCTCGTCGGCGGCTCCGGCCTCTACGTGTCGTCGGTGATACACCACTACAGCTTCCCCGGCACGGACCCGGCGATCCGTCGACGACTGGAGGCCGAGCTCGAGCTGCACGGGCTCGCGCCTCTGCTCGCCCGACTCGCCGAGCAGGATCCTCGCGCCGCCACCGCGATCGGCACGACGAACGCACGTCGGGTCGTGAGGGCCCTCGAGGTCGCCGAGCTCACGGGCGTGCCCTTCGGCTCGGGGCTGCCTGACGAGACCGCGGCGTGGAGGCCCATGGTCGTCGTCGGTCTCGAGGCGCCGCGTGCCACCCTGGTGCAGCGCCTGGACGAAAGGGTGGAGCGGATGTGGGCGCACGGCCTCCTCGACGAGGTGCAGGCGCTTCTTCCGCTGGGCCTCGAGCGGGGACCGACCGCGGCCAGGGCGATCGGGTACGCCCAGGCCCTGGCACAGGTGAACGGCAGGGTCAGTCGTGCCGACGCGGTCGCCGACACACAGGCGATCACCCGGAGGTATGCGCGGCGGCAGGTGGGCTGGTTTCGCAGGTACCCGTCGGTGACGTGGCTGCCGCACGACGCCGACGACCTCGTCGGATCGGTTCTCGCCTTGCCGGGCGTCGGTAGCATCGAGCCATGACCGCGAGCATCCACTTCACCAAGGGCCAGGGCGCGGGCAACGACTTCGTGCTCTTCTCCGACCCCGACGGCCGCATCGAGCTGTCGCCGGACCAGCTCTCGGTGATCGCCGATCGGCATTTCGGGGTCGGGGCCGACGGCGTGATCCGCGCGGTCCGCTCGCTCGACCTCCCCGACGGTGCTGCGGCCCTCGACGCCGACCCCAGAGCCGAATGGTTCATGGACTACCACAACGCCGACGGCTCACCGGCCGAGATGTGCGGCAACGGCATCCGCGTGTTCGCAAGATACCTCGCGGAGAACGGCCTGTCGCAGCCGGACGGCCCGGTGATGATCGGTACCCGAGGCGGGGTCCGCGAGGTGCGAACGGGAGAACACGGCTACGAGGTCGACCTGGGGTCGTGGTCGCTGCAGGGGGGCGAGCCACTCGTGCGGGCGAAGAACCTCCCGGTCGCGCGGCCCGGGCTCGGCATCGACGTCGGCAACCCCCACGTGGTCGTCGCGCTCGCGAGCGACGAGGAACTCGACAGTGTCGACCTCGCCTACATCCCGGTGCTCGACCCGGAAGCCCGCGAGGGGGTCAACGTGGAGTTCGTCGTGCCGGCGGACCCCCTCATCCAGGACGGCGTGGGCCGCATCAGGATGCGCGTGCATGAGCGGGGGAGCGGAGAGACGCTCGCCTGCGGCACGGGAGCCGCAGCCGCGGCCCTTGCGATCCGTCACTGGGCGGGAGACGCGGCACCCGACGCCTGGCGGGTCGAGGTGCCCGGCGGCCTGCTGCAGGTGTGGATGACGCCCGCCGCGGACGGCGAGCACGTGTGGTTGAGTGGCCCGGCCGAGCTCGTCTTCGAGGGCGATCTCACCGTCTGAGCGGAGTGGTCGGCCCCAGTCGTCAGCCTCCCTCGTC
>JBEANR010000162.1:0-12963 GCA_041165365.1 Actinomycetota bacterium | reverse complement strand
CTCAGCTCGCCCCGCGCCAGCACCAGCCCGTGCAGTGCCGGCCACAGCACGGCCGCGAGATCCGATGCCCGCTCGTCTCCACCCCGGGTCGGAGGCGTCGGCGTCCCGGCGTCGAGCGTGTCGCGCACGGCACGCACGAGAGCCTGGAACTCGCCGGCCCCGGCAGACCTGTCGTACTGCACGCCGAGGTGCGCGTCGCCCGAACCGAACATCAGCAGGTAGTGCCCCGGGTGCTCGAGTCCGAACCTGCAGTACGCGAGACACCGCTCCCTGAGGCGATCACGGGGAGCTGTCGCTGCGGATGCCGCGGCATCCAGCACCTCGCCGAATCGCGTGAATCGACTCTCCACGACCACGGACAGCAGGTCGCTCATGCCATCGAAATGGGCGTAGATGGCCGGGGCGGTGATGCCGCTCTCGGCGGCGACTCCGCGCAAGGTGATGGTCGAGGCGGTGCGCGACGTCGCGAGCAGCCTCTCTGTCGCGTCGACGATCTCCTTCCGCAGTCGCGTTCCTTCGCCCGGGTGGTTGCGGCGACGGATTCGGGATGGCATCTTGACATGCTACTAAACGGGTGATTACTTTGCACTAAACGCTCGTTTATCAGGAGGTGTCATGCCTGTCACCACCGTTCCCACCCGGGTCGGGAGGCTCGTCGTACACGACGAGGGCCCGGCGACCCAGCAGCCCGTCGTGCAGCGCCGCGCCGCGCAGCCTCGACCCGCGCAGCCCCGACCCGCGCCCGTGCTCGTCTTCCGCCACGGCATCTTCTTCGACCATAGGCTCTGGGCCCGCCAGGCCGCGCACTTCTCCCGCAGCCAGCGCGTGCTCTCGATCGACTCGCCGGGCCACGGTTCGAGCGGCGACCCGGGTCGGGCCTACAGCCTCGATGACGACGCGCAGGCGACCCTCGAGGTCATGGACGCCCTCGGCATCTCCCGTGCCGTGCTGGTCGGCCACTCGTGGGGAGGGATGTCCGCGCTACGCACCGCCCTCAGCTCATCCGACCGCGTCGAGGCGCTCGCCCTCGTCGACACCCCGTTGCTCGGCCCCACCAGGTCGGGGCGGGTGCGGTTCCGTACCCTCCGCGCCGTCGTCGAGCTCGCCGGCACTCCGCGATGGTTCGCCGAGCGCATTGCGGCAGACATGTTCACCCGCCGCGGCCGGGCCGAGCGACCCGAGCTCGATGAGAACCTCATCCGGTCGTTGTCCGGTCTCGATCGGAGGGCCGTCGCCCGGGCGATGCAGGCCGTGCTCATCGACCCCGGCGACATGGTCGAGCGGATGTCGCAGCTCACCGTGCCCGTGCTGGTCGCCGCCGGCGCCGAGGACTACGTGCTCCCGCCCGCCGTCGCTGAGCGCGTGCGCCGCGCCCTGCCGGCGTCGACGATCTCGGTGGTGCCAGGTGGCCACGTCATCCCGCTGGAATCCGCCGACGCGACGACGGATCTTCTGAGCGACTTCGTGGAGTCGCTGCGATGAGGGTGCTCGTCATCGGCGGAACCGGCTTCACCGGATCGCGTGTCGTCGCCCTCGCTCTGGCCGACGGGCACGAGGTGACCGTGCTCACACGGCGACATCGGAGTGTGCCCGGCGCATCGATCGTCATGGGCGACCCGCGGGATGGCACGGCGGTCGGCGAGGCCGTGCGCGACCACGATGCCGTCGTCTTCTGCCTCGGGGTCGGAGGCGGGGGCCGCACCGGCGGGCGCGGCGACGGAGGGCCGACCACTGTCTCGTCGGAGGCGATGCGCGTACTCGTGCAGGCGCTCGCGGCTCAGGGTCGCCCGGCGACACGGGTCGTCGCGATGTCGAACGTGGGCGCGGGAGACGGCCCGCCCGTCAGCGGATGGATGCGTCGAGTCGTGCTCCAGCGCCTCGTGCTGGTCGTGCTGCCCTGGCTCCGACCGATCATCGACGACAAGACCCGCATGGAACGGATCATCCTCGACGCCCCGATCTGGGCGACCGTGGTGAGGTTCCCGAACATCGTCGATCGCCCGGCGCGCGAGGTCGTGCGCATCGGCTGGGGCAGGCGTGCCGTGCGATCGTCGATCACGGTGCAGGATGCCGCGGCACTGCTCCTCGCGTGCGCGACGGGCAGTGGGTGGTCGGGCACCGCGGGGGTGGGCCGCGCGCTTTCGGCGAGTAACTGACGGCGAGCACCTGTCGGGCGCGATCGAGCCCGATTGTGTACCCCGTTCCAGCCCTTGCGCCGACGTCGACCCTCGATATGCTGTTCCGACGTGTACCCCATCGAACGGCACGGGGCCGATCGAGATCACCGGGCGACGATGCTCGGCGGGGGACGCCTCATCCGAAGGACGCACCGATGCCCTCAGCCCTGACTGCCGCGCTCTCACGCCCGCTCTCCTCCCGAACCGGCATCGCTTCGCCGCGCCTGCCATCCCACGTGCATGCCCGCCGGTCCGCTCTCCTGGCCGCCCCACTCGCGCTGTCGCTCGCGCTCGTCGGCGTGGTCGGCACCGCATCGCCCGCTCAGGCAGCGGTTCCGATGTCGGCGGTCGTGCTCGCCGATGTTCCGCAGGTAGCGTCCACGGTGCCCACCACCGTCGGCTCGCCGTGCAGTGCCGGCAACCTCCCCGCGGTGTGCGGTGACCCCACCTCGATCTCCTACGGCAACGGTGTGGCCAAGCGGCTGGTCTCCTTCACCGCCGGCGGTCTCGAATACCAGACCCTTCCCGTGGCGCTCGGCGAGACCTCCACCGAGGTCTTCCGTGTCGACAACGCCAACGTCACCGGCCAGCGCGAGAACATCTTCCTCGCCCGCGCGACCGTCACCACGCCGTACAACCAGATTCTCAATTCGGATGCCGGCACCCAGACGATGGCCGAGGTCTTCAGCTCGACGGTCATCACGTCCGGTTCCGACAACACCTTCGTGAATGCCGGGGCGTTGAACCAGAACAACGTCGAGCGCATCAGCTTCCTCCGAACGTCGCCCCTCACGAGTTCCTCGCCGGATCGCGTGGGTCTCACGCTGCTCGAGCGGGGAGGCAACGACACCGTCAAGGTCGCCGCAGTGCTCGCGGTCGACGGCAGCGGCGCGCCGACCTCCTGGGGACCGCTGACCTCGATCCCGACATCCGCCTGGGGTCCGGTCATCGCCAACGTGCCGTCCACGGTATTCCGCAAAGATCCCGTCGACACCACCTATCGCCCCACCGACCGCACGGGGGCCCAGGCGCTCTCGGGCATGTACATCTCCTTCGCCGAGCTCGGTGTGACCGCGGGCACTCCGGTCTTCGGCGTCTCCCTGTTGCCCAGCGACGCCACGACGGCCGCCGTCACGCCGGCCACAGCCATCACGACCTCCCCGGAGTCCGGCGGCAACGGCATCGACCTCATCGGCGGGGTCTTCGTCTCGGCCGTGCCGCCGGTGGCGGTCGACGACTCGAGCACCGGACTGCAGGGCGCCGCTCAGACCCTTCAGATCGTCGCGACGCCCGGCGATTCGCTCTTCCCCGTGGACTTCTCCAAGACCACCCTGCTCGCGCCGACCGGCGGCTCGGTCGACGCGTCGGGAACGGTGGTCTCCGTGCCGGGCGTGGGCACCTACACCCTTGATCGCGACACGAACACCGTCGTCTTCCAACCTGTGCCGACCTTCGTCGGCGCCGCGCCGGTCGTGCCGTACCGGGTCGTCGATTCGCAGGGAGCCTCGGATGTCGCGACCCTCTCGCCCGTCGTCACCCCCGTAGCCCAGCCCGACACCACCACGGGCCCGCAGGGCGCCGTGCAGACGATCGACGTCGGAGCGAACGACACCGTGCCGGGTTTCACCCCCGACAGGTCGACGGTGACGCTCGTCGACCCCACCGGGGCTCCCGTTGCGACCGTCGCGATCCCGGGCCAGGGCACCTATTCTCTCGACGGTGACAGCGGAAACCTACTGTTCACCCCGGAATCAGGGTTTGTCGGCACCGCCTCGCCTGCGCCGTACCAGGTGAGGGATGCCGCGGGCACGACCGTGCAGTCCACCTACACCGCCACGGTCACCCCGGCTGTGCCGACCGCCTCGCCCGACACCTCGAGCGGCGTGCAGGGGGCCCCGCAGTCCATCGATCCGCTGGCCAATGACACGCCGGGCACTCCGGCGGTCCCCCTCGACCCCGCGACCCTGACGCTGCTCGACGGCGCCGGCGCCCCGGCGGCGAGCGTGACCGTCGCGGGTGGCGTGTACACCGTGGCATCCGGTCGGCTGGTCTTCACTCCGGACGCGGACTTCGTCGGCACCGCGCCGCCGGTCACCTACAGGGTGGCGGACGTCAACGGTGCGACCACGACGTCGACCTACACGCCGACGGTGACTCCGACGCCGACCGAGGTGGCCGTCATCACCGAGACCGGCACCGTCGGCTCTCCGGTGACGGTGGATCCCGCGGATGTCGTGCCGGGCCTGGTGCCCGCGACGGTGCGACTCCTCGACGCGGCCGGCGGCCCGGTCACGACCCTGACTCGGCCCGGCGAGGGCGTGTGGTCGGTCACCGTGACCACCGGCGATGTCACCTTCACGCCCGAGGCCGGCTTCCGCGGGCAACCGTCGGACGTGAGATTCGTGGCGGCGCTCGCCGACGGCACTCCGGTCACCGGTCTACTGCGCGTGCGATACGCGGCCGTCGCTGCGGCCGCGCCGCTCGCGGCCACGGGCGCAGACTCCGGCGCGGCCATCGGGGGCGGCATCGCGCTGCTCCTCGGCGGGATGCTGCTGCTGGGCGCCGCCCGCCGGAGACGGGGGATCGGCATCCGCGCCTGATCATCGCGGAGTCTCGCCTGAAGTGGAGTCTGGCCCAAAGTGGAGTCTGGCCCGAAGTGGAGTCTGGCCCGAAGTTGAGTCTGGCCCGAAGTGGGGCGTCGTCGCTACGCTGGCCGGGTGAACCAGGATCGACCGCACCCGCCGCGTCGATCCACGAGCCTCCTGCGCGGCATCCGGGTCTCCGATTCGAGCCACCGCGTCACCACGTTCGAGCTGTTCTTCGACCTCGTCTTCGTGTTCGCCTTCACGCAGGTGACCGCGTTCATGGCCTACGCCCACAGCGCGATCGGCATCCTGCAGGCCATGATCATCCTTGCGCTGCTCTGGTGGTCGTGGACGGCGTACTCGTGGCTGGCGAATCAGACCCACGTCGACGAGGGCATCGTGCGGTTGGGGATGGCGATCGCGATGGGGGCGATGTTCATCATCGCGCTGTCGATCCCCGAGGCTTTCGACGACCTGCCGGGCGGATTGTCGGCCCCCGTGGTGCTCGCGGTGGCCTACGGGGTGGTGAGGCTGATGCATCTCGTGCTCTACCTGCTCGCCGCCCGCGAAGACAGACCGCTGCAGCGGCAGATCCTCCGCACCTCTCTCGCCTGGTGGATCGGGATGGCGTTCATCGTGGTCGGGGCCCTGCTCGGCGGGCCGCTGCAGACCTGGCTGTGGCTCATCGGGCTCGCGGTCGACATCACCCTCACCTGGGTCACCTCGACCGGAGGGGACTGGAGACTGCAGTCACCGGCGCACTGGTCAGAGCGCTACGGCCTCGTCGTCATCCTGGCGCTCGGCGAGTCGATCGTGGCCATCGGGGTGGGTGCGGCCGAGCTTCCGATCAGCGCACCGATCGTGGTGGCGGCCCTGCTCGGCATCACCCTCTCCATCTGCCTGTGGTGGCTCTACTTCGACGTCATGGCGATCGCCGCGGAGCATGCCCTGAGCGCCCTCGACGGGGTGCCGCGCGTGCAGATGGCCACCCTGGGGTACACCTACCTGCACCTGCCACTCATCGCGGGAGTGGTCATCTCCGCTCTCGGCGTCGAGGAGGTGCTCGCCCACACCGACGACCCTGAGCCCTTCGGGCTGTTCGGAGCGTGCGCCCTGCTCGGCGGCACCGCCCTGTATCTCGCTGGTCACGCCCTGTTCTGGCGCGCCGTCGGTCGCACCTGGAAGGTCTGGCGACTCGGGGGGGCCACGCTGCTCGTCGCGCTCATCCCGGTGGTGGCCTCGATCCCGCCGATCGCCGCGCTCGTGGTGGTTGTCGCGATCTGCCTCGCGCTCGTCGTGGTCGAGACCACCAGGTACGCCGAGACCCGGGCCCACGTGCGGTCGTCGAACGGCCGCTGAGCGCTCGCCCGTGCGTCGGTCCGACCTGCGGCGGATGCGCGAGGCCTCCGGATGCGGGACACTCGAGTATGAGGACCGATCGATGACCGCGAAGCAACCCGCCCATCCCGCCGCCGGGGACCACTACAAGGTGAGCCTGTTCGGCGGCCCGCTCGATGGGAAGTCGGGCACCGTCGTCTCGGAGGGCGGGCTGAACCCCGTCGTCGAATTCGAGGTCGGTCTGGTGAGGCTGCGGTACTCGGCCACCGGCAAAGGCAGCCACGCCGGGGGACGCTCGGCCTGGAGCTACGAGTTCACCTCGAGCGAGGACGTCGAGGAGTGAATCGATAGCTGAGCGTCACCAAGATGCAGTTGCTATAAAAGTGTAGTGTGTGCAAACATGTAGTTCATGCACACTTCTTCGACCCCGGGTCTCCGAGACCGCAAGAAGCTCGACACCGTCACCCGGGTGCAGCGGGTCGCCGTCGATCTGGCCATAGACCGCGGGTCCGACGCCGTGACCGTCGAGGAGATCTGCGCGGCCAGTGACATCTCGCCCCGCACCTTCTTCAACTACTTCCCCACGAAAGAGACGGCGATTCTCGGGCGGCCGCTCGAGCTCCTGCCGCCGGATGAAGTCCGCGGCATCCTGACCGACCACCCCGGCGCCGCACTGCGCGGAGTCGTCGCGGTGCTCGATCGGTGCTTCGCCGCCTCCGACGCCGAACCCGACCTCATGACGAGGCGTCGGGTGCTCATGGAGGCCGAGCCGCAGCTCATCCCGAGGCAGATGGCAGCCTTCGATCGCCTCGAGCAGCAGCTCGTCGTGGCCGTCTCCGAGTGGCTCGAGGGCGTTCCGGCGGCTCGTCGTTCGACGGACCTCGCCGCGATCGACGAGGCCCGCCTCACCGTGCTGCTCGCGGTCACGGTCATCCGTCGCTCGATCATGGAGTGGGTGGCCGGAGCGAGCACGGGTGGTCGCGAACGCGCGATCGACGCGACCCTGTCGCAGCTCGAACAGATCGTGAAGGGGTCGTGATGACCGTCTCCTCGCGCGCCGCGAAGGCGCCCACCGCCCCGCGCTCCGTGCGCCTCGTCTTCGGCGGACTGCTCGTCGCCATGCTGCTCGCCTCGCTCGACCAGACCATCTTCTCGACCGCGCTGCCGACGATCGTCGGCGAACTCGACGGCGTCGAGCACATGCTCTGGGTGACGACGGCATACATCCTGGCGGCGACCGTCGTCATGCCCGTCTACGGCAAACTCGGCGATCTGATCGGCCGCAAGTGGCTCTTCGTGGCGGCGCTCGCGCTCTTCATGGTCGGATCGATCCTCGGCGGCCTGGCCACCGACATGGCGAGCCTCATCACCGCCCGGGCGGTGCAGGGGCTCGGCGGTGGGGGGCTCGTGATCCTGGCGCAGGCGATCCTCGCCGACGTCGTGCCGCCGCGCGAACGCGGGCGGTACATGGGGGTGCTCGGAGCCGTCTTCGCGGTCTCGTCGATCGTCGGCCCGATCCTCGGCGGCTGGTTCACCGAGGGAATCGGGTGGCGTTGGGCGTTCTGGATCAACCTCCCCCTCGGCGCCCTCGCGGTGATCGCCGCCGTGTCGTTCCTCGAGACACCCCCGCGCATGACGTCGCGTCCGAGACTCGACATCCTCGGGATCGTCTCGATGGCGACCGCCGCGACGTCGATCGTGCTCGTCACCTCCTGGGGCGGCACCGAGATCGAATGGATCTCCACCGGGATGCTCGGCCTGGTGGCTTTGGCCGTCTGCTCCTCGCTCGTGTTCGTCTGGGCCGAGAAGAGGGCCGTGGAGCCGATCATCCCGCTGAGCCTCTTCCGCAACCGGGACTTCACGCTGTCGACGATCGCGGCGCTGCTGATCGCCGTCGCGATGTTCGGCGCCATCGCCTACCTGCCCACCTATCTGCAGATGGTCAACGGCCTCTCGGCGACGAACGCGGGGTTTCTGATGCTGCCCTTGATCGCCGGGGTCATGGTCACGTCGATCATCTCGGGTCAGCTCGCCAGCCGCACGGGACGGTACAAGTGGATGCCGATCTCCGGGCTCTCGATCCTCGCGGTGGCGCTGTTCCTGCTCTCGACGCTCACGGTGAACACCCCGCTCTGGGTCACGAGCATCTACCTGTTCGTCATGGGGGCGGGAATCGGCCTCGCGCAGCAGATCCTCGTGCTCATCGTGCAGAACTCGTTCCCCAACGCCATGGTCGGCACCGCGACGGCCGGAAACAACTTCTTCCGCGAGCTGGGCGCTTCGATCGGCACCGCGATCGTCGGCGCCCTCTTCTCCAGCCGCCTGACCGACCTGCTCGCCGAGCGACTGCCGCCATCTCCGCCGGGCGAAGGGGAGCTCGAGACCAACTCGATCACCCCCGACGCCGTGCTGTCCCTGCCCGACGCCATCCGCGAGGCCATCGTCAGCTCGTACAACGACGCGCTGACTCCCGTGTTCGGCATGCTCGTGCCCGTGATGATCGTCGCGGTCGTCGTCGTGCTGTTCCTGCGCGAACGCCCCCTGCGCACCACCAATGAAGAAGTCATCCACGAACCGGTTCAGGAGCCCACATCATGAAGATCGCCATCATCACCCGGGACACCCGCGGGGGAGTCCAACCATATGTCGCACTCGGCGTCGGCCTCCAGGCGGCCGGCCACGACGTGCGCATGGTCGCCACCGCCGACTTCGCGCCGATGTTCGAGCAGGCGGGGCTGACCCTCTCGCCCGTGCCCGGTGACTCGAGGGAGGAGATGACGAGCGTCGCCAGCATGACCGAGGTCTCACCGATTGCGAACATGCGCCGTGCCGCGGCCATGACCGGGTCGCGCACGAAGCAGTGGACGAAGGACACCCTCGCCGCCTCCGAGGGGGCGGAACTGCTCACCGGCGGCATCGGCGGCATGCTCATGGGCCTGTCAGTCGCCGAGAAGCTCGGGGTGCCGTTCGTGCCCACCCACCTCCAACCCGTCGACGCGCCGACCTCGCGCTACCCGGGAGTGCTGCTGCCGAACGTGCCGGCGTGGATGGGCGGCGCCGGTCGCATCGCGAGCCACCGGCTGTCGAACCTCGCACTCTGGAAGCCGTTCGAACGCCCGATGATGGCTGCCAGGCGGGAGGTGCTCGGCCTCTCCGGCCGCCCGACCGCCGCGCTCGGCCAACCGGTCCTCTACGGCTTCAGCCGCCACGTCGTCGATCTCCCACCCGAGGCGAACCCCCTCGGTCAGGTCACCGGATACTGGTTCGCCGACACCCCGTCGGACTGGTCACCTCCCACCGACCTCAGCGGGTTCCTCGCCGCGGGGTCGCCCGTCGTGAGCATCGGTTTCGGAAGCATGGCAGCAGCGGATGCCGCGTCGCTCACCTCTGTCGTGAGGCGGGCTGCGCGCGCGGCCGGCGTGCGCGCGGTGCTGCTCACCGGATGGGGCGGACTCGAGGGTGCGGCCTCCGACGACGACGTGTTCGTCACCGAGTCGGTGCCCCACGACTGGCTGTTCTCGCGCGTCGATGCGACGGTGCACCACGGTGGCGCGGGAACCACCGGTGCCGCCCTGCGAGCGGGGCGCCCCACCGTGGTCGTGCCCTTCACCGTCGATCAGCCGTTCTGGGGTGGACGCGCGCACGCGCTCGGCGCGGGGCCGATGCCGATCCCGCGCAAGCGCCTCACCGCCGACGGCCTCGCCGCCGCCCTGCGTCAGGCCGTCGGCGACTCGCGGATGCGCGCGAGAGCCGACGAGATCGGTCGACTGATCCGCGCCGAAGACGGCGTCGCGCGGGCGGTCGAGGCCTTCGGGAGGGTCGCCTCGAGGGTGTGACGGCTCGGGGCTGGAGCGCAACCCCCCGCGCCGGTGCGGAGCCGCGGGGTACATTCGCACCGTGATCATCGAGCAGAGCGGAGCAGCGGTTCTGCGTGACGACGGCGACCCCGCGGCATCCGATCGTCTGCTGTTCGATCGTGCTCTGGAGTGCGCGGGGGATGCCGCGGCCGGCCTCGAACTCGCTGCCTGGTTCGGGCGTTCCGCACCGGGGCCCGGCTCCGGCCGAACTCTCGAGCTGTGGCAGTCACTGGCCACCCTCGCAGCCGCCGACCCGACGATCGCGCGCATCGTCGAGCCCCACCTCGACGCCCTCGCCATCCTCGCCGAGGTGCCCGACGCCGTGGACCTCACCCCGATCGGAGCCACACCGGCGAGCACCTGGGGCGTCTACGCCGCCGAGGCCGCCGGCATGACCCTCGAGGCGACGCCGATCGACGACCGCTGGGTGCTGACCGGCACCAAGCCGTGGTGCTCGCTCGCCGCACTCGTGTCGCACTGCCTGGTCACCGCCAGCCAGCCGGACGGGCGACGCCGGCTGTTCGCGGTGCGTCTCGACGCACGGGCGACGGTGCACGCCGGTGTCTGGGCGGCCCGCGGCCTCACCGCTGTCCCGAGTGGGCCGGTCGACTTCGACGCCGCACCCGCGGTGCCCGTCGGCGAAGCCGGCTGGTATCTGGAGCGCTCCGGGTTCGCCTGGGGCGGCATCGGCGTGGCCGCGATCTGGTGGGGCGCCACCCTCGGGATCGCGCGCCTGGTCGCGTCCACCGCAGCAGCCCGCCCGCCCGACCAGATCGGCCTCATGCACCTCGGCCGCATCGACGAGCAGCTCTGGGCGGCGCGGAGTGTGCTGCGCGAAGCCGCAGCCGTCGTCGACGGCGGCGGCGCGGGGCGGCATGATGCGCGTATGCTCGCCGCCCGCACCCGGGCCGTCGTCGCCTCCTGCGCCGAGAGGGTGCTGCTCTCCGCCGCCCACGCCCTCGGACCCGGGCCGCTCGCCCTCGACCCCGCCCACGCCGGTCGGGTCGCCGACCTCGAGCTGTACCTGAGGCAGCACCATGCCGAGCGGGACTCCGCAGCCCTCGGGCGGATGGTGCTCGATGGCCCGCCGATCGATGGCCCACCGATCGATGGCCCGCCGATCGATGGCCCACCGATCGATGCCCCGCCGATCGATGGCCCACCGATCGACGGACCGTCGCCCGACGGACCGTCGCCCGATGGACCGTCGCCCGATGGCCCGTCGCTCGAGAGGGGCCGGCCGTGGTGAGCTTCGACAATGCCGATCGCGGCACGGCGGAGGCCGAATGGATGCTCTCCGATCGTTGGGCCCGCATCCCCACCCTCGACGTGTCGCGTGATCTGGCCGGCATCGACCGCCTGGTCGTCGTGTCGGCGCACCCCGACGACGAGTCGCTCGGCGTCGCGGGACTCATCGCGCGAGCCGCGGCATCCGGCTGGCGCCTCGACGTCGTGGTCGCCACCGACGGTGAGGCGTCGCATCCGTTGTCGCCGACGGTCGCACCGGATGACCTCGCACTCCGCCGCCGCGACGAGGTCGTGATCGCGGTGGCAGCGTTGGCTCCCACGGCCGGAGTGTCGTTCCTCGGACTCCCCGACGCGGATCTGCGTGCGCACGCCGACGACCTGCGCGACCACCTCTCCGCGCTCGGTACCGGGCCGGACACCCTGGTCGTCGCGCCCTGGCGCGGTGACGGCCACGGTGACCACCGCGTGGCCGGAACCATCGCCGCGGCGGTCGCGGCCGTGTCGGGCGCGGTGATGCTCGAGTACCCGGTCTGGATGTGGCACTGGGCAGAACCGGACTCGCCGGAGGTGCCCTGGGCGAGACTCAGCCGCTTCGAGCTCACCGAGGCGGAGTCGAGGGCGAAGCGGGCGGCGATCGCGGCGCACGAGTCGCAGCACACCCCGCTGTCGGAGGCGCCGGGAGACGAGGCCGTGCTGTCGGCCGACTTCCTGACCCACTTCGCGCGGTCGTTCGAGACCTTCGTCGCTCCTCCCCAGTCGGAGTCGCTGGGCGCGCACTTCTTCGACACGTTCTACCAGGGCTCCGACGATCCGTGGGGCTTCGAGACGCGCTGGTACGAGAGCCGCAAGCGCGACCTGACCGTCGCGTCGCTGCCGCGGCGGTACTTCAGGTCGGCCCTCGAGATCGGGTGCTCGATCGGGGTGCTCACCGAACGGCTCACGGCGCGGTGCGAACGCCTGGTGGCCGTCGACATCGCCGAAAAGCCGCTGCAGCGCGCCACGGAGCGCCTTCGTGACGAGCCATCCGTGCGGTTCGAACTGACGGATGCCACGCACTCCCTCCCGACCGGACCGTTCGACCTCATCGTGCTCTCCGAGGTCGGCTACTACTGGAGCGACGACGACCTCGACGGAGTGCTCGCGCGGATCGATGCCGCGTTGACACCCGACGGGGTCGTGGTGGCATGTCACTGGCGGCATCCGGTCTCGACCTATCCGGGCTCGGGGGATGCCGTGCACGCGGCGCTGCGGGCCCGACCCGGATTCGCGGTGCTCGCCTCGCATCTCGAGGAGGACTTCGTGCTCGAGGTCTTCGTGCGCCCGCCCGCCCGGTCGGTGGCGACGCGCGCCGGGCTGGTCTGATGAGTGCCGGTCTGATGGGCGGCGACCTCGTCACCACCATCGACGAGATCCTCGTGGTCATGCCCGCCCACGACGAGAGCGCGCTCATCGGCGAGGCTCTCGACGCGCTCGCGGTGGCCCGGTCGGCGGTCGACTGCGCGACTCGGGTGGTGGTGGTGCTCGATTCGTGCTCCGACGGCACGGAGCGCATCGTGAGGGCCCGCCGCGACGTCGAGGCGATCGAGGTCGAGGGCGCCAACGTCGGCGCCGCGCGGGCCGCCGGCGTGGTGGCGGGCGTGGCGGCATCCGTGGTCCCCGTGCACAGAATCTGGATCGCCAGCACGGATGCCGACTCGCAGGTCGATGCGGACTGGCTCGTCGAACAGCTCACGTCGGCTCGCGGAGGTGCGGACGTCG
>JBEANR010000161.1:0-10278 GCA_041165365.1 Actinomycetota bacterium | reverse complement strand
TGCCCGCGGGCCCGTTCCCGTGGAGGGAGCCGCCGTCGGGATCGGTGGCGCGTTCGGTGCGGCGCAGGGTGCGGCCCCCGACGCGATCGATGGAGCAGGGACGGCCGGGCGGTCGCCCGGAACCCTCGACCGCGAGGCGGTCGGCGCGGCCTTCCGCGACGAGACCGGCTTCGTACAGGTGGCCACCGCGTCGACTCCGGTGTCGATCTTCACCCCGAGGCGCCCGACGAAGGTGTACACCTTCGCGGTCTGGCTGCTCGCCATTCTGCCGCTCCCCGGGGCCCTGGGGATGCGCGGGCTGACCGGCATGGTTCCCGCCGACGACCTGTGGACGGTGCGCATCGCGGCGCTCGGCACCTTGACCGTCATCTCCCTGATCTGCGCGGTGCGCGACACCCAGGTGCTGCGCTCCGCGCGCCACTCCGAGACCGCATCGGCGGGCTGGATGCTCCTCACTCCACTCGCGTACCTCATCGCCCGCACCGGCATGGTGCGACTCGAGACCGGTGTGCGAGCATCCGCACCCCTGCTGGTCTGGCTGGTCTGCGTGACCGGCGCCGTGGTGCTGCTCGCCGGTGCCGCGATCGGGCGGGTGCTGTTCGCCGCGATCTGACGACGGATCCACGAGGGCCCCGCACCGACGCCGTGCGCGGAGTAGGACCGCTGTGGCGACACGCCGGGTGAAGCGCCCGACACGCCGAGCATCCGGCAGCAGCTCCGACTTGCAGCACGAGTGCAGGCGGTATGGGCAAACCCGTCCGGGCGTTGTCACGAGCGCGGGCGTTACACCAGTCCGGGCGCCGCCACCAGCGCGGGCAGCTCGTCGCCGTGCGCGGAGTAGGACCACTGTGGCGACACGCCGAATGAAACGCCCGTCACGCCGACCAGCCGGCCGCAACTCCGACGCGCGGCACGGGTGCGTCTCGACGCCCGGGCCCGCGCGAGGAGGCGCGCCTGGATGCGGCGCCTGCTGCCTGAGGGTGGTCGAGACGTCAGCGGTCGAGTCTGCCGCGGTCGACAGGCCAGCGGTCGCGACTGCCGCGGTCGAGGTGACTAGCCCGCGAGCTGCAACTGCCTGATCGGCAGCGTCGCGGTGCGCCGGGTCGAGAGCTGCACCATCGGGGCCATCCCCGGGATGGCACGGGCGACGAAGCTCTTCGGCAGATCGAGCACGCGCGCGACCTGCAGAAACTCTGCCCGCTGCGCGTCCGACAGCTCTGAATCAGACCAGGCCACGGCGACGAGGTTGGCGAAGTACCGACGGTGCAGGATGTCGCGGGCGAACGAGTCGAGGCCGATGTCGCGGGCCAACTCGGTCAGCTCGTCGGCATTCCGCACCGAGACGAGCCCGTCGGAGAAGGCCTTGTCGAGCGTGCCGAGGTAGTCCACCTCGCGGAAGTCGTGGTCTCCTGCGAGCCTCGAGTGCGACATTCCGGCGACGGTGCGCTCGAGGAACCCGCGCGGGGAGGCGAAGACGCGCGACCGCGGAACCCAGGGCGCGCCCGAGGTGCGGATGGTCGGCCAGGCGACGGCGACGGCGCGCGCGGCCCTGGCAGCCCAGACCTCGTCGTCGGGGTGAGCTGTGAGGTAGGCCTCGAGCAGCTGCGCCGTGGCGAGAGCGTCGGCGAGCGATTCGTGCGCGTCATCCACCTGGATCTCGAACTGGTCGAGGCAATCCACCACCGACCGGCCGGCCTCCGGCGCGAACCGCTGGGCGAGCCTGAGGGTGCAGATGAGATCCTCGGGCTCGATCTGCAGACGGTGCCCGAGGCGCTCGAGTTCAGCGGCGAGGAATCGAAGCTCGAAGCCGGCGTTGTGCACGACCAGCGTGCGGCCTCCGAGCAGGGCCATCACGTCGCCGGCGATCTCGGCGAACGTCGGCGCGGCCAGGAACTCGTGGGGGGCGACCCCGTGCACGCGGTCGGCGCCGAGATCGTGGCCGGGGTCGACGAGCGTCTCCCATGCACCCTCGATGGTGCCGGCCTGATCGAGGTGCACGATCGAGAGCTCGACGACGCGGTGCTGGCGATCGGGCCACAGCCCGGTGGTCTCGAAGTCGAGAACGGCGAATCCTGTGCTGGTCACTGGGTCTCCTGGATCATTGTCGAATATGACCCAGTCCGAGGACACTCTCGCGAACGGAAGAGCTCGATGACGGCGGTGGATGATCGATGTCGCCAGCGGCGCCCCCGCGCCGTCAAGCCGATCATCCACCGCCGTCATCCCAGTCCCCCCGGGCTGGTTGCTGGGTTCAACACTAGGTTCGCGGGGGGCACTCGGCGCCCCCCAAAGGGAGGGTCCGCACTAAGGAGGACACCGGGGTACACGCGGTCGGATCGGTTTAGGCTCGAGGGGTGACAGCCGCCTCCTCCTCCCCCGCCAGCCGGGTGATCGCGGGCGCGCGATGATGCGCCGGGCGAGCCTCGAATTGCTGCGTGCGGAGGCGAAGGACGAGCTCGACACCGTGATCATGGAACGCTGCCGGGCCGGCGAAGATCCGTGGGAGTTCATGGACGAGCTGCCAAGTGTCGACGAGCTCGTCGTCTCTCTCCTGCGAGCGGACTTCATCGCGGCCGACGACGATCGGCGGCCCGGCCAGACCCGCGAGTACCGCATCCTCCGCCAGATCGGGCTCGAACACCCCGGCCTCACGACGACGGTGTGGCGGATGCTCGGCGCGCTCGATCTGCGCGACACCCGGGTGCGCTGAACAGGGCCCACACTGCCGGCGAACCGGCACGTCCGCCCCCGGACTGGGGATCGTGCGCTGTACCCCGCCCTCGGTACGCTCGCGAGAGATGACCAGAGGGGGGTCTGTTGACATGTCGACCATCGAGAGCGCACCGGCGATTCTGACCAGGCGCCAGCTTCGCGAGCTCGCACCGGAGCAGTTCTGGGGCGAGAACTACGCGCAGGCCCTGGCGCTCGACGATGCCCCGGACACCGCGGACACCACGGACACCACGGACACCACGGACACCACGGACGCCACGGACGCCATGGCACAGATCGAGCCCGACCTCCAGTCGGCCGACGGCATGCAGGCGGAGACCGTGACGTCCCAGGCGGCCACTGTGCACCCCGTGCACACCGCGACGCAGGAGGAAGCTCCGCCCGCCGACACCGAGTCCACCCCGGCACCCACCGTCGATCCGCTCGACCCGTGGGCCGCGTGGACCACCGCGCCCGCGTCATCCGATGGTCCGCCTGCAAGCGACGCGGCCACTGTCGCCTCCGCTCCGAAACCGAACACGCGGGCGATCTGGTGGCTCGTGGCGATGCCGCTGCTCGAGGCCGCCGCGTTCGCCGCCGTTCTCGCTGCGGTGACCTTCACGCTCTTTCCGACTCTGCTCAGCGACCCGACCGCCGCCGTGCTGCCCACCACCGATGTCACGCTGCTTCTCGGTCTGGCAGGCGCCTCGGTCGGCATCAGCGTTCTCGGACTCGTCGTCACCGTGCTGCTCTCGGTGCGCGATCGACGCGCCCTCCGCGCCCGCGGCTTCACCCGCACGGCCTCGCCGTGGTGGAACCTCCTCGGGCCCTTCGTGTACCTGCTCGTGCGGGCCATCGCCGTACGCGGGCGGGCGACGGTGCCGCTGACGGTGTACGTGTGCCTGTATGTACTCCCCGGGCTCGTTGCCGGGGTGGTCGGGGCGGTCCTGCAGCAGTCCTGACCCGGCTCGGCAGTCTCGCCGGGCACGGCAGTCTCGCCCGGCACAGCGATATCGACCCGACACGGCAGTGCCGACCCGTCCTATTCGGGCCACGCCGAGCCGCTGCAACCGTGCGGATGATCGCGCGCGACACGATGACGGGGTGAGCTCACGTACCCCCGCCGACGTCCTCGCCATACTCGACCCCCGCCATCCGCAGGGTTTCGACTTCGCCGATCCCGGCCGACCCGCGCTCAGCGTGCTCGACCTCGCGGCGACCCGGGGCGACGGGGTGTTCGAGACGTTCGGCGTGCGCTCCGGGCATCCGCAGGCACTCGAGGCTCACCTGGCCCGTTTCGAGAGGTCCGCCGCGAGTCTCGATCTCCGCACGCCACCCCTCGATCTGTGGAGACGCGCGGTGCTCGCCGTCGGCGGGCGTCTCGCGGCCGACGACTTCGCCGTGATCAAGATCGTGCTCTCCCGAGGCATCGAGGGGGCCGACGAACCCACGGGCTGGCTGCACGGACGGATCGCCCCCGACCACTCGATCGCCCGCACCGACGGGATCGACGTCGCCGTGCTCGACCGTGGATACCGCCACGACGTCTCCTCGACCTCCCCGTGGCTGCTGCAGGGCGCCAAGACCCTCAGCTACGCCGTGAACACTGCGGCTCTACGCGAGGCTGTGCGACGGGGGGCGGATGACGCGATCTTCATCAGTTCCGACGGCGTCGTGCTCGAGGGCCCGACCTCCACGGTGCTGCTGCGTCGCGGCGACCACCTCCTCACCCCCGATCTCGGACTGCCGATCCTCGACGGCACCACCCAGGGGTCTGTGTTCGAGTTCGCGACCTCGAGGGGTCTCACGACGGGATTCTCCCATCCGACGGTGGCCGATCTCGAGCACGCAGACGGGGTGTGGCTGCTGTCGAGCGTGCGGCTCGCCGCGCCGGTGAGGAGCCTCGACGGACGACCGATCCCGGTCGACCGAGAGTTCACCGACGCCCTGGTGGCGCACCTCTTCGAACGCCGGGGGTGATTCCGGGTTCGGCGGCCTGCAGCCCCGAACTGGGGTGTGTCACGCCGACGACACGCTCGCTAGATTCGTGCGTGGCGCCGGACGGCGTGCTACTGCCCGCATCAGGGATCGCGGGAAACGGTGAACAGGGGAACGGGGTGACGGTCGATGAGCCTCGCCTTCGCCGTTCCTCCGTTCACGCTCTGGCATGACGAGCTGTGGGACACGATCCTCGATCTCAGTGCTCTGCTCGACACAGGCTCGTGGGCGCTCATCGGTGGCCAGGCCGTGGTCGCGCACGCGCTGACCCTCGACGACAGCGAGACCGCCCTGCTGCGCGATGTGGACCCCGTCGGCGGGATCGCCACCACCGTGGACTCCCTGCCGACCGTCGAACGCTCGTTCCGGTACCTCGGCTTCGCACCCATCGCCTCGACGGCGCCGGGCTTCCACTTCCGGCGCGAGGCCGAGGGGCCCGCACCTGATCAACTGCCGCAGACCTGGGCCGTGCACGCCATCGGGGTCACCGAATGGGAGGGTGCCGACCAGGCGTACGCCAGGCGGCTGCCGTTCCAGGCCACGAAGGGCCTCCGGGCGCCGTGGGTGCCCGTGCCCGATCTGCTCTCGACGATCGTCTACGAGGCGGCGCGGTTCAGCGCCGACGTCGAGCAGCCGTTCCTCCACGCGCGCCAGGCCGCGTACCTCGTCTCTCTGCTGAACGATCCGACCGGAGAGGCGGCGCGTCTGACTCCGAGCGACCGCCGTGCCCTGCGCTGCCTCGACGCGGCCGTCGGCAGGCCCGATCACCACGCATGGGACGAACTGCCCTCCCACCGCGACGCCTATTCGCGCTGGAGATCACTTCTCGAAGGCTGAGGCCGACTGGTCCACCCCGACCGTGCACCGGGCGCGCCGCTCGACTGGTTACGGTGGAGGATGACCGCCGAGCAGACCGAGCAGACCGAGCAGAAGACCGCACAGGCCGGGCCGCCCGTCGCGGCGCAACACCCGATCGAGCGGGTGCATCACGGTCACCACTTCACCGACCGCTACGAGTGGTTGCGCGACAAGGAGGATCCCGCGGTCATCGCCCACCTCGAGGCCGAGAACGCGTGGACCGCGGCACAGACCGCGCACCTCGCCCCTCTCGCGACGGAGGTGCTCGACGAGATCACCTCGCGCACACAGGAGACCGACCTCTCGGTGCCCGTGCGTCGGGGTGGATGGTGGTACTTCGCCCGCACCGTCGAGGGCTCGTCCTACGGCATCCAGTGCAGGGCCCCGATCGTCGACGAGGATGACTGGACACCCCCGGTCATCGGTGACACGCCGGCCCCCGGCGAGCAGGTCGTCGTCGACGGCAACGTCGAGGCGCAGGGTCACGAGTTCTTCTCGCTGGGCGGACTCGAGATCTCGCTGGATGGCACCCTCGCCGCCTGGTCGAGCGACACCGTCGGAGACGAGCGGTACCTGCTGCGAGTTCGCGACATCGCGAGCGGCGTCGATTCGGAGGTCGACGTCATCCCCGGCACCTCCGGCAACGCCGTCTTCTCGGCGGACGCCTCGACGCTGTACTACACCACGGTCGACGACGCCTGGCGACCGGACACCGTCTGCATGCACACCATCGGCACGCCGCCCGCCGAGGACTCCGTGGTCTTCATCGAACCCGACGACAGGTTCTGGGTCGGGGTCGGCCGTACGCGAAGCAGGCGCTACCTGGCGATCGAGATCGGATCGAAGGTCACGAGCGAGGTGCACCTGCTCGACACCCTCCGCCCCGACGACGGCTTCAGGGTCGTGTGGCCGCGGGTCGACGGCGTGGAGTACGACGTCGAGCACGCCGTGGTCGACGGACGGGACAGACTCCTGATCCTTCACAACCGGGGAGCCGAGAATTTCGAACTGGTGGATGTCGCGGCCGACGATCCCGGCGGTGAGCGCTCTGTCGTGCTCCCCCACTCGCCGGAGGTGCGGCTCGACGGGGTCGACGCCTTCGCCGGCCATCTGGTGGTCTCCTACCGACGGGATGTGCTGAGCCGCGTCGGCATCCTGCCGCTCGTGGCGCACGGAGCCGCGGTGCCTGGCGCGGCGGATGGGGCGGCGGACGGCGCGGCGGATGCAGACGGCGCGGTCGGTGGCTACGGCCCGCTGCACGAACTCGAGTTCGACGAACCGCTGTTCGACGTCGGGCTGGCCGGCAATCCGGAGTGGCACGCACCCTCACTCAGACTCGCCTTCACCTCGTTCACGACACCCACGACAGTGCTCGACCACCGCCTCGACACGGGCGGGCGCACCGTGCTCAAGCGACAGCCGGTGCTCGGTGGCTACCGGTCTGAGCAGTACTCCCAGGCGAGGGAGTGGGCGACCGCCGACGACGGCTCGCAGGTGCCGATCTCGCTCGTCTGGAAGACGGATGCCGTCGACCCCGCCTCTCCGGCACCGATGCTGCTCTACGGCTACGGATCGTACGAGGCGAGCATCGACCCGGGCTTCTCGATTCCCCGGCTCTCGCTCCTCGACCGCGGCATGGTGTTCGCGATCGCCCACGTGCGCGGTGGTGGGGAACGCGGGCGCCGGTGGTACGACGACGGCAAGATGCTCAACAAGCGCAACACCTTCACCGACTTCGTCGCGTGCGCTCGCCACCTCGTCGACACGGGTCGCACGAGCACCGACCGTCTCGTGGCGGAGGGCCGCAGCGCAGGCGGGCTGCTCATGGGCGCCGTGCTGAACATCGCGCCCGAGCTGTTCTCCGGGGTGCTCGCCGGTGTACCGTTCGTCGACGCCCTGACGAGCATCCTCGATCCCGACCTGCCGCTCACCGTCATCGAGTGGGACGAGTGGGGCGACCCGCTGCACGACGCCGCCGTCTACGAGTACATGAGGTCGTACTCGCCATACGAGAACGTGCGGGCGGATGTCGCGTACCCCCCGGTGCTCGTGGTCACGAGCCTCAACGACACGAGGGTGCTCTTCGTCGAGCCGGCCAAGTGGACCGCGAGGTTGCGCGAGGTGGGGGCTCCCGTGCTGCTGAAGACCGAGATGGCCGCGGGGCACGGTGGCGCGAGCGGTCGCTACGACGCCTGGCGGGAGCGCGCCTTCGAGTACGCCTGGGTGCTGGATGCGGCGGGGGTGCTCGCGTCGGCGGCGCCCGGCGGTCGTCCGGCGAGTCGCACATAAACTTCCGACATGACGACAGCCACCGAATACCAGCCCGCCGCCGGCACCATCACGATGTTCTCGACGACCTGGTGCGGGTACTGTGCACGCCTCAAGTCACAGCTCACTAAAGACGGCATCGCCTATCGCGAGGTCGACATCGAGAACACGCCGGGCACCGCCGAGTTGGTCGCCGAGCTCAACGGCGGCAACCAGACCGTGCCGACGGTGATCTACCCCGACGGGTCGACGGCGACCAACCCTTCGCTCGCCGACGTGAAGGCGCGCCTGGGCTGACCGTAGGCTGAAGCCCACACCCGACCGCTGGAGGTAGCCGTGTCCGATGTTCCCGTCTTCCTGACCGAATGGATCACCGGGCAACGGTGGTACAGCGGCAAGGGGCACACCGGCACCTGGACGCGCATCGGCGGGTTCTCGCTCGAACCGGATGCCGCGGCGCCCGACATCCGCATCCGGGTGCACCTGCTGCTCGACCTCTCGAGCGCGCCGCTGCTCTACCAGGTGCCCGTGACCGAGCGGGTCGGCAGGGACGCGGACCTCGAGCACGCGCTCATCGGAGTCACCGACGAGATACCCGCCCGCTACGTCTACGACGGGCCGCGCGACCCCGAGTTCGCCGCGGCACTGTTGCGTCTCGTACTCGACGAGGGCACCGCCCGCCCCGACGACGGCTCCCCCGGGCTCGCCGCCCGAGGGCACACCGCCCCCGGCGCGGCCCCGATGGAGATCGTCTCGTCACGCGTGCTCTCGGGTGAGCAGTCGAACACCTCGATCATCTACGAGACCGTGACGCTCGGCGGAGAGCCTTCCGCCCCCGTCATCTGCAAACTGTTCCGCACCCTCCATCACGGCGAGAATCCTGATGTCACCCTTCTGAGCGCGCTCACCGCCGCCGGGTCCACCGTGGTGCCCCGCTCCATCGGCCACATCACCGGGCAGTGGCGTGACAGCGGAGAGCCGTCTGGATTCGCCCACGGACACCTGGGGTTCGCCCAGGAGTTCCTGCCCGGAGTCGAGGATGCCTGGCGCGTCGCCCTCAGGGCCGCAGAAACCGGAGAGGGGTTCGCAGACCGCGCGCGAGCCCTCGGCGAGACGACCGCAGACATCCACGTGTCCCTCGCTGCGGCGCTGCCCACCCATCCGGCCAGTGAGGCCGACATCGACGAGACGCTCCGCAGCATGCTGATGCGCTTCGAGCAGGCCGTGGCCGTCGTGCCCGCCCTCGAGGCGCAACGTTCGGCGGTCGAGCAGGTTCATGCCAGGGCGCGCGCGTCGCAGTGGCCTGCGCTGCAGCGCATCCACGGCGACTTCCACCTGGGGCAGGTGCTGGCCGTTCCGGGCCGGGGATGGGTCGCGCTCGACTTCGAGGGTGAGCCTCTGCGGCCGATGAGCGAGCGCTCGAGGGAGGACTCCCCGCTGCGCGATGTGGCGGGCATGCTGCGATCGTTCGACTACGCCGCGGGCTCCGTCGCGCAGGCCGACCCTGAACGCGGCGACGACGGATGGGCCGCCGAGGCGAGGGCGGCGTTCCTGCACGGATACTCGGCCGGGGCCGACCTCGACCTCGACGAGGTGAGCGCGCTCCTCGATGCGTTCGAGATCGACAAGGCGCTCTATGAGGCGGTCTACGAAGCCCGCAATCGCCCGACGTGGCTGCCGATCCCGGTGAGCGCGATCGATCGCCTGCTCGCGCCCGCCTGACCCTGGGCGGGTCTGCCGAAGTGATCGCCCGCGAGAAGGCGCTTCGACAGGCTCAGCGACCCGCTGTTTCGGGACCCTGAGCCCGACCGGAACCCTGAGCCCGACCGGGTCCCTGAGCCTGTCGGAGGGCGACGATCTCAGCCGTTTCAGATCCGGCCTAGTCGGAGGGCGCTTCGACAGGCTCAGCGACCCGCGAATCCGGGTCCCTGAGCCCAACCGGGTACCTGAGCCTGTCGAAGGGCGACGAGCTCAGCGACCCGCGGCCTCCAGCGCCTCGGTCAGCAGGTGCATCAGCGCATCGAGTTGCAGGCTCGACTCCGCCGCGACCTCGCTGTCGTCACCGTCGAGTGCACGGGCGGCGAGGCCCGCTTTACTGTCGATGAGTTCGGCGATCTTGGCGTCCATGGTCTGTGCGGCGATGATCCTCCACGCGGTCACCGGTAGATCCTGCCCGATCCTGTGCACGCGGTCGATCGCCTGCGTCTGCTCCGCGCTCGTCCAGCTGAGCTCCGCGAGCACGACGTTCGAGGCGACCTGCAGGTTCAGTCCCACCCCGGCGGCGGTGAGGGATGCCACGACCACCGACACCTCGGGGTCGGTGTTGAACGCGTCGACCTGCGTCTGCCGGAAGGCTGCGGTCTGATCCCCGCGGATCGAGACGGTCGTGAGTCCGCGCTTGGCGAGCACCGACTCCGCCGTGTCCATCACGTCGATGTGCTT
>JBEANR010000160.1:0-3734 GCA_041165365.1 Actinomycetota bacterium | reverse complement strand
GCAGCAGCATGAGGATGATCAGGATCACCCCGAGCACGAGGGGGATGATGCGGTTGCGGTCCTGGATCGACGTCACGTCGGTGTCGACCGCGATGGCCGTCACCCCGCCCACCAGTGCGCCGGGGTCCACGTCGGAGACCGCCTCGCGGAGCTCGAGGATGGTCGCCTCCGCTTCGGCCGAGTCCGCGGCATCCGTCAGGGTGGCCTGGAGGGCGACCTCTCCGTCGACCACGGTGGGCTCGCCCGCCAGCACCGGAGGTGCCGAGGGATCGGCGGGCGCTGTGGGGTCGGCGGGGGCTTCGGGACCGGCGGGGGCGGCGGCGATGGGGTCGGCGGCTGCGCTGCCCACCCCGACGGTGCCGCTCGGGCTGTCGGCGGACAGCGCCTCGACGGAGTCGACGCCGTCGAGGGCGGCCGCGGCATCCGCGAGCTCGTCGATCTCGGAGGCCGGCCCGATGATCACCGCCGGGCTGCCCGACCCGCCGGGGAAGTGTTCGCCCAGGGTCACCTGCCCGTCTCTGGCCTGCGACTCACCGAGGATGAGATCGCTCTGCGGCACACCGTCGGCGCGCAACTGCGTCACGCCGAGGCAGCCGGCGAGGAGCAGCACGGTCGACGCGATCCACACGACCCTCGAATGACGCGAGACGAGTCGGCTGACAGAGTCCCAGAGTCCCGTGGTCTTCGCCTCGGTGTGCGTCGAGCCCACCGTCGGGCGGAGGGGCCAGAACGAGGCGCGTCCGAAGACGTAGAGCAGCGACGGCAGCAGGGTGAGGGTGGCGAGGACCGACATCGCGACACCGATCGCCGACACCGGTCCGAGCGCCTTGTTCGAATTGAGGTCGGAGAGCAGCAGGCAGAGCAGACCGACGATCACGGTGCCGCCCGAGGCGAGGATCGGTTCGAGGCTGCCCCGCAGCGCCACCGTCGTCGCCTCCCACCGCGAGGCGACGTCACGCAGCGCCTCGCGGTAGCGCGACACGTAGAGCAGGGAGTAGTCGGTGGCCGCACCGATCACGAGGATGAACAGGATGCCCTGCACCTGGCCGTTCAGCGCGACGAGCCCGGCCTTCGCCAGCCACCAGACGAGCAGGATGCTGCCGGTCAGGGCGAACACCGAGGTGCCGAGCACGAGCAGCGGCAGCAGCGGCGACCGGTAGACGACCAGCAGGATCAGCAGCACGGCGGCGAGGGCGGTGAGCAGCAGGATGCCGTCGATGCCCGCGAACGCCGCGGTGAGGTCGGCGGTGAAGCCGGCGGGGCCGGTGACCGCGAAGACCAGGCCGTCGGGCGTCTGCTCTTCGAGGTAGTCGCGAAGGGCGGCGACGGTGTCGCCGGCGCCCTCCGTGGTGAGGGGGGCGATGACCTCGAGCGCCTCACCGTCGTCGGAGGGGATGGCGGGGGACGCACCATCCGCGACCCCGTCGAAGTCCCCGATGCTCTCGGCGATGTCGGTGCCGAAGTCGAGGTCGTCGTCGGTGAGCCCTCCCTCGCGATCGAAGACAACGATCGCCGGAATGACGTCGTCGTCTCGGAACCCCTCGAGGCGGTCCTGCACCTGCGTCGACTCGGCGCTCGCCGGCAGGAAGCTCGACTGGTCGTTCGACGAGACCTCCTCGACCCTTCCGAAGTAGGGGCCCCCGACGCCGGCCACCACGAACCAGACGGCGATGAGCACGATCGGGATGACCGCGCGGAGCCACCTCGGCACCATCAGCGCGATCCGTGCGCAGAGAGCGCTTCGGTCGAGTCGACGACGACGGCCCCGTCGTCGGCGAGCCCACGCAGTGCCGCGGCGCTCGATTCCGGAGCGACCCCGGCCACCAGATCGCTGAACACCCTCACCGATCGACCGGCGTCGAGGGCGTCCTTCGCCGAGGCCAGCACGCAGTAGTCGGTGGCGATACCCACCACGTCGATGTCGGTGATGCCGAGTCGCTCGAGGGCCTCGTCGACCGACTCGCCGTCATCGGTCGAGCCCTCGAAGATCGAGTAGGCGGGCACGCCCTGCCCTTTGCGCACGTGGATCGTGACCGACGTCGTGTCGAGCGCGGGGTGGTAGTCGGCCCCGTCCGTGCCCGCGACGCAGTGCACCGGCCAGGTGTCGACGAAATCGGGCGGGCCGTCGAGGGCGAAGTGTCCGCCATTGTCACCGGTCGCGTCGTGCCAGTCGCGCGACGCGAAGACCGCGTGCCAGACATCCGGATGCCCGGCGAGCAGTCTCGAGACGCCGTCTGCCACCGCGGCGCCGCCGTCGACCCCGAGCGCACCGCCCTCGGTGAAGTCGTTCTGCACGTCGATGACGAAGAGTGCGCGGGTCACACCCCGATGATATCCGCCGGGTAGTCGAGTCCGATCTGGCGGCGGATCTCGTCGAGGGCACCCATGATCGCGGCGGATTCGGACGGAGGCAGGATGGTGCCCGCGGTCAGTCCGGCGCCGACGAGCCGCTCGAGTTCGAACGCCTGGAACTGCGACCCCTCTCCGGTCACCGAGCCGTCGAACTGCTCGAGTACGGAGCCGTCGGAGGCGCGAACGGTCACGGTCGTCGGGGCGTACCAGGTGGCGTCGATCGCGATCCATCCCTCGGTGCCGATCACGGCGGCGGTGTTCGGCCCGACGGCGTCGAGCGCGGTGGTCACGATCGCCTGCTGCCCGCCGGCATAACCGAACAGCACCGAGGTGCTGCGGTCGACGCCGGTCTCCGACAGCGATCCGACGGCGTGCACTGTATCGGGAGCCCCGAGGATGTCCCACACGAACGAGATCGGATAGATGCCGAGATCGAGCAGCGCACCCCCGGCCAGGCCCGGGTCGTTGAGCCGGTGCGCGGGGTCTGTGGGGAGCTTCTGCAGGTGGTCGGCGATGACGGTGCGCACCTCGCCGATCGTGCCGGCGGCGATGATCTCGCGGATGCGCACCATGTGCGGCAGGAACCTGGTCCACATCGCCTCGAGTAGCACGAGCCCCTTCTCCTCGGCGAGCTCCACGAGCACGGCCGCCTGTCGAGCGGTCACCGTGAATGGCTTCTCGCACAGCACGTGCTTGCCCGCCTCGAGCGCCATCCTGCTGTGCTCGTAATGATGCGAATGCGGGCTGGCCACGTAGACGGCATCGACTTCGGGGTCCGTGACGAGTTCGTCGTAGCTGCCGTGGGCCGTGCGGATGCCGAAGCGTTCGGCGAACCTCTGCGCATTCCCCGACGACCTCGACCCGACCGCTGCGACGTCGAAACCGGCGGCCAGCAGATCACCGGCCTGCTTGTTCGCGATGTGGCCGGGGGCCAGGATGCCCCAGCGCACGGTTCTCGGCATGTCGACCCCTCCGCCCGACCCCGCGGTCCCAGGCGCTTCGACGGTAGCAGGGTGTGATGGATGATCCCGGCTCAGAATTTGCGCCTATTTTACGTAATTACGTATGATAGGCGGATGACCGATGACCTGGAAGCGAGGCTCGAGCGACTCGAGTCGAGAGTCAGGGATCTCGAGCGGACAGGCGGAGGCGACTCGGCGCCGGGTGCCGGCCCCGCGGTCATGCCGTCTCCGAACGCCGTCGACCCCGAGATCTTCTGGGCCCTCACGAGACTGAGGGCCGAGGTGCCGGCGCCGGGTGGGGTGCTGTTCACGGGCGCCGTGGATCTCCCGTCGGGCACCACCGCACACTGGCAGCTCGGGGCGACGACAACGACCATCCTGAAGCGGGAATGGGACGGATTCGCCCCGATGCTGTCGGCA
>JBEANR010000159.1:0-15047 GCA_041165365.1 Actinomycetota bacterium | reverse complement strand
GCCGACGACGCCAGCGCCTGCGCCGACGACCGGCCGAGCACCAGGAACGTGGCGATCGCGCCGAGCCAGAGGCCGAGCGGCACGAGGAACGTCGCGACCTTCTGGCCGAGGTCGACGACCTCGTTGGCCTGATCGATGGAGAGGGTCACGGGTTCGGCGACGACCTCGGCGGTGGCCGCCTGAGTGTTCGCATCGGTCTGCGGCACCTGGTCGGCACCGGTGCGGAGGCCCGTCGCGAGTTCGCCGGCGCCCGAGGCGATCGAGGTGGCGCCGGCAGCGGCATCCGCGGCTCCCGTCGAGAGGGAACCCAGCCCGCTCGCGAGCGACGACGCCCCGGAGTTCAGCGAGGCCGAGCCTGCCGCGAGCCGCGCGGCACCGGAGGCACTGCCGGAGATGCCGCCCCTGACCCCGGAGACCGCACTCGAGGTCTGCGACGCGAGAGTCGAGCCTCCTGCTGCCGCCCCCGAGAGCTGACCGGACAGCGCACTCAGCGTTCCGACGGCGACCTGGTCGTTGAGCGGGTCGGCGTCGGTGAGCTTCGCGGTCTCCACGGCGATCAGCCCCGCGAGTTGCGAGACACCGCCGGTGTAGGTGGCGACGCCCTGGCTGACCTGGGTGAGACCGGCGGCTCCGCGATCGAGCTGAGCGAGCCCGGAACTGAGCGAACCGACGCCTCCGGTGTAGGTGGCCACCCCGGACGACAACTGCGACGCTCCCGACTGCGCGGATGCCGCGCCGGCGGCGAGTGAGTCGAGGCCGGAACCGAGCCCGGTCGCACCGTCGGCGAGATCCTGGGCGCCGTCGGCCGCGGTCCCGAGGGACGAACCGAGGTCGCCGAGGCTCGTGTACACCCCGGCGAGGTACTGCTCGGTGATCGTGCGCCCGAACGTCGCGGACATGGTCCGACCCACCGACTCCACGACGACGGGGGTCAGGTAGCTGTGGGCGTCGTCGGTCTCGATACCGAGCTCGGCCTGCGTCGGATCGTCGCCCTGGATCGAGAGGATCGACTCGGAGAAACCCGCCGGGACTGTCAGCACGGCGTAGACCTCACCGGCGGCGAGCGCGGCCTCGGCGTCGTCGGCGTTCGTGATCGACCAGTCGAAACCGTCGTCGTCGGAGGCGGTGAGTTCGGTCACGAGCTGGCGCCCGGCGAACACCGGCGTCTCGGTGCCGTCTGCGGCGGTCTGGGTGACGAGCTCGTCGGAGTTGACCACCGCGGCCGGGATGGCGCGACCGGAGGGGTCGTCGGCCTGACCGATCGAGCCGACGAACAGGCCCGCGAAGGCGAGCGGCACGAGCACGACGCCGGCGAGGGCGGCCGCGCGGCGTAGGCGGGTGGAACGGGCGGTCGAGGTCATCGCACGCCTCCTCTCGAGAGGGAGTCTTCGGTGGACGGCACGGGCCGTCGGCGATCGGTCGCCTCGGTGGCTCGCGGGGCGAGATGGACCTCGGTGACGACGCGGTCGCGGTCGCGGTCCGGCCCTTCGCCCGCATCGGACCCGGACTCCAGCCCGACGACGACGGTGATACCGGATGGCGCGAGCCACAGCACCCCGTCGAGGAAGGCCTCCGCGCTCACCGAGCCGCCGGCGGAGTCGATCATCACCACCGGGGTCTGCTCGGCGAAGGCGAGCACGACGGGCGCGAGCGCTCGGCGGAACCCGGCTGCGTCGACCGCGCCGATCGAGGCGGCGGCGCTATCGCTCGCTCGCCGCACGGCGCCGTCGAGGCGGTCCCGCCACCGCGCGGCCTCGCGGAGAGCGCTCCGCCGCGACGACCGGCGCCCGGTGAGCCGGAGTCGCTCAGCGAGGGACTCGTCGAAGGCATCGTCGCCGACCGGCTCCGGCATGAGGCCGGAGACCGCGACGAGGCGCGAGACCTCGGAACGCTCGGAGGGCAGGGGGTGTCCGAGCACGTGGGCGCGGCCCGAGACGGGGAGGATGCGTCCCGCGAGCGTCGCGATCAGCGCGCGGCGATCGGCAGCCTCCCCCCTCACCAGCACGAGCGAGCCGACGGGCGCCGAGAACGTCACGGGTGCCGGGCGACCCGCTACGAGCGCGGTGGCGGCGAGCGCGGCATCCGTCTGCGTCGCCGCCCACTCGACATCGGCCCGATGCGCGCGCAGCTTGTCGCCCTCGATGTCGACGTCGGGCAGGATGCGGGCCAACCACCGCGGCAGCCACCAGGCGGAACGCCCCAGCAGTGTCATCACCGCGGGCACGAGTGTCATGCGCACCAGGAAGGCGTCGAAGGCGATGCCGACAGCGAGACCGAGCGCGATGGGCTTGATCGTGCCCGAGCCCTCGGGAACGAACGCGAAGAACACGAAGAACATGATGAGCGCCGCCGCCGTGACCACCCTCGCGCCGTTGCCGAAGCCACGCCGGACCGCCTGCCGCGCATCTGAGCTGTGCACGAACTCCTCGCGCATGCCCGACACGAGGAACACCTCGTAGTCCATCGCGAGACCGAAGAGCACGGCCATGAGCAGGATCGGCATGAAGCTCAGAATCGGGCCGGGGTTCTCCACATCGAGCAGGTCGGCGAACCACCCCCACTGGAAGATCGCCACCACGACGCCGAATGACGACCCGACCGACAGCAGGAACCCGACGGCCGCCTTGATCGGCACGAGGATCGATCTGAACACCATCATGAGCAGGATGATCGACAGCCCGACCACGATCAGCCCGAACGGGATCAGGGCGCTCGTCAGCCGGTTGGAGATGTCGATGCCGATCGCGGTGGTTCCGGTGACCGAGACCTCGGTGTCGAAGCGGTCACGGAGCTCGGGTGCGAGGTCGCGGATGGTCTGCACGAGCTCTTTGGTCTGGGCGGAGTCCGGCGCGCTCTGCGGAGTGACCTGGATGATCGCCGTGTCGAGCCCGGTGTCGGGGATGCCGTCGCTGACGAAGTCGACGCCGGGGAGGGTGCGCAGTTCGTCGCCGATGTCTCCGAGGTCGCCGAGGATGTCGGTGGTCTGCGTGATGTCGACCGCGACGATCAGCGGCCCGTTGTAGCCGGGGCCGAAGCCCTCGGTGATGAGGTCGTAGGCCTCCCGCTGGGTGCTGCCCTCGGGTTCGGAGCCGCCATCCGGCAGGTTGAGGTCGAGGTTCGCCGCCGGGATCGACAACACGCCGAGGATGCCGACCACGGCGATCACCGCCACGATCGGCGCCCTCATCACCAACCCGACCCATCGGAGCCCCATCGTCGGACGCGCGCCGTCGCCGTGCGCGTGCGCTCGTCGCCACGCGCGAGACCCCTCCTTCGGCACGAGGCGGGCCTTCGCCAGTCCGAGCACGGCGGGCAGAAGGGTGGTCGCCACCCCGATCGCGACCAGCACGGCGAAGGCTGCGCCGACACCCATGACGCTGAGGAAGGGGATGCCGACGACGAGCAGCCCCAGGAGGGCGATGATGACGGTGAGCCCGGCGAAGACGACGGCGCTGCCCGCCGTGCCGACCGCCATGGCGGCGGACTCCTCCGGCTGCTCCCCCTCGGCGAGCTGCCCCCGGTGCCTGGAGAGGATGAACAGCGCGTAGTCGATGCCGACCGCGAGGCCGATCATGAGGGCGAGCAGAGGCGCCGAGCTCGACACCGAGGTGAACGCCGAGACGGTGGTGATGCCCCCGATGACGATGCCGACGCCGATGAGGGCGGTGAGCAGCGGCATCCCGGCGGCCAGCAGCGATCCGAAGGTGATGACGAGCACGATGCCGGCGAAGACCACCCCGAACACCTCGGACACGGTGATGCCGACGGTGTTGTCTTGGAACACCTGACCGCCGAACTCCACGCGGAGCCCGGCATCCTCGCCGAGAGCGGATGTCGCGGTGAGCTCGTCGAGCTGGGCGGGCGTGACGTCGGTCGACGGGCCGTCGAACTGCACCTTGATCAGGGCCATCGACCCGTCGCCGGTGACCGCCCTGCCCGCGTACTCGTCGAAGGGGCCGACGACGGCATCCACTCCGTCGATCCGCGCGATCTCATCGACCATGTCGGCGATGGCTGCGGTCGCCTGGTCGTCGCGAACGGATGATCCGTCCTCCGCCACGACGACGGCGGTGGCACTCGCCCCGGCGACCTGCGGGAACACCGCTTCGAGCCGATCGAGCGCCTCCTGGGATTCGGTGCCGGGAATGGCGAACGACTCCTCGGTCTGCCCGCCGAGCGCCACACCTCCGCCGAGGATACCGACGAGCAGCAGCATCCAGACCGCGATCACCCGCCACGCGTGGCGGTAGCTGAACCGACCGAGTCGGTAGAGAAGGGTGGCCATGGGGTCTCCGGATCGTCGGTTCGGCGCTGATCGTCAGTCGAGCGAGGTGGCGACGGGTGCGAGAAGCTCGCTCATGATGGTGATGAGGGCTGCCCTCGTCTCGTCGTCGGGGGTGGGTTCTAGGCCCAGGGTCTGTACCGTGCAGAGGGTGTAGGCGGCACCGCCGAGAGCCACGCCGAAGCGCATCTTGTCGATCGTCGAGGAGGTCGCCGAGTCGAAGAAACGGGCGAGGCCGAGCACGAGCTCGTTGGCCCTGTCGATGACGGGCACGTCGACGAGCGACGGCCCCTGATTGATGAACATATGCACCTCGAGGCGGTGCGCGAGCAGCAGATCGGTGAACCCCTCGAGAAAGCGCAGGCGGTTCTCGGCGGTGAGCGGCTGGCTCGTGAAGTCGCCGAGCAGCGCTTCCATCCTGTCGATGGCCGGTCCGATCGCTGCTGCGAGCAACGCCTCCTTCGAGGCGAAGTGATAGAGCACCGCCGACTTCGAGAGGCCCGCCCTGTCGGCGATCCGCTGCAGGGAGGTGCCCCCGAATCCGACGCTCGCGAATTCGGCGAGGGCGATGGCGCGGAGGTCTGAGGCGCTGGACATCCGCCCAGCATAACTGACCGATCGGTCAGAACTGTCCGATCGGTCAGAACTGTCCGATCGGTCAGGACTCTCGGAAAGGTCCACGCGCCCAGACACCGAGTCGCCCACTTTCGCGACGGAAACCGCCGCCCGATTCGCCCACTCCAGGTCGAGTGGTCAGGTGCGCTCGGCGCGGGGTACCGTGGAACCCCCGCTTCCTGGAGGTTTCATGCGCAAGTTCGTGTTCAGCAGCAGCGTCATCAGTGCTCTCTTCGGAGCCTGGAGCGTGCTGCAGACCACCCGGCAAGGACCCCGCGACTGGCGCCTGATCCTCATGTGGATCAGCTGGGGCATCTCCCTCGCCATCGCCGTCGGCACCGTCATCGACGAGGCGAACAGCGGGGTCGACGACCCCAACTACTGAACCACCGACAGAAGGACATGATCATGCGCGGACCGTACGGCGACAACCGATTCCTCGAGGTTCTGGGATGGCTATCGCAGATCGTGGGTCAGATCGTGGTGGCCGTCGTGGTCATCGGGCTCATCGTGCTGCTCGTGCGGTTCCTGCTGGTCGCGACGAAGGCCGCGCAGCTGTACGTGGGTCGCCACGAGCCGACGAGGTCGCGCGGATACGCTCCCGTGACCGAGCCGCCCACCCAGGATGCGGCGCCCGAGCACACGTCCCCCGAGCAGACGTCACCTGAGCAGGCACCGCCTGTACCTTCCGATGCGGCGCCGGAGCAGACCGCGGCATCCGGATCGGTCCAGGAGTCGGCCGCCACCGCGGTGCTGCCCGAGGTGACGCCCGCAGGACCGGACCAGACCGACGTGCTCCCCCCTCTGCGGCCGACGCCGCCGCCGAAGCCGCGCACCCCGCGGTCGCGCGCGCCGAAGACCCCACCGTCGCCTGACGCGTAGTCCGACGCCGCGTAGTCCGGCGGCGGCTAGTCCGGCGACATCCCATGGCCGAGTAGGCGCTCGGTCTCGGAGAGGCCGTCGGCATCCTCGTCGTCCCGCGCGCTGGTTCCCGGCCACTTGCGCATCACCTGGTCGACGAAATCGGTGTCGCGAAGCACGTCGGTGAGCCCGGTGCGAAGCTGCTCACCTGCCTCGTGCATCGCCTGCTGCACCGTGGCCAGTACCAGAGGGGCGATGTGTGACCGGTCGAGTTCGTCGAACGCGCGATCGTCGATCGTGATCCCGGTGATCGCACCGGCTCCCGTCGCGTGGACCGTGACGTGGCGGTCGGGAGACCTCACCATGAGCACCGCCTCGGCCAACCGCCGCTCGAGGGCGACCATGCGCTCGGCCTGTTCCTCCTGCTCCCGCACCATCGCCTCGAAGTCGAGGTCGGCGTCGAGCCAGCGGGTGATGTCGGGGTCCATCTTCATCGGAGCCTCCTAGGGATAGGTCCCTCGATCGAAGCAGGTCTGCTCCCGATGCGCGGCGGCCGTTGTGCCCATGGCCGAATGGGGAGTGCTTCGGATGCCGCGGCCGAGGCCCGGTGGGAGTGTGGGACCGAGCATCCCCTCCCACCTCTCCGGCGGCGAGGTGGACGCCTGGCGCGGAGTGCCCCCCGAGGAGGATCGTGGCGACGACCGGAGTGAGAACGGACGCGGGATCGGCAGGCTCAGGGACGGCGCGCGCATCCGAAGTCCCCCGCGGCCGCGGCATCCGGCTGTCCCGCGCCCACGCCCTGACCATTCGGAGCTCCGTTCTCGGCCGACTCCTCCTCGTCGAGGGAGTGCTCGCCGGCGTCGCTCTCACGCTCTCGCTGCCGACGGCGCCCCCGACGGTCGTGCTGGGTGGCGGCGCGGCCCTGGCACTGGCGGTCGCCGTGCCTTGGCGGGGTCGCACGGGTGCGATGTGGCTGGTCGAGGGCATCGCGCATCGACTCCGGCTGCGCGCGGGCGAACGCGCACCGGTCGACGCCGTCGCGCAGGTCATCGGGGGGCGCCTGATGCGAGAGTCCGTCGGGCCGCGCGGCGACCGCTCGGTGCTGGTCGTCGATGGAACACGCTGGACCAGCGTCAGCGCTCTCCTCGTGTCCGGGCCCGGTCCGGTCGGTGGAGCCGGCGCCACCCGACTGCCGATCGGTGAGCTGTGGACGGCCATCTCCCCGACGATCAGGAAGGCGTGCTCGCTGCAGGTGGTCGTGCAGCGCACTCCGGTCGCCGACGGCCGGGCGCGCTGGCGCACCTGGATGTGCCTCGGTGTCGACTCGGCTCTCTGCGGCGACGCCATCGACGCGCGCGGCGGCGAGGCACGCGGCGTCATCCGTACCGCGCTCGTCGAGACCGCTCGCGTGGGTGACCGCGCCGGCCTGCTCGGGCTGCGTCTCGACCCCCTGGATGCGACGGCGCTGCGTACCTGCATCGCCGAGCTGCTGGTTCCCGACAGCCATGACGACCGACCCCCGGAGCCCGCCGCCGCAGCAGTCGGCCCTCCCCCCGAGGCACCCCTCGGCGACCCGGCCGTCGGGCCGCTCCTCGAGGACTGGTCGGCCTGCGCCGCGGGAGGGATGATCCACCGCAGCTACCGACAAGACAGGTGGAGCGGTACCGCCGCCCTGGCCGCAGCACTCTCCGATCGCGCGATCGCCGGGGCGGTGGGGGTCACGGCCGCAATCACTCTGCGCTATGACGATCTCGGCATGCTCGCAGTCGAACCGGTCATCCGGGTGACCGCGTCACCCGGCGGGACGAGTGACATCGACGCGCACCTCGCACGGATCGGCGCCGATACGCAGGTGCGCTGGTCGTCGCTCGACGGTGCGCATCTGGACGGCCTTCGCGCGACGATGCCGCTGGGGTGTCGGGCGTGAGCGTCGCGACGGCTTTCAGGCTGGCACCCGTCGCTCTCGCGGACCTGGTGCTGCCGGTCGGGCACTCTGGACTCCCTCTCGGGCGCGGGGTCCACGGGCGGTGGAGCGGAGTCGACGTGGTGCTCGACGTGTTTCGCGGCGGTCCGACCTCCCTCGCCTCGTTCCTCGACATCGCGTCGATGTCCGTGCTCGCGCGTCGGCTGCAGAACGTCGGCGCTTCGGTGTTCGTCGCGAGCCGCGAGCCCGGGTGGCAGGCGATACTGCGCCTCAGCCGCACCGATGCCCGACCCGTCGTGACCGCCGAGGGCCCCGACGGTGTCCCTGTCGCTTCGTTCCCCCGACCCGTCGCCGTCATCGGCGCGGGTCGCGCCCTCGTCGGCGGCTCGACCGCACGCGCAGCGGGCACGCCGTGGTCGCTCTCGATAGCGACCCTCCCCGGCGTCGACCTCGGAACGACGACGCAGGCTCGAGAGGCAGATGTGGTGCTCATCGGCGGCACCGATCCGGCCTCGGCGGGCACGCTGGCGCGGGCACTCGAATTGCGCGCAGACGCGGCATCCTGGATCTGCGGAGTCGACGACGACCACATCGTCGTCGTGGTGGGCCGCTCGTGGACCGTCGTGGCGCTGGACCCGACCGTGGACGAGTTGCGACTGCGCGCGGCGACGGCGGGCTGGCAGCGCACGAGGGCTCGTCGCGCCCGCGTCGAGCCCGACACCGACCGGTAGCCCTGAGCGCGTCGCGCGGGCGACCAGGTCGGTCTCATCTACCGGGGCGATGGGTTCGCGCCCCGACGGGAGCGGATGACGACGACCACCGTCACGACCACGAGCCCACCGATCGCGACCGCGGCCGCCCCGGCCAAAGCCGCGCCTTCCGATGCATCGAACCGAGAGGCGTCGGGGACCGGGGTCGCGCGGACCGCCGTCGACGGTTCCCGTGTTGTCACCAGGTGGGCGGACACCGCCGCCGCGATGTGCACGACCGGGGGGGATGCGGGAGCGCCGCTCCGACCGTCGGCCGCGACATCCGTACCGTCGGCCGCGACCTCCGTGCCGTCGGCCGCACCGAGCGTCGCCGCGATCGATCGCGCGGCGGGGAGGGCGGTGCCGACCACACGATCGGCTGCGGCCTCAGCACTGAGCTCGGGGTCGCGGGCGAGTACGAGCGCGATGGCGCCGGCCACCGCAGCGGTCGCGGACGCCGGATCGTCGACCGTCGCAGCGTGCGCCAGCCCGCCTCGCCCCCCGGTGGGCGCTGTCGTGATCGTGTCTGCGGCCGGCGCGAGGATGTCGAGGTACCGGGCGCGCTCGGAGGAGGCGAGAAGCTGGCCGTCGCGGCCCAGAGCGCCGACGGCGAGCACGCGCGGGTAGGCGCTGGGGTACCGAGCCGGTGGTGCCTCGTCCGGCGAGACCGCCGCGCCGTCGGAGTTCGGCCCTCCGGCCACGACGACGGCTCCAGCATCGGAGGCGGCAGCCACCGCGGACTGCAGCACGGGATCGTCGACCTCCGTCGTGACGGTCACGCAGATGACCCGCGCGCCCTGCTCGGCGGCCCACAGGATGCCCGCGGCCAGTTGCTCGGGGCCGCCGCCAAGATCCTCGGACTGCGACTCGTCGCCCTCCCTCGTCACGCGCTGCACCACCCGCACCGGCAGGACCTGCACCCCGGGGGACACCCCGTGCACGGATGTCTCGGGCGACTCCCCTGCGGCGAGGACTCCCGCGGCCCTCGTTCCCCTCCCGTCGCAATCGGTGTCGGCCCCCGGTGCGGACCCGAGCACGTCGTAGCCCGGGAGCGTCGCCGCGGCGAGCTGTTCGTTCGAGGCGTCCACCCCGCTGCTCAGAAGGGCGACGACGACCCCCTCCCCACGACCGAACGGCCACGCCGCGCCGGCGTCGAGCACCGCCTGAGACCAGGGTGGGGCGCCCCGGTACACCTCGGGCGGCTCGACGCCGGCGCAGCTCTGCCCCGCGGAGGCGGTTCGGGGGGCCTCCGCGATCGACGCGGCCGCTGGCATCGCGCCGACTGCCCCGCTGAGCGCGAGGGCGACGCCGCCTCCCGCGAGCGCGAGCAGGGTCGGAGATCGGCGACGTGCGCCGACCGGCTCTCGACGAGGACTCACACCTCGGTCACTCCGGGGGAGCGACCGACACCCGCGCCGGCGCCCACGGGGTCGCCAGCAGTGCGAGCGGGCAGCTCGACGCCGTCGATGGTCACCTCGCCGTCACGCACCGAGATGACCTGGGATCCGTCGTCATCCGGCGCCAGGTCGATGGTCAGCCGCTGCGACCCGTCCGCGTCGGTCTGCACGGTGACCGTGGTCTCCGCAGAGACGGTGGAGGAGACGTCCGCCGAGACATCCGTCGATCCCGCGGTGTCGTCGGACACCGCGACCAGACTGGTGACAGGTTCGAGGGTCGCGGCGTCGAACCGTCGGCCGGAGTGCGGATCGATCAACTCGCCCGTCCTGGCGTCGACGGGCAATCCGGTTGTGGCGTCCGCGATCAGGGGCTGCTCCGTGTCGCGATCGAGGAGGAGGCCCGATTCCGGGTCGAGGAGTTCGCCCGTGACGGCGTCGACCGGCTTGCCGCTCACCTCATCGATCTCGAGCGGACGACCCTCGACGTCAGACAGTTCGCCCGCGTCGTTGAAGTGCAGCCCGGTGAGCGGATCAGTCAATATTCCAGTTTCGGCATGCGCGACGAGACCGCGCTCTTCATCTTCGAGCAGACGTTCTCCCGTGTCGGGATGGAGGAAGTCACCGGTCTCCCGATCGATCAGTGCGCCGGTGGCAGGGTCGCGCTCCAGCTCACTCAGCGGGTCGATGTCGAGCAGGCGACCGGTGAGGGGATCGACGAGGCGGCCGTCGAAGATCGGAAGGTCGGTGAGCGGATCCCGCGCCAGTTCCACGCCGTCCGGGCCGAGGATCGCGTGGGTCTCGGGATCGATGGTCAGTCCGCCGACGAGTCCGAGAGCGGATTCCGGACTCGCGACGAGATCGGATGCCGGGGTCGCGAGTTGCCCGTCGGCGGTGTAGGTCTCCCCGGTCGAGTCGTTCGCCCATCCCTCTGCCGTCGGCGTCAGCGGTGCGCCCTCTGCGCTCAGAGGCGTCCCGTCAGGAGCGTACGAGATCTCGCCCGGACCCTTTGCGAGGGGCACTCCGCCTGCCGTGAGCGTGCCGTCGGGTTCTCGGTCCACGCCCTCGGGTAGCTCAGTCGGCACGGCGAGCGGCGCACCCTGGCTCGCGCCAGAGGTGTCGCTCGGCGTGCCGGGGACGGCGGAGGGATTGAACGCGGGGAGGGTGGATGCGGCGCTGTCGACCGGTGTTTCGGCGAGGGGCGCTGAGTCCGTCGGTGCCGAGTCGGTCGACGCTGAGTCGGTCGGTGCCGAGTCGGTCGACGCTGAGTCGGTCGATGCCGACTCCGAGAATGCAGGGTCGGTGAGTGCTGACTCGGTGGGTACGGGGTCGGTCGCTCCGAAGTCGGTCGACGCGGGGTCGAGCGGCGGCACCGTAGAGGTTGCCGGGTCGGATGCCGGATCGACGCTGTCGAGCGGCAGGCCCGTGGGAGTCGTCGCGTCGCCGGCGGCGCCGAGGTCGGCAGCGGGGATCTCGCCCGGGTCGAAGGGTGGTGGTGTCGCCGTGTCGGTGGGGCTCGGGGAGGCCGTATCCCCTGACGAGGGCGTACCCGAGGTCGGGCTCGTCGGTGTCGGAGTTGAACTCGGTGTCGGAGTGGACGAGGCCAGGCCTTCCGGTGTCGAGCCCTCCGGAAGCGTGCTCGTCGCGGTCTCGAGGGGTGCGGTGTCCGACGCCGGCGAATCGGAGGCGGGAGGTTCGGGCACCGTGAACTCGGGGAGTGGCGTCTCCGCCGGGGTGGTCGGCGTGGAATCGCCCGAGCCCGCTCCAGTCGCAGCCGATTCCTCGGGCGCAGGCGAGGAGGAGGGCGAGGTCGAAGAGGTGGGGCTCACCGGCGACGAGAGCGGTGAGGACACCGGAGTGGGCGCTTCGGAGGTCGGGCTCACGGGGTCGGACGGTGCGACCGGGGCGACCGGGGCGACCGGTGTACCGGCGTTCTGCGGCTCCCCGGAGAGGTCGGTCGACCCGGGGTCCGTCACCGGGGCGATGGGCGTGGTCGCGACGAGCTGCTCGGGGCTGAGGTCATCCGAACCGGGATCGGTCGCGCCGGGGTCGACCGCATTCGGGTCTGAGGCGTACGGGTCCGAGGCATCCGGGTCTGAGGCCGATGGCTCCGCCGTGCTCTGGTCCGCCGTGCTCTGGTCCGCCGTGCTCTGACCGCCCGTGCTGATCTCGGCCGAGCCGGGGTCGACCACACCGGGGTCGGTCGGGGCGGCGGCCGCGGATGCCCCGGTCCCACCGAACAGCGAGGCGACGTCGCTGATCAGCTCAACGATCTTGCGCACGACATCGACGATCAGAGCGAGGAGTCCCCACGTGTACAAATTGGTCTTCTCGGCCGCTGGGTACCCCAGACTCGATCCGACGAGCGAACCCGCGGCGGCCTCGCAATACACCTCGCCGGCGATGTGCACCCGGTTGATCCAGGCCTTGATCTCACGCACCCGAGCGTTGATGTCTTTGATGTCCTGGGTGATCTCCGCCGCCTTCTGCGCCTGATCGACGCCGGCGAGGGTGAGCACCGAGCTGACCCCCTGCATGCTGACCGAACCCTCGCCGGCGCTCCACACCTCTTTGACGACGGCGGAGATGTCGCGGAACTCCGTGAGCACGGTCTGCATGTCGGTCACCGCGAGGAGCAACTGGGTGGCCATGATGTCGAGCGCTTCGTCCACACAGTTCGTGGTCGCGTCGCGGATGATCTGGGTCCGCGTGAACGAATACCCGTCCAGGAAAGGCATCACGGGGTAGTAGGTCATCACTGCAGTCCCATCCGTTCCTCCCGGGTCGCGCCGGGGATCATCGCCGTGGTCGTCGAGCACAAGACGCTCGGGCCGCGGCTGCGTCAGTCGTCGTCGTAGCGGGAGGTGTTGCCATCGGTGCGGTTCGCGATCCTGATGTCGGACTGCGCGATCTCGAAGTAGCCGTCGTGCTTCCTCTTGAATGCCTCGACATCGCTGTGGTAGGTGTCGGCCTGCTTGATCACATCGTTGAGAGAGGTGTTGGTGTAGGTCTGGGCGGCTCGCGTCTCGTCGCTCAGCTGCGCCTTGATCGAGTCACCCCGACTCACCAGCTCGTCCCGCTCGGCATCGAAGTCGATGAGGTCGTCAGGGCCCTCCGCGTCGACGTTCGCCTGGTCCTGAGCCAGGGGGGAGATGCGGAAGTCGTCGATGTCCTCCCTGCTCGCGTCGACGATGTCGAACCGGTCCGAGGCGGCCTGCGCTGAGGCTTGCGTCACGGGGTCGGTGAGAGGCGTAGCGGGCTCGACGGTCTCCGGCGCGACCGGCTCCGTGTTCTCCGGCTGGGTGTTCTTGGGCTCCGTGTTCTTGGGCTCCGCGGCCGGAGCGGACTTCTCGGGCGAGGTGGCGGGCTTCTCGGTCTCATCGTTGACGGGGGCCGCGACATCCTGAGCGTTCTGCTCGTCCATCCGCGCGTAGTCGGCGCGCGCCTGGTCCACGTCGTCGCAGAGTTTGCCGATCTTCTCCTCGCTCCCACGGAAGATCTCGACGCATTGCTTGAAGAGGGCGGACAGCGTCTGCGTGACCATGGCCTGAACCGCGGGCGGGGCTCCGTTCGGCGGGATCGGTTCGACCTCGAATCGGTCGATGCAACGTCCGAGCGCCTCGCAAGCCTGATGCAGCTTGGGGCTCAGCTTGTCGAGCGCGTCGAGGTCGACTCGGAGCTCGCCTGCCGGTGCCGTACCGGTGGTGACCGCTGCCATCAGGTGCTCCCGTCTCGTGGTCGTCTCAGCGTAGAAAGGCGGCCGCTCCGCCTCTGCCGGACTACTGCCCAACCGTGCACGGATCGAAATACCCATTCCCGGGTCATCCGGTGCTCCTCAGCACGGCGAGATCGGCGTCATCGGCCGGGGTGCGTTCCCGGGGGTCGTCGGCCGGGTCCGGTGCATCCACCAGCAGGCCGGGGTCGAGCGTCGGGCCGTCGGGCAGCAGCGCGAGCACCGCCGGAGGGATGGATGTCGGGCGCACCTCGTCACCGAAGCCGAGTGCCGCGACGGTCTCCCGTGAGGCGAGGGCGAACCGGGCTCCCTGATCGGTGATGAGGAAGACGGCGGACACCCCGCCGGAGCCCGAGGGCGAAACCAGGGCACCGGCCCCCGGCCGCACCCTCACGACGTCGGCCGCCGTGACCCCGCCGCCGGAGCCCCCGGACCGGATACCCGCGCCGCGCCCGGCGAACGGATCGGAGACCACGCGGATGACCACGGTGCCCGGGTCCGTGCTGTCGGCATCAGTGACGCCGTCGCCTGCCACACCGTCGCCTGCCACGCCGTCGTCTGCCACACCGTCGTCTGCCACACCACCGTCGTCTGGCACACCGCTCGTGGAGCACACCGTCGGGCTCCGCCCGGTCGGCACCTCCGCCGGACTCGGAACGGCGTCGGGGAGTGACGCACCCGGCCCTGGTCCGTCGGCTCTGGGGGCCGACGCCACCTGACCCGCCGTGATCGCCGACGGTTCGTCGGAGGGCGCCTCGGGATTGGCCATGAGCAGTACGGCCGCGACGGTCGGCACCTCGGCGAGACCATCACGGGTCACTACCCAGAACGCTCCGTCGCCCGCTCCGGTCTGTTGGAACACCTCGCCCAACCGGGTGTCGAGACCGGCGATCTCGGCGCCGGGATCACCCTCCCCCGGCACCGCGAGAAAGTCGAGATCCGGGCCGGCCGGCACGGTGTCGACCCAGGAGTCGGCGACCGGCACGGCGGGTGTCGACGGCCAGCCGAGAGCGGCGAGAACCGCAGCGGAGGCGACGAGGTGGCGGCGACCGTCGACGAGGAGGAACTGTTCACCGGCGTCGGCCGTCATCACGAGCACCCCCTCGGAGTCACCGAGCACGGGCCCCGCTGGGGGAGTGCCGAGGTCGACGCCCACTGCCGGCCGAGGGTCGGACCCGGTCTGCGTTGCTGTCGTGCATGCGGTCCACGGCCCGGCCAGCAGGGCGTCGGCCGCGGGCAGCGCCTCCGGTGCCCCCGGGATACCGACGGGCGCACCCCTGGGCGCTCCGTCGAGCGAGCTCCTCGAGACGGTCACCACGTCGTCGCGACCGCCCAGGAACAGCACGGCGCTCGTGAAGTTCAGTGCGGGGTGCAGCACGCCCTCGTCATCGAGTACGTAGCGCGTGCCGGTCTCCTTCTCGACGATGACCGAGTCCCCTGACTTCCACCGGGTCGAGTTGCCCGGGCTCAGGATGCCGATCACGGCCAT
>JBEANR010000158.1:0-4158 GCA_041165365.1 Actinomycetota bacterium | reverse complement strand
GCGTGGTGGAATGAGGGCGTGCAGCGCATCCTGTTCGAGCTCCGACGGTCGCTCGCCGCGCCCTCCCGCAACCCGCGGATGGCCACGGTGCTGGGTCGACTTCTCGGCATCGCGTTCATGGTCTGCTTCCTCACCGGTCTGTACAGTCACTTCCTGCAGGATCCGCTCGCCTGGATGACGTTCCCGACCAGGCCCCTGTGGCTCTACCAGGTCAGCCAGGGCCTCCACATCACGGCGGGTATGGTGTGCTTCCCGCTGCTGCTCGGCAAGCTCTACGTGGTCTTCCCCGAGCTCTTCCAGACCCCGCCGGTGCGGGGCTTCGTGCACTTCCTGGAGCGGGCGTCCATCGCCCTGTTCGTCTCGGCCTCGCTCGTCGAGATCACCATCGGACTGCTCAACACCTTCCAGCTCTACGCCTTCTTCCCGTTCTCGTTCAGGTCCACCCACTTCGCGCTGTCGTTCGTCGTCATCGGCTCGCTCGCCGTGCACATCGCGGTCAAGCTGCCCGTGATCACGAATTACTGGCGTGCGCGTGACAGCTACGACGACTCCGGTGAGGTCGTGGCTCTCGTCGGCGCCCACACCCTCGACGTCACCGGGGTGCCGCCCGCCTCCGGGGAGAGGTCGTCGGCATCCGCTGGTGCCGCATCCGCTCGTGCCGGTCGCGGTATCACCGGGCGAGTGTTCGCCTGGATCGACCGAGAGCCCGCCCTGTCGACGGATGCCGCCGAGAAGCGCACCGGTCGCCGCGGGTTCCTGGCCACCCTCGGCCTCGCAGCCGCGGCACTCGTCGTGTTCACCGGTGGGCAATCGTTCCGGGCTCTCGACGCCACCAACCTGTTCGCCCCGCGGAAGGCCGGTGTCGGGCCGAACTCCCTGCCGGTGAACCGCACGGCGAGGGCCGCGAAGGTGACCGAGACGGCGATGGCGCCCGACTGGACTCTCACCGTGGTCGGCGAGACCACGCGGGTGTTCACGCTCGACGACCTGCGCGCCCTCCCGCAGTCCGAGGTCGTGCTGCCGATCGCCTGCGTTGAGGGGTGGAGTCAGTACGCTGCCTGGACGGGCCCGCGCATGCGCGACCTGGCCGACCTGGTCGGCGCCTCCGAAGACGCCAGCTTCCGGGCGACGAGCCTCGAGCAGGACAGCCAGTACGCCGTGATGGACATGGGGCCGGAGTTCGTGCGCGATGAACTGACCGTCGTGGCGCTCCAGCTCGACGGTGAGGTGCTCGACATCGACCACGGCTTCCCGGCGAGGATGATGGCGCCCGCCCGTCCCGGCGTGCTGCAGACCAAGTGGCTCTCCAGACTCGAGGTGATCTGATGACTGCTGAGTCCGTGCATCCCGCGGCCGCACCCACCTCACCGGCGATCCGGCGTTGGCGCGCCGGGCTGCTCGCGATCGGCGTCGGCCTGCTCGTGGTGGGCGGGGTGCTGCTCGCTCTCGAGTCCGACCCGTCGGAGTGGGTGGGCCTGCTGCTCTGGCTGGCGCTCGCGCTCGTCGTCCACGACGGGCTCGTCGCGTTCGGCGTGTTCGGGGTGCAGCTGCTCCTCAGGAGGGCCGGGCGCCGGATGCCGGTCGTGGTGCTCGCCATCGCGCAGGGGGCCGTGGTCATCGGGGCGATCGTCGCCCTCGTCGTGATCCCGCAGATCTACAAGAGCGCCGTCGGAGCCAGCAACCCGAGTGTCGTTCCGCTGGACTACGTCGCCAACCTCGTCGCGTTCCTCGCGGCGCTCGCCGTCACCGCGGCGATCGTGATCGGTCTCTACCTGCGGATCGCGGCCAGGCGACAGAACGTGCGGCCGTCGATCATCCAGGACTGACGTTCCTCGAGGCCGTGGCGCGACGCCCTGACCACGAGGGGGCCGAGCCCGATCTCCGCCCACGGGAACGAGGCGCTCTCGAACCCGAGGGTGTCGACGAGTCGGCCGGTGAAGGTGCGGTCGGCGCCGGCATCCGGATGGGTCTCGACGACGATCTCGCCATCGGGGGCGAGCAGCTCACGGCACCTCGCAAGCATCGCGTCGACGTCTCCGCCGATGCCGATGTTGCCGTCGACCAGCAGTGTGGTCTGCCAGTGGCCCTCGGCGGGCAACCGGTCGAAGACCGACCCGAGCATCACCGAGAGTCCGGCGGCACTGGCGATCTCGATCGCGGTCGGGGAGACGTCGATGCCCATGGCGGCGATGCCGGCGTCCATCGCGGCACGCACCATGCGGCCGGGGCCGCACCCGATGTCGAGCACCGGGCCGGTGACGCTGTGCAGCAGGCTCAGGTCCGCCGCATCGGCGTCGGCGCTCCATCGCGCGACGTTCATGGTCGCGACGGGTGAGTGCGTGCCGAAGATCGACTCCTGCAGGTAGACCTCGGAGTGCGCGCTGCGCAGCGCGCGGGCATAGGGTTCTGCGCCGCCGGCCCCGAAGGCGGCGCGCTCGACGAGGCTCATGCGCTCTCGCTCTCGAGGGCGCGGAACCTGCGGGCGAAGAGCGTGTGCGGGGCGATCTCGGCGACGGTGCGGGCATCGGCGACGGTGTCGACGTCGAGCAGTTCGGGCAGCATCGCGACCTCGAGGCCGGCGCCGCGAAGGCGGTCGAGTTGGCGTTCCCCGGTGTCGTCCTGCGACATCGGGATGCCGCGCAGCAGATCCCCGTCCGGACGCGCGAGCGCAAGCGCCCAGAAACCGCCGTCGCTCGCCGGGCCGAACCAGGCGTCCACGTCGTTCGGCCAGGGCTCGAACACAGGCGTGAGGTCGGCCGCGGTCAGTTGCGGGGTGTCCATGCCGATCAGCAGCGTCGGCCCCTCGACGGCGTCGAACATCGCCGCCAGTCTCCGGTCGAGGGTGCCGGTCTCCTGCGTCATCACATCCCAGTGTTCGGAGCCGGGGGGCAGGAGGTTGCCCTCGAAAAGCAGGATGCGCCGCTCGGCGGGTACCGACTCCGCAGCGGCCAGCGAGTCGGCGAGGGCGGCGGCGGCCAGCTCGGCCGCCTGCTCGTAGCTGAACGGCGGGTTGAGGCGCGTCTTCACCCGCCCGGCGACGGTCTCCTTGGCGATGAGCACGAGAGTGGTCACGATGTCCGCCCCCCCGCCACGCGGGCCCTCGCGGCCGACCTGTCTCGCAGCAATCGCGACATGTCCGTGACGGCGGTGAGCGTTCCCCGCACCGTGCCGGTGACCTTCGACCGGCCGACTCGGGGGGCGTACGGGGTGTCGACCTCGCGGATACGCCAGCCGGCGTCATCCGCTCGCAGCAGCATCTCGAGGGGGTATCCGCTGCGACGGTCGCGCAGATCGAGATCCAGCAGCGACTGCCGACGGGCCGCGCGCATCGGACCGAGATCGTGCAGGGGCAGGCCGGTGGCGCGGCGCATCAGCACGGCGAGGGCGCGGTTGGCGAGACGGGCGTGCCAGGGCCACGCCGACCAGCGGGTCGGGCGACGCCGCCCCAGAACGAGGTCGACCTCACCGGCGAGCACGGGGCCGGCGACGAGGGGCAGATCAGCGGGATCCATCGACGCGTCGGCGTCGCAGAACGCGACGACCTCGGCGGTAACGGCGAGCAGGCCGGCGTGAGCGGCCGAACCGAAGCCGCGCCTCGGTTCGGAGACCACCGTCGCGCCGTGCTCTCGCGCGACGGCGGCGGAACCGTCGGTCGATCCGTTGTCGACCACGATGGCCCGGTAGCCGGTCGGCAGACGCGCGAGGATGCCCGGCAGAGCACCCTCCTCGTTCAGACAGGGGAACACCACGTCGACGATCGCGGCGGAAGGCATCCGTCGACTCTATGAGTAATCGCCTGGGTAGGGGGAGAGGGTGCGAAGCGTGGCGGGATGCGGTAGCGTCACCGCGCTCGCTCGCGGGATCCCGACCGCAGGGGTTCCGGGCCCATTCCGGCGCCGGGACTCAGCCTCGCGGCATACTGTGGGTTCGTGAGCGCCCCGCAGACCCCGACGGCGCCGGCGGCCCCCGCCGGCCGGACCGGTTCGGGCGGCCCGGCGATCGGCAGCAATCCGTCACGTCGACGGCTCCTCGGCTGGGCTGCCATCGCGGGTGTCGTGTCGGGCCTAGTCACGCTCGCCGTCGCCGAGGTGCTCGCGCTGCTCATCGGCGGAGGGAATCCGCTGCTGGCCGTCGGATCGCTCATCGTCGACCTCGCTC
>JBEANR010000157.1:0-8133 GCA_041165365.1 Actinomycetota bacterium | reverse complement strand
GCCGCGACGGCGTCGACCGCGTCATCGAAGGCCTCGCCGCTGAGCGCGTCGTCGGTCAGGGTGCCGTCGCTCTCGGTGCCCGCGATCGCTCCGAGTGGGCGCTCGGTCTCGACCGCGGCATCCGTTCCGGCCTCCAGGTCTTCATTGCCATCGGATGTCTCGTCGCCGGCGCTCGGCTCTGGACCGTCATACGGCTCTACCTCGGGCTCGTCTTCAGCCTCGACCTCGGCCTCGATCTCGGCCTCGTCGTCGGTGGCTGCGACCGAGGCATCGGCCTCGTCGAGCGAATCGATGTCGAGGGCGTCCTCGACGATCGCGTCGGCTTCGGGATCGACCGCCGCCTCGGCGCTCTCGATCTCGCTGTCGACCTCGCCGGAGTCGTCCGAATCGGAGTCGTCGGCCTCGGCATGGATGGCGGCCACCTCTGCCGGCTCGACCGACTCCTCGTCGGCGCGCTGCACGTCGCCCTCCTGCACCTCGTCGACTTCGGAGGACTGCTCCGCAGCGGTCGCGAGGTCGATATCGTCGCGATGATTCTCAGACACTGGATTCCATTCCGTTTCTCTGTTGCGTCTCGGGGAGGCACACGGGCCGTTCCCCGATCACGATTGCGGGCCCGATTCCGTCGGGCCCCTTCGAGCAGGACCTGGCCGGCGGCGCGGAGCCGATCATCCGATCCCGTCTCATGGGCCCGGACGCGGCCTACTGCCCGTCGATCGGACCGTCTCCGAACACGTACTGCACGCCGAGACCGAACACGAAGTCCAATCCGGCGACGAGCGCCATCATGATCACGACGAAGGCGAGCACGACGGCGGTGTAGCTCAGGAGTTCCTTGCGGGTCGGGGTGACGACCTTGCGCAGTTCACCGATCACCTGCCTGATGAACAGCGCGATCCGCGCGAACGGGCTGCGCCTGGCCGCACGCTCGTTCCTCGCGTTCGCGACGACATCCTCGCTGGGTTCGTCGACCACGTTCTTCGCCACTGTGACTACCTTCCGGAGATCGATGCCGGACATGATCCGACGTGCCTCTCGGACTCGCATCCGATCGGCGTGCTCCGCGCTGTCACGCGGATCGAGCAGCAGGGCGGACAGGACTTGAACCTGCAACCTGCGGTTTTGGAGACCGCTGCTCTACCAATTGAGCCACCGCCCTTCGCAGCAGATGCGCCCGCCTACCCTCGGGGACGACCGGAGCGCGTCCGGGCATGCAAAAGGATGGCAGAGATCCGCTACCTCGCCCAGTGTAGGTCACCCCTCCTCGACGAGTAAAGCCGACCGTTCGTTACGCTGGGAGCGTGACAGCACCCCTTCCCCGCATCTCCCGTCGCATCGCCGCGATCGCCGAATCCGCCACACTCAAGGTCGACGCGAAGGCCAAAGCCCTCCAGGCGGCGGGCCGACCGGTGATCAGCTACGCGGCGGGTGAACCGGATTTCGCGACGCCCGGCCACATCGTGGAGGCGGCGTCCGCCGCGGTGCTCGATCCGAAGAACCACCGCTACACCCCCGCCGCGGGGCTCCCCGACCTGAGGGAGGCGATCGCGCGAAAGACCCTTCGCGACAGCGGACTCGAGGTGCCGGCATCCCGAGTCATCGTGACGAACGGCGGCAAGCAGGCGGTGTTCCAGTCGTTCGCGACGATCGTGGATGACGGCGACGAGGTGCTGCTGCCCGCCCCCTACTGGACCACCTATCCCGAGGTCGTGAAACTCGCGGGCGGCGAGCCCGTGGAGGTCTTCGCCGGCGCAGAGCAGCAGTATCTCGTCACCGTCGAGCAACTCGAGGCGGCGCGCACGCCCCGCACCAAGGTGCTGCTCTTCGTCTCGCCGTCGAACCCGACCGGCGCGGTCTACTCCGACGAGCAGACGAGAGCCATCGGCGAGTGGGCTCTCTCTCATGGCATCTGGGTCGTCGCCGACGAGATCTACCAGAACCTGGTCTATGACGGGGTAACCGCCCGCTCCATCGTCGACGTCGTGCCCGAACTCGCCGACACGACGATCCTGGTGAACGGGGTCGCCAAGACCTACGCGATGACCGGCTGGCGGCTGGGGTGGATGGTGGGTCCGGCAGACGTGGTCGCCGCGGCATCCAACCTGCAATCCCACCTGTCGTCGAACGTGTCGAACATCTCCCAGCGGGCGGCGATCGCGGCCCTCGACGGCCCTCAGGACTCGGTGGAGACCATGCGCTCGGCCTTCGACCGACGCCGGCAGACGATCGTGCGCGAGCTGAATCTGATCGACGGGATCACCTGCCCGACGCCCGAGGGCGCGTTCTACGTGTATCCGGATGTCTCGGGGCTGCTGCACCGCGAATGGGGCGGCGTCACCCCGACCACCTCGCTCGAGCTCGCCGACCTCATCCTCGAGCAGGCGGAGGTCGCGGCGGTGCCCGGCGAGGCATTCGGCCCGAGCGGGTATCTGCGCTTCTCGTACGCGCTCGGCGACGAGCCGCTGCTCGAGGGAGTGCGGCGGCTGCAGCGGCTGTTCGCGTAGGGCGGGTCGCCAACGGTCGCCGGGCGGGAGCCGCGGCGCTGTCGTCACGAGACCGAGGGGACACTCAGTGCTCTCCCCGGCCCCTTGGAAGGGTATCTGGCGTCCCCTCACGCCGACGGTGGATAACCTCAGCCGGAGATCGAGACGCCTGCCATCATCAGCGCATGACTGCGCGCATCCCACTCCCGGCCGAACTCGCACACGGTCCGTTCACCGTCGCGCAAGGTCGCGCCGCAGGTGTAGGTCGTCGACGGCTCCATGGCAATGACCTCAGTCGCCCCTACCGAGGCGTGCGCTCCGTGTCCCCGCCCACCTCGGTAGTGGAGCTGTGTCGTGCCTTCACGCTGCGGATGCCAGCATCCGCCCGATTCAGTCATACGACTGCCGCGCTGCTCCTCGGGGCGCCGCTTCCGTTCCGCCACCAGTCGGCCACACCGCTCCATGTCAGCGTGCCCTGGCCGGAGCGAGCGCTGAGAGTGACCGGGGTGACCGGCCACAAACTGCGACTGAATGAGCGCGCCACTGAACGGCAGGGGCTGCGCATCACGTCGCCCGAGCAGACCTGGTGCGACCTGGCAGCGATTCTGTCGCTGCCGGAACTCGTCGCGGTCGGCGACTTCCTCATCCACTGGCGTCTCCCGTACACCACCCTTCAGGCGTTGAGGAACTTCGCGACCGGCCATCCCGCCCGCCGGGGACGCGCGCGCCTCCTCGAGGCGATCGAGCTCCTCGACGACCGAGCCGAGAGTCCTCGCGAGTCGATGCTGCGCGTCATCCTCCATCACGCCGGTATCACGGAGACCGTCAGCAATCTCGACATCCCCCTCCCCGGAGTGCGAAGGGTGCCGAGAGTGGATCTCGCGATTCCCCGCCTGAAGATCGCCATCGAGTATCAGGGGGACTATCACCGCGACCAGAAGCAGTGGCGCGCCGACATGACACGCATCTCCCGATTGCGAGCGCACGGATGGACCGTCATCGAGGTCAACGCCGACGATCTCGACGACCCCGCGGAACTGGTCGCGCGCATCCGCCTCGTGATCGCCTCGCGCGAGGCGGCGTCGTCTACCGCGAGCGCGTCGGCCGAGTTCGGCACGATGGAGCGAGCGTGACGGGGTGCGTTGCAGGCGGTTCGGGCGCGGGTGCGGGACGGGCGCGAGGGGGCATGAACTCCCCTCGGGGAGACGCCGGAACGGGACTTTTCGCCCCCTCGACACACGAACGGTCGCGCAACGTCGGCCGGTCGTTGTGACTCGGGCGCGCGCCCGGCACCATGGACCCATGACCTCCCCCGAGACCGTCGTGAGCGTACGAGACCTCCGCAAGACCTATGGAGGCTTCACGGCACTCGACGGCGTGAGCTTCGACATCCATCGAGGCGAGACCTTCGCCCTCCTCGGCCCGAACGGCGCCGGCAAGTCGACCACCATCGAGATCCTCGAGGGGTACCGAGACCGCTCCGCGGGTGACGCCAGTGTGCTCGGGGTCGACCCTCAGCACGGCCGACTCGCCTGGAAGGCACGGCTCGGCGTAGTGCTGCAGAGCACCGGCGAGTCGGGCACCGCGACTGTACGCGAGCAGATCGCCCACTTCGCCGGCTTCTACCCGAATCCCCGCGACGTCGACGAACTCATCGCCGCGGTGGGGCTCGAGTCGAAGGCGAAGACCCAGATCCGCAGGCTCTCGGGCGGTCAGCGACGGCGGGTGGATGTCGCGCTCGGCATCGTCGGCAACCCCGAGCTGCTCTTCCTCGACGAGCCCACCACGGGGTTCGACCCGGAGGCGCGGCGCCAGTTCTGGGGACTCATCCGACAGCTGCAGTCGAACGGTACGAGCATCCTGCTCACCACCCACTATCTCGACGAGGCCGCGCGACTCGCCGACCGGGTGGGCGTCATCGCCGGCGGCGCGCTGATCGACATCGGTCGGGTCGACGAGATCGGCGGAGCGGACGCCCGCGTGCCCATCGTGCGGTGGACGGATGACGGCGGCTCCCACGAACACCGCACCGACGAGCCTGCGCGCTTCGTGTCCACCCTCGTCGCCCGCGCCGGCGGAGGCGAACCCGGCTTCGTCGAGATCATCAGACCGAACCTCGAAGACGTGTATCTGCATCTGGTGGCGGAGTCGGAGCGCGAGCGATCAGGTGAGGCGGCGGCGGCGGCGACGTCCGACCGGTCCGGCGCATCCGACTCACCCAGCTCATCCGACCGGACGGGAGCCGTCGCGTGACCGCCCACGATCTCTCCGCCCGCCAGACGCCGGGCGCCCGCCCCGCACCGACCCCGCGCCCATTACCCGCCGGTCGCACCCTGCGCCTCGGCGCCAGTCGCATCGGCTACGAGGTGCGCGCGTACTTCAGACAGACCGACTCGGTGTTCTTCACCTTCCTGTTCCCCGTGCTGATGCTCACCATCTTCTCGGTGGCGTTCGGCGAGCAGAGCTTCGGCACCGACGACGCGGGCAACGAGCTCAGCGCCGCCGACTACTACCTGCCCGCGATGCTCGCCGCCGGCGTGCTCATCAGCGGACTGCAGAACATGTCGATCGACATCGCCGTGGAGAAGAGCGACGGCACCCTCAAACGGCTCGCGGGCAGTCCGCTGCCCGTGACGAGCTACTTCCTCGGCAAGATCGGGCAGGTGGTGGTCACCGGCATCCTGCAGGCCGCCCTCATCCTCGCCCTCGCCGCTCTGGTGTTCGGAGTCGACCTCCCGACCGAGCCGTCGCGGTGGCTCGCCTTCGCCTGGATCTTCGTCTTCGGCGTGATCACGAGCGCGATCCTCGGCATCGCGCTGAGCGCCCTCCCGCGCAGTGGCAAGAGCGCGACCGCGGTGATCATCCCGATCGTGCTCGTTCTGCAGTTCATCTCGGGGGTGTACCTGCAGTTCTCGGGGCTGCCGGAGTGGCTGCAGAATGTGGCGAGCGTCTTCCCGCTGAAGTGGATGGCGCAGGGGATGCGCTTCGTGTTCCTGCCGGAGTCGTTCGACGTGCTCGAGCAGGGCGAATCGTGGAATCTGCCGGGCATCGCGATCGCCCTCGCGATCTGGCTGGTGCTCGGACTGGTGATGGCTCGGCTCACCTTCCGCTGGATCCGCAAGGACTCGTAGAAGCGGCCCGGCGCGCTCGGCATTCAGCGTTCGGCACCGAGCGAGCGGCCCGGCGCGCTCGGCACGCAGCGGTGGGCTCGACCGGTGGGCTCCGCTGCGCTCCTAGGGGTCGCCGAGGTAGACCGGCTCGGGGTGCAGAGTCACCCCGAACTCGTTGCGCACCCTCTCCTGCGCGAGTCGGGCGAGCTCGGTGATGTCCGCAGCGGTCGCACCCCCACGATTGACGATCGCGAGCGTGTGCTTCGACGAGATGCCCGCACCCGACCCCGGTAGGCCGAAGCCGCGTCGGATGCCCGCACGCTCGATCAACCACGCCGCCGAGAGTTTCACCCGCTCGGGTACTCCCTCAGACGCCGGCACCGCCCACCGGGGGGCCGTGTCCGGCAACCCGCTCGCGAAGGAGGCGCTCACGATCGGGTTCGTGAAGAACGAGCCGGCACTCACCGAGTCGGGGTCGGCGGGGTCGAGCACCATCCCCTTCGCCCCGCGCACTGCGAGCACCGCCCGCCGGACCTGCTCGAGCGAGGGCGGGCCTCCGTCGAGATCGAGCACAGCGGCGAGTTGATCGTGCAACGGCGGCGCACTCGAGTCGGGCCCCGCGGCATCCGGGGCACCCGCGCCCGCCATCGTGTCGACGAGATCGAGGTCGACCGACAACACGACGCCACGCCGACCGCGCTTGACGACCGAGGTGCGGTAGTCGAGGCCGAGGTCGTCGCGGCCCAAGACCACGATCTGGCCGCTGGCCTCGTCGAGGAACTCGATGGAGACGAGGGTGTCCTTCACCTCGTAGCCGTACGCCCCGATGTTCTGGATGGGCGCCGCTCCGACGGTGCCGGGGATGCCGGAGAGGGCCTCGAGTCCGCGCCATCCGTTCTGCACGGTGTGGGCGACGAGGTCGTCCCACGGTTCTCCCGCCTCGATGCGGAGGCGGGCCACGCCCTCGATCGACGGCAGCCGCTCGACCCCGCGAGACCTGACGAGCACCACGGGCGCGTCGATGCCGGCGTCGGCGATGACCACGTTGGACCCTCCGCCCAGCAGGACGGGTTCCTCCCCGATCGACCAGCTGCCGAGCACCGCGTCGACGAGCTCGCCGCGGGAGCGGGCCACGATCAACTCGCGCGCCTCACCGCCCACCCGCAGGGTGGTGTAGTCGGCCAGCGTCATCGTGCACGCGCGTTCATCGCGAACCGGCGCTCATCGCGGAGACACTCTCCGCCGGGCCGGCGTGCGTCAGCCGCCGCGCTCGCCCGGTCACGCGCGGGAGCCCACGAGCACCTGGGCTCTGCCGAGTACACCTTTGCCGTCGACGATCGCGGCGACGTCGATGCGGGCTGTGCCGGCATCCGGATCCAGTGTTCCGACGGTGGCCGTCACCGCGATCTCCACCGCGCCGGCGGCGGGAACCACCACGGGCCTGGTGAATCTCACGCCGTAGTCGAGCACGACCCCGCGCGGTCCGAGCCAGTCGACGACCGGCTGCACGGCCGCCCCCATGGTGAGCATGCCGTGTGCGAGCACCCCCGCAAGACCGACCTCGGCGGCGGCGGCGTCGCGATAGTGGATGGGATTGAAGTCTCCGGATGCCCCGGCATAGCGCACCAGGGAGTCACGGGTCAGTGCGAACCGGGCCTCCGCCACCACGGCGCCCACCTCGAGCCCGTCGAGCAGACCAGAGGTGCTCACTCGTCGCCCCTCACCACGAGGGTGGAAATCGCGGTCACCACATGGTCGCCGGACCCGTCGACGATGGATGACTCGGCCGTCACCATAGCGTTGCCGCCGAGGGTCTTGACGCCTGTCACCCGCAGTGTGGCGGTGAGCTCGTCGCCGGCCACGATCGGGCGCGAGTAGGCGAATCGCTGCTCTCCGTGCACCACCCGGCTGAAGTCGATGCCGGCGCCCGGTTCGGCCAGCAGCTGAGCGAGGGTGGCCTCCTGCACCACGACCGGGAACGTGGCGGGCGCGGTCACGTCGGTGTACCCGGCGAGGCGAGCCGCTTCGACGTCGTGATGAAGGGGGCTGGAGGCGAAGACCGCCCTGGCGAACTCGCGGATCTTCTCGCGCCCGACCAGGTAGGGCGCGACCGGCGGGAACACCGTGCCGGTCAGGTCGGGGTTCACGGGCATCGCTCCAGCCTATCGAGCGGTGGAGCCCACGAGGGGCGGACGCGACGGAGCCCGGGTCACCATCGCGGTGACCCGGGCTCCGGGTGGATTCAGAGTGCCTGAGCGCCTACTGGCAGCTGTCGCACTGCAGGAGATCCATCGGGTCGGCGGGTACTTCGTAGCCTCCGACAAAGTTGTCGTTCTCCATGGGGACCTCCTTGATAAGTCTGTGATCTCGATCACATCCGGCGATGACCTGTCGGTCGCCATCGGGTGGAGTTTCACTATATACCGGTAATGACAGGCTTGTCATTCCACTAGATGTAGTGTTTCGCGATTTTCTTCTGGAATCGACGTCACACGCCACGCAGGGGTTGCGGATGCGGTCGGCGCGCTGCGTGAGCGACT
>JBEANR010000156.1:0-18767 GCA_041165365.1 Actinomycetota bacterium | reverse complement strand
GAAGCGCGCCCGGTCCTCGGCGATGTCTATGGACTCAGGCGAGGTGCCCAGCACATTGAAGCCGTATCCCTCCAGCCCTTTGGCGAGCTTCAACGGCGTCTGGCCGCCGAGCTGGACGATGATGCCGAGGGGCTTCTCGATGGAGGCGATGCTCACCGTGTCCTCGAGCGTCAGCGGTTCGAAATAGAGCCTGTCCGAGACGTCGTAATCGGTCGACACCGTCTCCGGGTTGCAGTTGATCATGATCGTCTCGTACCCGGCGGCGCCGAGGGTGAACGAGGCGTGCACGCAGGAGTAGTCGAACTCGATGCCCTGCCCGATGCGGTTGGGCCCCGACCCGAGGATGACCACTTTGCGACGATCGCTCGGCGCCACCTCGGTCTCGAGGTCGTAGCTGGAGTAGTGGTAGGGCGTCGTCGCCGGGAACTCGCCGCCGCAGGTGTCGACGGTCTTGAAGACGGGCCGGACGCCCGCTGCCCAGCGGGCGGAACGCATCCCCTCCTCGGACAGGCCACGGAGCGCGCCGAGCTGGACGTCGCTGAATCCGTGATCCTTCGCCCGTCGGAGCAGGCGCTCGTCGAGCATCTGCGCGGCGGCGACCTCGGCGGCGATCTCGTTGATCAGCACGATCTGGTCGAGGAACCACGGGTCGATCCCGGTCGCAACGAACACCTGCTCGATCGTCGCCCCGGCACGGAGTGCCTGCTGCACGGTGACGATGCGACCGTCTGTCGGGACGGCGGCGACGGCGAGCAGCGAGTCGACGTCGCCCGGTGCGCCGTCCCAGTGGAAGCTCGACCCGCGCTTCTCGAGTGACCGCAGCGCCTTCTGCAGGGCGGAGGTGTAGCTGCGCCCGATCGCCATCGCCTCGCCGACCGACTTCATCGTGGTGGTGAGGGTGGCGTCGGCCGCGGGGAACTTCTCGAAGGCGAACCTCGGCACCTTGACGACGACGTAGTCGAGCGTCGGCTCGAAGCTCGCCGGGGTCACCCTGGTGATATCGTTCGGGATCTCGTCGAGCCTGTAGCCGATCGCGAGCTTCGCCGCGATCTTCGCGATCGGGAACCCCGTGGCCTTCGAGGCGAGCGCGCTCGACCTCGACACCCGCGGATTCATCTCGATGACGATGATGCGGCCGTCTGCGGGATCGACCGCGAACTGGATGTTGCACCCGCCGGTGTCGACCCCGACGGCGCGGATGATGTCGATCGCGATGTCACGCAGCTTCTGGTACTCGCGGTCGGTGAGGGTGAGCGCGGGGGCGACGGTGATCGAGTCGCCGGTGTGCACACCCACGGGATCGACGTTCTCGATCGAGCACACCACCACCGTGTTGTCGGCCGTGTCGCGCATGAGCTCGAGCTCGTACTCCTTCCAGCCGAGGATCGACTCCTCGAGCAGGACCTCGGTCGTGGGGCTCTGGTGCAGACCGTCGGTGACCATGCGCACGAGTTCCTCGCGGGAGTAGGCGAAGCCCGATCCGAGCCCTCCCATGGTGAACGACGGGCGGATGACGAGGGGGTACCCGAGATCCTCGGCGAAGTCGATGGCCTCGGCCACGGTGTGGGCGATGTGACTGCGGGCGACTCCGGCGCCCGCATCCAGCACCAACTGTTTGAAGATCTGGCGGTCCTCGCCCCGGTTGATCGCCTCGAAGTCGGCGCCGATGAGCTCGACGTCGTACTTCGTAAGGATGCCGTGGTGGTGCAGCTCGATCGCCGCGTTGAGGGCGGTCTGTCCGCCGAGGGTCGGCAGGATCGCGTCGGGCCTCTCCTTGGCGATGATGGTCTCGATGACCTGCCAGGTGATGGGCTCGACGTAGGTGGCGTCGGCGAAGTCTGGGTCGGTCATGATCGTCGCCGGATTCGAGTTGATGAGGATGACCCGCACGCCCTCGTCGCGCAGCACCCGGCAGGCCTGTGTGCCCGAGTAGTCGAACTCGGCGGCCTGGCCGATGACGATCGGTCCTGAGCCGATGACGAGGACGGAGCGGATGTCGTCGCGTTTGGGCATTACTCGGAGTCTTTCGCGTTGGCCACGACCAGGTCGCGGAACCTGTCGAAGAGGTAGTTGGCGTCGTGGGGGCCGGCGGCGGCCTCCGGGTGGTACTGCACCGAGAAGGCGGGGATGTCGAGGGCGTTCAGACCCTCGACGACATCGTCGTTGAGGTTCACGTGGCTCACCTCTACGCGACCGAATCCCGCGGGCGACTCGGAGATGACGCCGATCGGGGCGTCGACCGCGAACCCGTGATTGTGGGATGTGATCTCGACCCGGCGGGTGTGCACGTCGATCACGGGCTGGTTGATGCCGCGGTGCCCGAACGGGAGCTTGTAGGTGCCGTACCCGAGGGCGCGCCCGAGAAGCTGGTTGCCGAAGCAGATGCCGAAGAACGGCAGGCCCGCGCCGAGCACCCCTCGAAGGAGCTCGACGTGGGCGTCGCTCGCGCTCGGATCACCCGGACCGTTCGAGAAGAACACGGCGTCTGGGCGCAGGGCGAGCAGCTCGGTGAGGGTGGTCGACTGCGGGAGCACGTGCACGTCGAAACCCCGGGCGGAGAGGTAGCCGAGGGTCGCGTCCTTCACCCCGAGGTCGAGCACGGCGACCGATCCGATCCGTGGTCCCTCCGCGGGCAGGGTGTAGCCCTCGGTGACGGAGACGTCGGCCGAGAGGTTGAGGCCGCGCATGTCGGATCCGGAACGCACGATCGCGAGCTGCTCGTCGGGCGGGAGCGCGGCATCCTCGCCCGAGAAGATGCCGGAGCGCATCGCGCCGACATCGCGCAGACGGCGGGTGATCGCGCGGGTGTCGACCCCGCTGATGCCGACGATGCCCTCGCGTTCGAGCTGGGCGTCGAGACTGCCGGTCGCCCGGAAGCTCGAGACGACCCGCGACGGCTCCCTCACCACGAATCCGGCGACCCAGATGCGGCGGGACTCGGCATCGGCGTCGTTCACCCCGGTGTTGCCGATGTGGGGCGCGGTCATCAGCACGATCTGACCGGCGTAGCTCGGGTCGGTGATGGTCTCCTGGTAGCCGGTCATGCCCGTCGCGAAGACCGCTTCGCCGAGGGTGGTCCCCCTGGCCCCCCAGGCGTCGCCGGCATACCGGCTGCCGTCGTCGAGCACGAGTACGGCGGGGTGCCTCGCCATCATTTCTCCCTGCTGTCGTAAGTGCGGCTGTCGTGAGCGGGGCTGTCGTGAGTGGGGCTGTCGTGAGTGCGGCTGTCGTGGGTGGGGGTGTCCTCGGCGGACGTCACGGTGATCGCTCGGATCGCCGCGATGAGTCCACTGGGGTCGGCGGGCTCCGTCACCCTGAAGTAGCTGTCGATGTCGGTGTCGCCGAGAGTCCAGGCGAGTCGCACGAGACCATCGGTCTCGACCACCCTGTCGATGGTCCAGGTGGCCCTCGACACCTCCCGGATGTCGCCCGCGGGCACGAAGGCGTCCGGCTCCCCCGCGAGCCGGAGTTCGAGGCCGCCCGCACGAACCACCACTTCGGCGCGGGAACGGAAGCCGAGCCCCTGCACGGCGATCCGGTCGAGGGGTGCGTCGGCCATCGTCGAGGCGACGTAGAGCAGGTCGATCGACAGCAGTTGGGCGCCCGCGTCATCCGGAACCGCCAGGGGATGCGGGATGTCGCGCTGACGCCGCCGCCTCGTGCGCCACCCGAGGTACATGAGCACGAGCAGAAGCACGAGCAGACCGAGCACGAGGGCGCCGGGGCCGACGCGGCTATCCACGCGTCGTCACCGCCCTCGCGGCCGAGGCCACGGTGTCCGCGTCGACGAGATCGCCGTCCGCGACGGTGAGGTAGCCGTCGTGGATGGTCCAGAGCACCCGGCCGGGGAGGGTGAGCCCGAGGAAGGGCGAGTTGACGCCCTTGCCCCGCAGGTGATCCGCGGTGAGTGTGCGGCTCGCGGCCGGATCGTAGAGCGTGAGATTCGCCGCAGCGCCCACCGCGATGCCGTCGGCGTAGCCGTCGAGCTGCCCGATGGCCGCCGGCGAGCTCGACAGCACGCGGGCGACATCCGACCAGTCCAGAAGGCCCGAGTCGACCACGGCGGACTGCACGACGCTCAGCGCGGTCTCGAGACCGACCATGCCCATCGACGCCGCCTCCCACTCGCACTCCTTGGATTCCGTGGGGTGCGGGGCGTGGTCGGTCGCGACGATGTCGATGGTGCCGTCGGCGAGCCCGGCGCGCACGGCGAGCACGTCATCATCGCGGCGCAGAGGCGGGTTCACCTTGAAGCGGGCGTCGTAGCTTCGGACCAGCTCCTCGGTCAGCAGCAGGTGGTGCGGGGTGACCTCGGCGGTGACCATGATCCCGCGCGCTTTGGCCCACCGGACGACCTCGACGGACCCCGCGGTCGACACGTGGCAGATGTGCAGCCGGGCACCGACGTGCTGAGCGAGCAGTACATCACGCGCGATGATCGCCTCTTCGGCGACAGCGGGCCAGCCGCCGAGGCCGAGTTCGCCGCTGACGGTGCCCTCGTTCATCTGAGCGCCCTCGGTGAGGCGTGGCTCCTGGGCGTGCTGGGCGACCACTCCCCCGAAGGTCGAGACGTACTCGAGCGCGCGACGCATGAGGAGCGCGTCCGACACGCACTTTCCGTCGTCGGAGAAGACCCTGACGGCGGCGCGGCTCGTCGCCATCGCCCCGATCTCCGAGAGCTGGGTGCCGGCGAGGCCGACGGTGACGGCGCCGACCGGACGCACGGTGACGTACCCCGCGGCGTCGCCGAGGGACTGCACCTGCTCGACGACCCCCGCGGTGTCCGAGACGGGAAGGGTGTTCGCCATCGCGTGCACGGCGGTGAAGCCGCCGATCGCCGCGGCTCGGGAGCCCGTCAGCACGGTCTCGCTCTGCTCGAACCCGGGTTCGCGCAGGTGGGTGTGGAGGTCGACGAGTCCGGGGAGGGCGAGCAGGCCGGTCGCGTCGATGCGGTGGGCGTCCGCACCGGGTGCGTCCGTGGCATCCACCGTCCCCATGCCGGCGATGATGCCGTCGCGGATCAGGATGTCGCCGACCGAGCCGTCGACGAGAGTGGCCGAGGTGATCAGGATGTCGGTCATGCTGCGCCTCCCGGGGTGTCGGTCGCGGTCGTGCGCGACCCGCTGAGTACGAGGTACAGCACGGCCATCCTCACCGAGACCCCGTTCGCGACCTGATCGAGCACCGTGGACTGCGCGGAGTCCGCGGCGCGAGACGAGATCTCGAAACCGCGGTTCATGGGCCCAGGATGCATGACCATGGTAGCGGCGGGCAGGGAGTCGAATCGCGCGTCGTCGAGGCCCCAGATGCGTCCGTACTCGCGCGGGTTCGGAAAGAAGCTCGCCGACATCCGCTCCTGCTGCACCCTGAGCATCATCACGACGTCGGGACCATGGGCGAGCGCCTCGTCAAGGTTGTGGCGCACCGAGACCGGCCAGCTCGCGACGCCGACAGGCAGCACGGTCGCGGGGGCGACCAGTTCGACGTCGGCGCCGAGGGTGCGCAGTAGCCAGACGTTCGACCTGGCGACCCTCGAATGCAGGATGTCACCGACGATGGTCACCCTGACGCCGTCGAGTCCACGCCCTCGGGAGCCCGCCCCGTGCAGTCGGCGACGGATGGTGAAGGCGTCGAGGAGCCCCTGGGTCGGATGCTCGTGGGTGCCGTCTCCGGCGTTCACGACGGCGGCGTCGATCCATCCGCTGCTCGCGAGCACGGCGGGGGCTCCCGACGAGGGATGGCGCACCACCACCGCGTCGGCGCCGATGGACGCGAGGGTCTGCACGGTGTCTTTCAGGCTCTCGCCCTTCGACACGCTCGAACCCTTGACGGCGAAGTTGATGACATCGGCACTCAAGCGTTTCGCCGCGGCCTCGAACGAGATGCGGGTGCGGGTGGAGTCCTCGAAGAAGAGGTTGACGATGGTGCGACCGCGGAGAGTCGGGAGTTTTCGCACCTTGCGCCGCTGCACGTCGGCCATGTCCTCGGCGACGTCGAGGAGGTGGATGGCCGTCTCGCGGTCGAGGTCTCGGGTGGAGAGCAGGTGCCTCATGCGTGCACCGCGCCGTGCGCCTCATCCGGACTCTCGATGGTTACGGAATCCTCACCGTCGATCTCGTCGAGCCGCACGAAGATGCGTTCGCCGGGGGCCGACGGCAGGTTCTTGCCGATGAAATCCGGACGGATGGGCAGCTCGCGGTGGCCGCGGTCGATGAGGGCCGCGAGGCGTACGACGCTCGGACGGCCGAGATCGCTGAGGGCGTCGAGGGCGGCGCGCACGGTGCGCCCTGAATACAGCACGTCGTCGACGAGCACGACGAGGCGGCCGTCCACTCCGCCGGAGGGCACTGTCGTCGGGGCCGGGGTGCGGGTCGGCTGGCGCTCGAGGTCGTCTCTGTACATGGTGACGTCGAGTGAGCCGACGGGCACCGGGCTGCCGAGGTGCTCCGAGACGAGACGCGCGAGGCGCCGGGCGAGGATGGATCCCCTGGTCGGGATGCCGAGGATGACGATGCCCAGCGGTTCAGCGGCGGACTCGAGGATCTCGTGAGAGATCCGGGTGAGCGCACGGCCCATGTCAGCTTGCTGCAGCACGATACGGCTGGGCAATCCGACCTCCTTCCCCGCCTCTCTGGACGGTGATTAAAGGATGTCTGTCGAGCCGACTATAGCGGGGTGCGATCCACCCGTGCTCCCGTCGCCCCGCGGTGCCGACAGCCGGTGGCGCGATCGACCGTGGGTCGTCCCCCGCGTGCGGGCAGCAGGTTGCGCACATAACGCACTGCGGACCGCACGATCATCGACACGGACCAGGCCGAGGTTCTGCGCAGCCAGCGCGTGAGGGAGGAGTTTCTGCGCGCAGAAGACAGGATCTCCCTCATCCCCACCAGGCCGATGAGCCGCGTGACGCTGTGCGCACAGCCATCCGCACCCGATGATGGAAACGGTGGCGCCGAACCGGCAGTAGTGGCCGCCGACGACGGCACGCGGTCAGACCCTGGTCTGCGCGATCCGCCCGAGCAGGCCGTTGATGAACTTGCCCGAGTCCTCGGTGCTGAGCGCCCCGGCCTGATCGACCGCTTCGGAGATGGCGACCTTGTCGGGCACGTTCTCGTTGAACATCAGCTCCCAGATGCCGATACGCAGGATCGCCCGGTCGACGATCGGCATCCTCGCAAGCGGCCAGCCTTGCGAATACGTCTCGATCAGTTCGTCGATCTCGTCGCCGTGCTCGGTGATGCCGACGACGATCTCCCTCGCGTAGTTCCAGGACGGCTCGCGATCGGCGGGGTCGATGAGAGCACGCGAAGCCGCCTCGCCGAGAGCGTCGTTGATGCTCGAGCCCCTGACATCCGCTCCGTAGAGGATGTCGATCGCGCGCTTGCGGGCTTTGGAGCGAGCGCTCACTAGTCGTTCACGCGGCCGAGGTAGCTGCCGTCGCGGGTGTCGACCTTGACGCGGGTGCCCTGCTCGAGAAACAGCGGCACCTGGATCTGCGCACCGGTCTCCACCGTCGCCGGCTTGGTTCCGCCGGTCGAACGGTCGCCCTGCAGGCCGGGCTCGGTGTAGGTGATCTCGAGCACGACGGATGCCGGCAGCTCGACGTACAGCGGATCGCCGTTGTGCAGCGCGACCGTGGCGTTCTGATTCTCGAGGAGGTAGTTCGCGGCGTCACCGACCACGATCGACGACAGGGTGATCTGGTCGTAGTCCGACACATCCATGAACACGAAGCCATCGCCGTCGCGGTAGAGGTACTGGAACTCGCGGCGATCGACCGTCTCGGTCTCGATCTTCGCACCGGCGTTGAAGGTGCGGTCGACGACCTTGCCGCTCATCACGTTCTTGACCTTGGTACGCACGAAAGCGCCGCCTTTGCCCGGCTTCACGTGCTGGAACTCGATCACGGTCCAGAGCTGGCCGTCCATGTTGAGAACGACGCCGTTCCTGATGTCAGCGGTTGAGGCCATGCGGGTGCGCATCCGTTCGATCTCGGGGAGTGTGACGCGAGAGCGCCGAGAGGGAAGTTTACCCCGACGCCGATCTCACGATCGAACCCGCCTCATCCCCGGCGGACGGTCACGATGGCGTTGTCGGGGCGGTACCGGTTGTCGCGGACGGTCATGAGCGCGGTGGTCGTGGTCGGGGCGATGATCGCGCAGTCGGCGATCGTGGTGTTCCTGGCGAACGAGTTGTCGACGATGGTCACGCCGTGGAGTGGGCCGTAGGTCTTCTGAGCGATGTTGATGGTGCACATGCCGCCGCTCGCAGTATTTCTGGCGAACGTGAGATTCGAGACCGGACCCCTGTCCTGGGTGATCATCACGCCGGCATTCCGACCGGACATGATCCAGTTGTCGACGATGGAGATGTTGCTGCCGTTCTGGATCTGGATCGAATCGGCGTGACTCGGTCTGCCGTTCCAGACCGGGTCCTGCTCGTAGTAGAGGTTGTCGTGGAGCCAGGATTCCCGGATGGTGACGTGATCTCCGAGGATGTTGGCGCTGTCGATCACGTGGTGGATGTCGACCCGGGTCAGGGTGTAGTTGTTGCCGACGACACCGTTGACGTACGGACCGGGCGTCGTCGGGGCGATCTCCGAGTCGATGACGGTCAGGCCGGCTTGGCCCCAGTTGACGATGAGGTAGGTGGGCGTCGAGTAACCGGAGGGCGCTCCGCGCACGACGCTGTTCCTGATGGTCACACCCGGCGCTTCGACAACGATCCTGCCGCGCACATCGAAACCGTTCACCACCGTGCCCGGCACGGTGATGCGGAGATCACCCTGATGGACGGCGAGCTGGGTACCCGCCGGAACACCCGTGGTGTCGGGTCCGGGTGGCGTGGACGGAGCGGGTGGCGTGGACGGAGCGGGTGGCGTGGACGGAGCAGGTGGAGTCGACGGCGCAGGTGGAGTCGACGGCGCAGGTGGCGCAGGTGGTGGCGTCGGAGTCGGCGTCGGAGTCGTCGGACTCGGCGGAGAGGTGGGAGCGGCGGTGACGGAGCAGGACCGGAGTTCGACCTGCGGCGCGAAGGCCACCCCCTCAGACGTTTCGACGCAGACGGAGCTGCCGACACCTGCGTCCGACGACGCGGTCATGGCGAGCGAGGTCGGTCCCGAAGAGATCGACAGCGGTGCGGATCCCTCCGCCCACGCGACGACCGGCGCCCCCGCCGCACCGACGACACACAGAACCGCCAACACGAGAGATCGTCTCGCCCCGATTGATGCCAAGTGTTCCCCCGAACATTCGCTGCGCCCCCGCGCGAGCCCAATCTAAGCGCATCCGCCCGGGCGCGACAGTCACCCGTTCGGGGTGCAGGCGCCCTATGCCGACCGGCGGCGGATGACGTCGAGAGCGACGAGATACGACTCGAAGCCGAATCCGGCGATCACGCCCGTGGCGACGGCGGAGATGACGCTGGTGTGGCGGAACTCCTCCCTCGCGTGCGGATTGGTGAGGTGCACCTCGATGAGGGTGATCCCCGCCGTGGTGACGAGCGCCGCGGCATCCCGGAGCGCGTAGCTGTAGTGGGTGAACGCCGCCGGGTTCAGGATGACCGGGGTGCGGGTGTCGACGGCCTCGTGAAGCCACCCGATCAGCTCGGCCTCCGAGTTCGACTGACGGACATGGATGGCGGAATCCGATACCGCACCGAGCGCTGCGCGGAGATCGTCGAGCGAGCCCGTTCCGTAGATGTCGGGCTCGCGGGAACCGAGTCTGTCGAGATTCGGACCGTTGAGCACGAGCACGCTGGGCATGGGGTCAACCTATCCGCACCTCCGCTCCGGGGTTGAGAGACTTCCCGATCGACGCCAGACTGGGGCCACCCTCCGATAACGGTGCGGCCGGACCCACCCCCCACCCGCCCTCCACCGACCCGCCTACCCGACGATCCTGCGCGCCCCACCGCCAGGCACCCACCGAGTCGGCCCCTCCGGGCCACCGGTGGTCCAGAACCGTGACGACTCCCCGTGAGGAGACACCGATGACGGGACACCCCCTCCCGGCCGAAGCCGCTGACGCAGCAGCGCCGAGGTCCGGCGCTGCTGGCTCCGGTGGTCACGAGCGGCGAGCGGCGCGCCTCGGGCGTTCGCGGGCTCGGCGTCGTCGCTGGCTCGCCTTGGGGGTTCTCGCCGCGGTGTCGGTGACCGCGGGTGTCGCCGGGGTCTCCGCATTGCAACCCGACGTCGGGCCAGACGCCGTGACCCGCGCATCGGTACTGGACGTCACCCCCGTCGAGCTCGTCGCAGACGAGCCGGCCGCCAGTCGGGGTACCGGGCCCTGTACAGCGGTGCGGATGCTCGCGTCGCTCGAGAACGTCGAGATGGTGCGGGGTCTCGCGGCGGCCTACACGGCGGAGCCGCGCGACATCGACGGTCGCTGTGTGGAGTTCACCGTCGAGAGCGAGCGGTCGGGCTTCGCCGCCGACGATGCCGCGGCCGGTTTCGCCGACCGGGCTCCGGAGGCCCGGCCGAACCTGTGGATCCCCGACTCCTCGATGTGGATCGACCTGGCCAGGTCGCGCGCCGGAGACGGCGCTCTCGTCATCGCTCCGCCGAGCGTCCGTACCGCCCTCGCCGGCATCGTGCTCGCCATGCCCAGCAGCCTCGCCGCGGAGGGCTCGTGGGTCGACGAGCCTCCCACCTGGAGCGACGTGTACGCCGCGGCATCCGATTCCGACGGGTTCAGGCTCGTGCGCACGAACCCGATCACCACCTCGTCGGGCCAGGCTGCGCTCCTCACCGAGTACGCCGCGGCGCTCGACGACATGACGGAACTCACCCCGGAATCGATGGCCGAGCCCCAGGTGATGACCGAGGTGTCGGCGGCGGAGCAGGCCACGACGCAGTATCTGGCGACCCCCGAGCAATTCCTCTGGCAGGCGAGGACGGCCGAGGCCGCCGGGTCTGTCTCCGACTTCATGTCGGGCGTGATCCTCGACGAGAAGTCGATCTGGGACTACAACCGCGGCGTGTCGAGCCCCGACGGTGTCGCGAGGACACAGGATGCCGCGCCGCGGGATCCGCTCGAACCGGTGTACCCGAGCGATGGCGTGCTCTTCTCCGACAATCCCGGGGTCGTGCTCGCCGGTGACTGGACCGGGGAGGCGCAGACCGCGGCCGCGCGGGACTTCCTGAGATTCGCCACCACGGTGGAGGGCCAGGCCGCCGTGCGCGCCGCCGGTTACCGTGACATCAACGGCGAGCTCGACGAACAGGTCGCGGAGGTCGGCGGGCTGAGGACGGAGATCCCGAACCCCGTCGCGCTGCCGTCCCCCCGCGTGCTGACGGCATCGACCGAGACCTTCCCCGAGGTGCGCAAGCGGTCGCAGGTGCTGTTTCTGCTCGACGTGTCCGGTTCGATGGATGAACCTGTCGCCCCTGGTCTCACCAAGCTCCAGGCAGCGAAGAACGCCATCATCCTCGCCCTCGACCACTTCACCGAGACCGACAGGGTGGGCCTCGCCGCGTTCTCGACGGCGCCGGACGGGTCGCTCACCCCCGGCGCGATCTCTCCCGTCACCGAGATCCAGGCGGGCAAGGAACAGTTCGTCTCGACCCTCAGCACACTCACGTCGGTCGCGGACACCCCGCTCTACGCCGCGGTCTCGCAGTTCTCCACCGCCCAGGCCGCGACGTGGGATGCCGAGCGCATCAACGCGATCGTGCTCCTGAGCGACGGCCGCGACGACACCCCGATCCCCACGGTCTCCCGGGAGGCGATGATCGCGACCCTGCAAGGGCAGCAGCCGGCCACCCCGGTCAACGTGTTCACCCTCGCCTACGGCGGAGGAGCCGATGTCGACGCCCTGCGCCAGATCTCGGCGGTCACCGGCGGTCAGTTCTACGAAGCGACCGATCCGGCCAGGCTCAAGACGGTGCTCGCCGACCTCGTGACCAACTTCTAGCCTGACGCCTGCCCGGCCGGCTGCGTCACCGGGCCAGCTCGTGTCCTCCGCGGTGCAGTGCGCGCCCGCCGGTGCGGATCAGACGCCGATCTCCTGATAGGCCGCGAAGAGCAGACTCTGATCCGGCCCCTGGAGCACCGTCGGCTTCGCGATGTCGTCAAGCACGATGAACCGCATCAAGCTGCCGCGGTTCTTCTTGTCGCGCTGCATGGCCGAGAAGAGGGTGTTCCAGCGGCCGATCGGATAGTCGACGGGCAGCTGGAGGGACCGCAGGATTCTGCGGTGCCGGTCCACGACGGAATCCGACAGTCTGCCGGTGAGACGAGCCAGTTCCGCCGCGTAGACCATCCCGATCGCGACGGCGGCGCCGTGACGCCATTGGAAGCGCTCCGCGTACTCGACGGCGTGCCCGAGCGTGTGGCCGTAGTTCAGGATCTCGCGCAGCCCGGCCTCCTTGAAGTCGGAGCCGACGACCCGGGCCTTGATCCCGACCGACAGTTCGACGAGACGCCGGAACTCGTCGCTGGTCGAGTCGGTGGCGACGTCGACATCCGTCTCGATGATGTCGAGGATCTCGGGGTCGGCGATGAAGCCGCACTTCACGACCTCGCCGAACCCGGCCAGGATCTCCATCTGGCTGATTCCGCGGAGGGTGTCGAGGTCGACCACGACGGCGGCGGGAGCGTAGAACGACCCGACGAGGTTCTTACCCTCCGCGGTGTTGATGCCCGTCTTGCCGCCGATCGACGCGTCGACCATGCCGAGAAGGGTCGTCGGCACCTGCACGAGGGTGACGCCGCGCAACCACGTCGCGGCGACGAATCCGGCGACATCGGTCGTGGCGCCCCCGCCGAATCCGATCACCGCGTCCGACCGGGTGAAATCCGCCTGACCCATGACACCCCAGCAGAAGGCGGCGACCTCGACGCGCTTGCCGGACTCCGCGTCGGGGATCTCGGCGAGCAGCACCTCGAACCGATCCGAGAGCGACTCGCGCAGGGTCGCGGCGGCCGCGGCGAGGGTCGGCGGATGCACGATCAGCACCTTCTGCGCGGCCCCGAGGTGATCGGCGATCCGACCGAGCACGGCGCGCCCGATGATCACGTCGTAGGGATCGACGCCGGTCACCGGGATGACGGTGGGGTCTGTGGTCATGGGGTGGTCCTCAACAGGGCTCTCATCGGGTCTCCGGTGGGCGGATCCGATCCGATGCCACCCCGTCCGACCGCACCCAGTCCGCCATCTCGGCGGCGATCCCGTCGATGGGTCTCGACGAGGAGTCGAACGAACGGGTGGCGAGGCGCTCATAGATCTCCCGTCGCGCCTCGACGAGGCGCTCCCACGCGGCGATGCCCCCGTCGGCGAGCAGAGGTCGCTTGGTGCCGATCCTCGACTGCACGGCGTCGGCGCTGACCGTCATCAGAGCGACCCGCAGGTGCGCGAGGTCGGCCTGGGTTGCCGGGTCGAGGATCGCCCCGCCGCCGAGGGAGACCACGCCGTGCTCGGCGAGTGCCCTGGCGACTTCGAGGCGCTCCATGCGCCGGAAGTGGCTCTCACCGTTCGCGTGGAACATCTGCGCGATCGGTCCGTGGCGCTGGACGACGCGCCGGTCCGTGTCGACGAACGGCACACCGAGGATGCGCGCCACCCGCTTGCCGACCCTGGTCTTGCCTGCCCCCGGCGCGCCGATGACGACGAGCAGCGGACCGTCGGTGTGTCCGGTCTCCGAGCGCTCAGGCACGCGCGTCGCTCGCGCCCGCCGTGGTGAGCCCGTCGGGGATCGCCGCGAGGTAGGCCCGTAGGTTGCGCCGGGTCTCACCGACCGAGTCGCCCCCGAACTTCTCGAGCACGGCATCCGCGAGCACCAGAGCGACCATGGCTTCGGCGACGACACCGGCGGCGGGTACCGCGCAGACATCGGAGCGTTGGTGGTGGGCCTCTGCTGCGCCTCCGGTCGCGACGTCGACGGTGCGCAGGGCGTGCGGCACGGTGGCGATGGGCTTCATCCCCGCGCTGACCCGCAGCACGGTGCCGGTGCTCATGCCGCCCTCCGTGCCCCCGGCGCGGTCGCTCAATCTCGTGATGCCGTGCTCGCCCCGCACGAGTTCGTCGTGGGCCGCGGATCCGCGGCGCCTGGTGGTCAGGAATCCGTCGCCGACCTCGACGCCCTTGATGGCCTGGATGCCCATGAGGGCCCCGGCGAGCCTGGAGTCGAGTCGGCGATCCCAGTGCGTGTAGGAGCCGAGCCCGGGCGGCAGTCCGTAGGCGAGCACTTCGACCACTCCCCCCAGTGTGTCGCCGTCCGCGTGAGCACGATCGACCTCGTCGACCATGAGTGCGGATGTCGCGGGGTCGAAGCACCGTAGCGCGTCCGCGTCGAGCGCGGCGACGTCATCCGGGCTCGGGAGGTCGGAGCCCTCCGGCACGCGCACCGGCCCGATGGCGAGCGTGTGGCTCAGCAGAGAGATGTCGAGCTCGCCAAGGAACGCCCTCGCGACGGCCCCGAGGGCTACCCGCGCCGCGGTCTCCCTGGCACTCGCCCGTTCGAGCACGTTGCGTGATTCCGGGAAGTCGTACTTCTGCATGCCGACCAGATCGGCGTGCCCGGGCCTTGGCCGAGTGAGCGCTGCCCCGCGGCCCTTCGGCAGGGTGTCGAGGTCGACGGGCGACGCACTCATGACGTCGACCCACCTCGGCCACTCGGTGTTGCCGATGCGGAGGGCGACCGGGCTTCCCATGCTCAGTCCGTGGCGGATGCCGCCGGAGATGTCGAGCTGATCCTGTTCGAACGCCATCCTGGCGCCCCTGCCGTACCCCAGCTTGCGTCTGGCGAGGTCGGCCCGGAGGTCGTCGACCGACACCGGTACACCGGCCGGGAGTCCCTCGAGGATGGCCACGAGTTCTGGGCCGTGCGACTCGCCTGCGGTCAGCCATCGGAGCATGGGATCAGTCTTTCACAGGGCCGGTCTCCCCTGCGCCGGGAGGCCGACGCTCGCTCTCATGGCCGCGAGCACGGAGGCCTCGGAGGGCACCGGACGCCGCGGATCACCGCCGACGAAGACCCGGATCTGACCGAGCGCCTGGAACACGAGCATGTCGAGGCCGGAGACGACCTGCTGGCCCGCAGACGACCAGCGTGCGGCGAGCTCCGACGGCCACGGGTCGTACGCGACGTCGAAGAGCGGCGCCCCGACGGGTACGCCGGCGGCGAGGACATCCGCTCCACTGCCCCCCGGCAGGGTGCTGACCACGAGTCCCGCGGGCTCCGAGGGGGACGCCGACAGCGGGATGATCTCCGCTGTCGCGCCGAGCCTCGCGACGAGCCGGGCGATGGGCCGGGCTCGCTCCGCGGATCGTGCCGACACCGTCACGGTGCTCGCTCCCCGGCCGACCACCGACGCCACCACCGCGGCGGCTGTCGCTCCCGCACCGAGGAGGTGCACGTGACGGGCGGCGGTGATCCCCGCGGCGTCGAGGGCTCGGGAGACGCCGTCGACGTCGGTGTTGTAGCCGACGAGCCCGTCGCCCGTGACCAGGACGGTGTTCGCGCCTCCGACCGTGTCGACGAGCGCGTCACGCTCGCGCAGGAAGGGCAGCACGGCACGCTTGAGAGGCATGGTGAGGGAGAGTCCGCGCCATCCGTCGTCCACGGTCCGCTCGAGGAAGCCGGGCAGCGTGCGCTCGGTCACGTCGACGGCCGAGTACGACCACGGCAGTCCCAGCACGTCGTACGCGGTCGCGTGCAGCAACGGAGACTTCGAGTGGGCGATCGGTGAACCGAGCACGGCGAGACGCGTGCGGCCGCCGGCACTCACGAGGTCGCCATCACGACGTCACTCGCAGGAGGCGCTGCCGGTCGATCGACACCACGCGGCGAGTTGCGCGACCGCGGCCTGGTGCTCGGCGAAGGTCGTCGAGAAGGCGGTCTCGCCGGTGTCGAGGTCTACCACGACGAAGAAGAACCACGGCCCGTCGACGGGGTTGAGCGCCGCGTCGATGGCGAGGTCGCCGGCGGCCCCGATGGGTCCGACAGGGAGGCCGGGGTTCGCATAGGTGTTGTAGGGATTCGACGCATCCGCTCGTTCGGCCTCTGTGGTGTTGATGGTGTCGGTGTTGCCGGTGCCGTACGACACCGTCGCATCGGACTCGAGCTTCCATCCCTCGGTGTCCAGCCGGTTCGTGAAGACCCGCGACACCTTGTAGAAGTCCTCGGCGATCGGGCCCGCCTCCCGCTGGATGAGCGCGGCGAGGGTGAGCACCCGGTGGCGGTCGGCGACGGCGACACCCGCGGTGTCCAAGGACTGGAAGGTGCGGTTCACCATCTGCTGCAGCGCCGTCTTCGCGTCGAGCCCTGGCTCGAACGTGTAGGTCGCCGGGAACAGGTAGCCCTCGAGGTTCGGGGCCTCGGCCGGCACCCCGAGTCCGGCGAGATCGGATGCCGCCGCCGTCAACTGATCGAGAGGGATCGCGGTGCCGGCACTCACGAGCTCGAGCGCCTGGTTGATGCTCTGGCCCTCGCGGAGGAGAACCGTCAGTTCGCGCTTGTTGGCCGGATCCCGCAGGGCGTCGAGGGCGGACTGGGCGCTCATCTCCTTCTTCACCGCATAGCTGCCCGGCAGGAACGACACCTCGGGGTTCTCGAGCAGCAGCGAATAGAAGACCCCGACGCTCTTCGTCACGCCGTTGTCGAACAGGGTCTGCGCGACGTCGCTGCCGAGGTCGCCCGCGGTGATGGTCACCACGACCTCCTCGGTGCCTGCGCCGACGAAGTCCGAGGGTTCCGCGGCGCCGACGAAAGAGCGGATCTGGGGTTCGAACGCGACGAACACCGCAGCGGCGCCGATGCCGAGCACGAGGATCACCGACAGCGGACCGACCACCCACCCCACCCAGCGGCGCCGTCGTCGCGGTCGGGGTTCACGACCACGATCGGTGTCGGGGACGGTGCGCACCCGGGCCTCGGAGCGCTGCTCGCGCCGCCCTGCCGGGTTCTGTGCACTCTCGCGCTCCCTGGCCTCGCGCCGCGATCGCGGGGCCTCCTGACGCGGCACCAGTCGCTCGGAGCGCGGTGGCGGTGAGGTGTCGGCACCTGGTTGGGAGGCGAACAACTCGTCCCAGCTCGGCTCAGCTGCCACTAGTCGGCTCCTTCGTCGTGGGAGATATCCTCCGGGAGGGGCGGATCGACCGCGATGAGCACTCCGGGTGGCGAACCACTCGTGCGTTCGGCGTCGAGGGCATGTTGCAGAATTATAACGGCCGCCACCTGATCGACAACCGGGCGCGACGTCCGTGAGGTGCGGCCGGAACTCCGCAGGGCCTGATGGGCGCTCACCGTGGAGAGCCTCTCGTCGACGAGCCTCACCGCGATTCCCGCAGCCTCGCGGGCTAGGCGATCGGCGAAGCCGCGCGCGTCCGCTGTCGAGGCGGTCTCACGCCCCGATAGGGCGATCGGGAGCCCGACGACGATCTCTGTCACCGTGAACTCCGCGGCGTGGAGCAGGATGGCGGCGAGGTCGCCGTCGCCTCGGGCGACCGTCTCGACGGGCACCGCCATCATCCCGTCCGGGTCACTGCGGGAGACGCCGATCCTGGCAGTACCGACGTCGATGCCGAGCCTGACCCCGCGCCGCGTCGGCCGGCTCACGCCGGTAGGGCCGCGATGACGGCGTCGAGGGCGCCGGGGATCGCCGCGACATCCGATCCGCCGCCCTGCGCGAGGTCGTCCTTGCCGCCTCCGCCACCACCCATCACCGCGGCGGCGACCCTGGCGAGCGCGCCGGCGCGCACTCCGAACGATCGTGCGGCCTCGTTCGTGGCGACGATGACCGACGGCTTGCCGGAGACCTCGCCGGCGAGCACGACGACGGCGGCGTCGCTCCCCAACCGACCGCGGACGCCGGTGGCAAGGCTGCGCAGGTCGTCCGCGCCGGTGAGACGACCGACCGACCCGCGCACCACGACGAGATCGCCTACCCTGGATGCCGACTGCACCAGCGTGGGGATGCGCTCGGAGAGTGCGGCGGCCTCGAACTCCGCGACGCGCTTCTCGGCTGCCCTGAGATTCGCGACGAGCTCGGCGATCCTGGCGGGGAGTCGGTCGCGAGGGGTCTTGAGGCTCGAGGTCAATTCGCTGACGATGGCCCGCTCGGTGGCCAGATCGGCGAACGCCTCACGTCCGACGAGCGACTCGATCCGGCGGTTCGACGAGCCGATCGAACTCTCGCCGACGAGGTTGATCAGCTGCACCTCCGAACTCGATCCGACGTGGGTGCCCGCGCACAACTCGAGCGACCACGGTCCCCCGATCTCGACCACCCGTACCTCGTCGCCGTACTTCTCGCCGAACAAGGCCATCGCGCCCAGTGCACGGGCCTCGTCGAGGGGCATGACCCGGGTCTGCACGGCGAGATTGCTGCGGATCGCACCGTTAGCGATGTCCTCGATCTCGCTGCGGGTCGCGGGCGAGAGCGGCTGGCTCCAGTTGAAGTCGAGGCGCATGTAGCCCGCACGGTTATACGACCCGGCCTGGTGCGCCTCGGGCCCGAGTGTCTGTCGGAGGGCGGCGTGGATGAGGTGCGTCGCGGAGTGCGCCTGGGTGGCACCGCGGCGCCACTCGGGGTCGACGATGCTCGTCGCGTGATCGCCGAGGCCGACCTCACCCGAACGCACCTGGACGGTGTGACTGATCAGCCCCTTCACCGGACGCTGCACGTCGAGCACCTCGAGCTCGAACCCGGCCCCGACGATGGTGCCGGCATCCGCCTCCTGCCCTCCGGATTCCGGGTACAGGGCGGTTTCGGCGAGGATCACCTCGGCGATGTCGCCGACGACGGCCTTCGTCACCGACGAGCCGC
>JBEANR010000155.1:0-12934 GCA_041165365.1 Actinomycetota bacterium | reverse complement strand
TGGTGCCGCATCAGCACCTCCCGACGAGCACCGACGCTCCCATTCGATCTGGGACAATCGATGCGGTGACCGTTCTTTCCTCTCCCGAAGTCGATTCCGCGCCCGCAGGCCCGGACGAGGCCGCGACCCCGCTCAGGATCGGGCGGCTCACCCTCGACGTGCCCGTCGTGCTCGCCCCGATGGCGGGAATCACCAACACGGCGTTCCGCAGACTGTGCCGCGAATTCGGCGCAGGCCTGTACGTGAGCGAGATGATCACGAGCCGCGCCCTCGTCGAGCGCACACCGGCCAGCATGCGCCTCATCCGGCATCACGAGTCGGAATCGACCCGCAGCATCCAGCTGTACGGAGTCGATCCGGCGACCGTCGCCGAAGCCGTGACCATGCTGGTCGCCGAGGATCGCGCCGATCACATCGACTTGAACTTCGGATGCCCCGTACCGAAGGTCACCCGCAAAGGCGGCGGTGCGGCGCTCCCCTGGAAGCTCGGGTTGTTCCGCGAGATCGTGGAACGCGCCGTCGCTGCGGCGGGTGAGGTTCCGCTGACCGTCAAGATGCGCAAGGGGATCGACTCCGACCATCTCACCTATCTCGAGGCGGGCCGCATCGCGGAGGGGGCCGGCGTCGCGAGCATCGCTCTCCATGCGCGAACGGCCGCCGAGTTCTACAGCGGCCATGCGGACTGGGACGCCATCGCGCACCTCAAGCAGTCGGTGAGCGGTGTCCCGGTGTTGGGCAACGGCGACATCTGGTCGGGCGAGGATGCGGTGAGGATGATGCGCGAGACCGGGTGCGACGGAGTGGTCGTCGGGCGCGGCTGCCTCGGCAGACCGTGGCTGTTCGGCGATCTCGTGGCGTCCTTCGCTGCCAGGGAGAACGGCGAAGTGGCGGTCTCCGCGCGTCCGTCGCTCGGTACTGTGGCCGCGACGTTGCGTCGGCACACGGAGCTTCTCGCCGAGTTCCTCGGCAGCGAGGAGTGGGCGTGCCGCGACATCCGCAAGCACATCACCTGGTACTTCAAAGGTTATCCGGTGGGCAGCGATATCCGCGCTTCGTTGGGGCTCGTGGAGAGCCTGCAGCAGATGGACGATCTGCTCGGGAGACTCGACTGGCAGCAGCCCTATCCGGGTGAGGACGCCGAGGGCCCGCGCGGTCGAGCCGGCACACCCAAACGCCCGTCGTTGCCCGACAGGTGGTTGGAGAGTCGGGAGATCGCGGCAGAGCACCGTCTAGGGCTCACCGAAGCCGAGTCGAGCCACAGCGGTGGTTGAGCGATGGGGCGCGGACGGCTACTCGGATGACGACACGGCCAGGTGGCTGCCGGAGGAGCACTCGAGTCGGCGCAGTGACTTCGCGCGCGATCGGGCGCGGCTGCTGCACTCGAGTGCCTTGCGGAGGCTCGCTGCCAAGACGCAGGTGCTGAGTCCTGCGGCGGGACTCGACTTCGCGCGCAACAGGCTCACCCACTCGCTCGAGGTCGCACAGGTCGGGCGGGAGCTCGCCGTCAATCTCGGACTCGACCCGGATGTCGTCGACACGGCCTGTCTCGCGCATGACCTCGGGCATCCACCCTTCGGTCACAACGGCGAGCGTGCGCTCAGCGAGTGGTCGGAGGCATTCGGCGGCTTCGAGGGCAACGCGCAGACCCTTCGCATCCTGACCCGTATCGAGCCGAAGGTGTTCGGTCCTGATGGGCGCACGTATGGGCTGAACCTGACGCGGGCGAGCCTGGACGCGAGCTGCAAGTATCCGTGGCCGGACTCCGAGTCGATCGGCGACCCGAGCGGCAGGGCGAAGTTCGGGTTCTATCACGACGATATCGAGGCGTTCCGCTGGCTTCGAGCCGGAGCCCTGCACCGCCGTCGGTGTGTGGAGGCCGAGGTCATGGACCTCTCCGACGACATCGCCTACTCGGTGCACGACTTCGAGGATGCGGTGGTCGGCGGCTTCGTCGACGTGCACGCCCTCGGTGCCCGGGTGGATCACGACGAACTCGTCGACTCGATGTTCGCCTGGATCGGCGGCGAGATTCCGCACGACGAACTGATCGCGGCGTTCGATCGCCTCGATTCGCTGGAGTCGTGGATCGACACGTGGGATGGCAGCCGCAGGGCTCAGGCGAGACTCAAGAACCTCACGAGCACCCTGATCGGGCGATTCGCAGGAGCTGCCACCGAGGCGACGCTCGTGGCCGCCGGGGACGAGAAGCACCTCACGCGGTTCGCCGCGAGCGTCGTCGTGCCGCGGGAGGTGCAGGCCGAGATCGCCGTGCTGAAAGGTATCGTCGCCGCGTTCGTGATGGCTCACACCACTCGCGCCCCGATCTATCGTCGACAGCGCGAACTGCTCCTCGAGCTCGCCGACGAGCTCTGGGCACGGGGGCCGGACAGCCTCGATCCCGGGTTTGCGGATGATTGGGCCCGCGCGGCATCCGACGACGGGCGCCGCCGAGCCGTCGTCGACCAGGTGGCCTCGCTCACCGACCAGTCGGCCATGACCTGGCACGAGCGCCTGGTCGACGGCCACTCGACCGCCTCCTGATCCGACCCATGCCCCGGTTCGAGGTGCGGCGGCACCGGCCCTCTCCGCGATGCCGCGATGCCCACTCGAAAACTCAGGAGAATCGTCGTGCATGGCCGATGCACCCGTGATCGACCGGGTGCGCTCCGACGTTGTTCCTGAATTCTCGACCTGGGGCGGGGCCGCCGTCGCTGCACGCTGTCGGTGCCCATTCGCAGGCGGCGTAGGCGTGGATTCGTGAAAACTCAGGAGGACCGTCGTGGCCGGGCGCGTCAACGCCGCCCCGAGGACGACTAAGGCGCGGACTTCCTGAGTTTTCGAGGTGCTGGGGGCGGCGTCGGGTGGGCTGGGGCTGCGAGGCGGCGGGAGTGCGGGGCTGCGGGGCTGCAGGCGTGAATGCGTGCGAAGCTGTGGAGGGCCGCCCGCGCCTGTGGAGGGCACCGGTCGGTCCTCGGCGCGAAACTAGAATCGAGGCGTGCCCGGCCTCATTCGACGAACAGACATCGACGAGGTGCGAGCGAGGATCAACATCGCCGACGTGGTCTCCGACTACGTCACCTTGAAGAACGCCGGTGTCGACTCGATGAAGGGCCTGTGCCCCTTCCATGACGAGCGCAGCCCCAGCTTCCACGTGCGCCCCCAGGCGGGCCGCTATCACTGCTTCGGCTGCGGCGAAGGCGGCGACGTCTTCAGCTTCCTCCAGCGCATGGATCACGCCTCCTTCTCCGAGGCCGTTGAACGGATGGCGGCACGCATCGGCTTCGAGCTGCACTACGAGGATGGCGGGCAGGCCAATGCCGACCACGGCAACCGGGCCCGCATCCTCGCGGCGAATGAGGCCGCCGCCGCGTACTTCGTCGACCAGCTCGGCACCCCGGAGGCCGAGCCCGCGAGGGTGTTCCTCGGCGAACGCGGCTTCGACCCGGCCGCCGCCCAGCGGTTCGGGGTCGGCTTCGCACCCAAATCGTTCGACGCGCTCGGCTCGCACCTGGCGACCAAGGGCTTCACCGAGGCGGAGCTGCTCAGCGCCGGCCTCCTCGGGCAGGGCGATCGCGGTGCGTACGACAGATTCAGGGGCAGGCTCGTCTGGCCGATCCGCGATGTCACCGGGCAGACCCTGGGCTTCGGCGCGCGTCGCCTCCTCGACGACGACAAAGGCCCGAAGTACTTGAACACCCCCGAGACCCCCGTCTACCACAAGAGCTCCGTGCTCTACGGCATCGACCTGGCCCGCAAAGACATCTCCCGCGGCCGTCAGGTCGTCGTCGTCGAGGGGTACACCGACGTGATGGCCTGTCACCTCGCCGGCGTCACGACCGCGGTCGCCACCTGCGGTACGGCGTTCGGCGTCGACCACATCAAGGTGGTGCGCCGGATGCTCGGCGACCTCGACAACCCCGACACGACGGGCCTCGGCGAGGTGGTGTTCACCTTCGACCCCGACGAGGCGGGCCAGAAGGCGGCCACGCGGGCCTTCACCGAGGAGCAGCGCTTCGCCGCGCAGACCTTCGTCGCGGTCGCCCAGGACGGGCTCGATCCCTGCGATCTGCGCCTGGCGCGCGGGGACGATGCCGTGCGCCGCCTGATCAGCGGCAAGAAGCCGATGTTCGAGTTCATGACCCGCCGCGTGCTCGACGCCTACGATCTCGACACCGTCGAGGGGCGCATCGGCGCCCTCCGCGCAGCGGCCCCCGTGGTCGCCGGGATCCGCGATCGCGCGCTTGCCGTCGGCTACGTGCGCAAGCTCGCCGGATGGCTCGGCATGGATCCCGACGAGGTGGGCCGCGCAGTACGCGGGGCGTCGACGGGACAGCACGCGTCGACCGGTCGCCCGCCGACGCGCACAGCGGACGAGCCCGGCCGCGACGAGCAGCACACCATCGGCCCTTCGATGAACGACCTCCCGGGCGACCTCGTGACCCGCATGGAACGCGACGCCCTCATGGCCATGCTGCAGCACCCGGAGGTGCTCCCCGTCGACCTCGGCAGACGCGCCCTCGCCGGCTCCTTCACCAACGGTTCCCTCGCCGTCGTCCGCGACGGAATCGCCGCGAACGCCGACAACTGGGCGGCCACGGGGTGGCTCGAACGGGTCATCGCCGACGTGCCCGCCCCGTTCGCGACACTGGTGAAAGAGCTCGGGGTCGCGCCTATGCCGGTGCGGGGCGAGGCCGCCCTCGAGTCGTACTGCACGGGCATCGTGTCGACGTTGATCGACCGCGACCTCCTGCGCCGCAAGAGCGACCTCGTGGGCCGACTGCAGCGACTGGATGCCGCGGCCGACCCCTCGGCGTCCCGCGAGCTCCAACAAGCCCTCGTCGATCTCGAGCGCGAGCGGCGCGCCCTGCGCCCGGAGTGAGCCGCGTTGCATTCGCGTAAACATCGGCGTGCCGACGCCCCCCGGAGTGGGCACAGCGGCGACCGCTGTGTTACGAAGGGTGCACACAGCGACGCGCGCCGCGGCATCCCGAGGAGCGCACTATCGCATCGACGAAAGAGGTAACGGATATGGGTTCTGCATTCCGCAGACGGCTCACGGTCGCGATCGCCGGCACGGCGACGGCCGGATTGCTCCTGGCAGGCTGCGCCTCGGGCGGCGGCAACGACGCCGACGCATCGCTCGACGGCATCATCGTCGGCACCACGGTGCCGATCACGTCGCTCGACCCCGCCGGTTCCTATGACAGCGGTTCGTTCGCGGTGCAGATCCAGGTGTTCCCATTCCTGTTCGACACCCCGCTCGGAAGCCCCGATGTCGAGCCGAGCATCGCCGAGTCCGGCGAGTTCACGACGCCGACCGAGTTCACCGTCACCCTCAAGCCCGACCTGACGTTCGCGAACGGCAACGAGCTGACCTCGTCCGACGTGAAGTTCACCTTCGACCGCATCAAGACCATCAACGACGACAACGGTCCCGCGAGTCTGCTCGGCAACATCGAGAGCGTCGACGCTCCGGACGACACGACAGTCGTCTTCACCCTCGGCGCGGCCGACGATCAGACCATCGAGCAGGTGCTCTCGAGCCCGGCCGGTCCGATCGTCGACGAGGAGACCTTCTCGGCGACCGAGCTCACCGACCCCCAGGACATCGTCGAGGGCAACGGCTTCGCCGGGCCCTACGTCATCACCGACTACACCGCCGACGAACTCGTGCAGTACGAGGCGAACCCCGACTACGAGGGACTGAACGGCGCCCCGAAGACCGACTCGGTCACCACGCGGTTCTTCGCGGACCCGACGAGCATGAAGCTGGCCGTGCAGGAGGGCGACATCGACGTGGCGTTCGCGAACCTCACGCCCACCGACGTCGCCGATCTGCAGGAGGATGACGCGGTGGTCGTGAACGACGGTCCCGGCGGCGAGATCCGCTACATCGTCTTCAACTTCGACACGCAGCCGTTCGGTGCGACGACCGCAGAGGCCGACGCCTCGAAGGCTCTCGCCGTGCGCCAGGCTGTCGCCGACGTGATCGATCGCGACGAGGTGTCCGAGCAGGTCTACAACGGCACCTACACCCCCCTCTACTCCTACGTGCCCAGCGGACTGACCGGTGCCACCGAGTCGCTCAAGGAGCAGTACGGAGACGGAGACGGTGGCCCGGATGTCGACCGCGCCACCGAGCGACTCGCCGCCGCCGGGGTCACCACCCCCGTCACGCTCAACCTGCAGTATTCGCCCGACAAGTACGGCGCGGCCTCCGATGACGAGTACGCCGCCTACGCCGAGCAGCTCAACGCGAGCGGCCTGTTCGACGTGAAGATCGAGTCGACCGAGTACTCGACCTACCGGGTCGAGCGCACCGAGGACGCCTACCCGCTCTATCAGCTCGGCTGGTTCCCGGACTACTCCGACGCCGACAACTACCTGACGCCGTTCTTCGCACCGACGACCGACGCCGACGGCAACGTCGTGCCCGGTGGGTTCCTCCTCAATCACTACGAGGACCCTTCGGTGACCCAGCTCATCCGCGACCAGCTCGTGGAGCCCGACGAGGCCACCAGGGTCGCCAAGATCGAGCAGATCCAGGATGACGTCGCGGCTCAGCTGTCGACGCTTCCGCTGCTGCAGGGAGCGGGCGTCGCGGTGACCCGCGCAGACGTCACAGGAGCCACGGACACCCTCGACCCGTCGTTCAAGTTCCGGTACGCGGCGCTCAGCCGCGACTGAGTGCGCTGGGGCGGCGGCTAAGCTGTCGCCCGATGCGATGACCGGGGTGCCCCGCTGTTCCGGCGGGGCACCCCCGGTCGTTCACGGCCTCACGCCCGGCACCGTCGGCGCGCCAGCACCACGGAAGGACCACCACCGCTCGTGACTTTGCTCGACGAGGCAGAAGCCCCCCTGAGTCCCCCGGAGCGATCGGCGGCAGGGCGTCGCAGCGGCGGGCTGGGGCTGGGTCGCTACATCCTGATCAGATTTCTGCTGATCTTCCCGACGGTACTCATCCTCGTGACGCTGGTGTTCTTCCTGATGCGGGTGATCGGTGACCCGATCTCCCTCTCGGTCGGCGACAGACTCACCGAGGCGCAGCTCGCGGAGCGGCTCGCGGAGGCGGGCTACGACCGCCCGATCTTCGTGCAGTACTTCGAGTACCTCGGGCGCATCCTCACGGGCGACTTCGGTCGGGCATCCCTCGACAACAGGCCCATCGTCGAGATCCTCACCACCTACGGTGGCGCAACGCTCGAGCTCGTCGTATACGCGCTGATCGTCGCCTTCGCGATCGGCATCCCGCTCGGGATGATCGCGGCCTACCACCGTGATCGTGCCCCCGACGCGGTGCTGCGCATCTTCGCCATCCTCACCTATGCGACACCGGTCTTCTTCGCCGGGCTGCTGTTGAAGCTCACCCTGTCGGTGTGGCTCGGCATCCTGCCGCTCGGCGGGCGAGCCTCCACCAGGGTGATCCTCGCCCTCGGCCGACTCGATGACCCGACGGGCATCTACCTCATCGACGCCCTGCGCACAGGCAGCCCGACGATCATCGGCGACGTGCTCATCCACGCCGTCATGCCCGCGCTCACCCTCGGTCTGCTCACGGCGGGCATCTTCCTCAGGCTCGTGCGCACGAATCTCATCTCGACGCTCTCGTCCGACTACGTCGACGCCGCCAGGTCGCGGGGCGTGCGGGAGTTGAGGCTCGTCACGAGGCACGCGTTCAAGCCCGCGCTCATCCCGGTCATCACTGTGGTCGGGCTGCAGGTCGCGCTGCTGCTGGGCGGATCGGTGCTGACCGAGACCACCTTCGACTGGCGGGGGCTCGGGTTCCAGCTCAACGAATACCTCAAGGCGAGGGACTTCGTCGCGGTACAGGGCATCGTGGTGCTCCTCGCGGTGATCGTGGCGCTGACCAACTTCGTCGTCGACATCATCGCCGCACTCATCGACCCGAGAGTGAGGTATTGACGTGACCGAGGTCGGAGAACGCCGTCCGGTGCGACGACCCGGCCGTCTGTCGCGGCTCCCCGTCGTCAGCCACCTCCGCCAGAGCGTCGGCGTGCAGCGCGGGATGCTGGTGACCGGGGTCGTCATCTCGTCGGTCTTTCTGCTGACCGCGGCGTTCGCCTGGGCGATCGCTCCCTACGGATGGGCGCAGTCCCGCGACGAGGGCGGTCTCTTCGGCAAGCAGCAGCCGCCGTCGGCCGAGCACCTCTGGGGCACGACGGTCGGCGGTTTCGACGTGTTCTCCCGCGTGGTCTGGGGCACCCAGACCGCGGTCGCCGTGGTGATCGCCGCGGTCGTGCTCTCGATCTTCGCCGGTGTCGTGCTCGGGCTGATCTCCGGGTACCTCGGTGGCTGGCTCGATCGCGTCCTCGTGGTGGTCGCCGACGCGATCTACCCCTTCCCGACACTGCTGTTGGCGATCATCGTGTCGATCGTGATCTCGGGCGGTCGCTCGGGTCTCGTGCCGGGCATCCTCGCTGCGGCGATCGCCATCACGGTCGTCTACATCCCGCAGTACTACCGCGTGGTGCGGGCGGAGGCCGTGCGGTTGAAGGCCGAGGCGTTCGTCGAGTCGGCACGGGTGGTGGGGTCGAGCACGAGGCGCATCATGTTCGTGCACGTGCTGCGCAACGCGACGAGGTCGCTGCCGCTCATCCTGACCCTCAATGCGTCCGAGGCGATCCTGACCCTCGCCGGACTCGGATTCCTCGGGTTCGGCATCAACCCGACCGCCGCCGCCGAGTGGGGGTACGACCTCAACCGCGCGCTCGCCGACACCGCGAGCGGCATCTGGTGGACCGGGGTGTTCCCGGGCTCCGCGATCGTGCTGCTCGTGATCGGCGTGACCCTCGTGGGCGAGAGCATGAACGACATCGCCGACCCCCGGCTGAGGGCCAGGCGCCGGATGACGGCGAGGGCTGCGTCATGACGGACGTCGTCGACATCCGCGACCTGGAGGTCAGATTCTCCACCGACGCCGGCGAGGTCACCGCCGTCGACGGGGTGAGTCTGCGGGTCGCCGCCGGCGAGGTGCTCGCCATCGTCGGCGAGAGCGGCAGCGGCAAGTCGGTGACCGCCAAGTCGATCCTCGGCCTGCTGCCGTCGACGGCGCTCGCCTCGGGGGCGGTCTGGCTCGGCACCGACGACGTGATCTCGGTCGATGCCGCCACGCTGCGCTCCTTGCGCGGCACCGAGGTCGCGATGGTGTTCCAGGAACCGTCGCTCGCCCTCAATCCGGTCTACACGATCGGCTGGCAGTTGGCGGAGGGCATCCGTGCCCATCAGCGCGTGTCGGCGCGAGAGGCGAGGGCGGCCGCCGTCGACATCCTCCGCCGCGTCGGAATCCCCGACCCCGAGCAGCGGATCGACTACTACCCGCACCAGCTCTCCGGCGGTCAGAAGCAGCGAGTGGTGATCGCGATGGCGCTCGTGCTCGAACCGAAGCTCATCGTCGCCGACGAGCCCACGACGGCGCTCGACGTCACCGTGCAGGCGGAGATCCTCGACCTCCTGCGCCGCTGCCGTGACGAGTTCGGCACGGCCATCGTGCTCATCACGCACAACATGGGAGTCGTCGCCGATCTCGCCGATAGGGTCGCGGTCATGTACGACGGTGCGATCGTCGAGCAGGCGGATGTCGCGACCCTCTTCTCCTCGCCGCACGCCGAGTACACGCGCACCCTGCTCGGCTCGGTGCCTCGCATCGGACAGGGCGCAGCCGACACCGAGGCGCGCGCCATCGCGCGCGCGTTCGAGGCCACCGAGACGACGGTGTCGGCCTCCGATCTCGTGATCGAGTTCCCCGGCAGGCTCGGGCGCCCCGGATTCCGCGCGGTCGACGGCGTGAGCTTCCGCATCCAGCACGGTGAGGTGCTCGGCCTCGTGGGGGAGTCCGGATCGGGCAAGACCACGATCGGGCGCGCGATCGCCGGCCTCACCGCCGTCGCCGGTGGCAGCCTGCGCGTGCTCGGCCAGGAGGTGCGCGGCCTGCGTGAGAAGGATTTCCGTGCTCTGCGCGCCGACATCGGGTTCGTCTTCCAAGACCCCGCGTCGAGCTTCAACCCGAAGCTCACCATCGCGCAGTGCGTCGCGGAGCCCCTCATCGTGCACGGGCGGGCTCGGGATGTCGACGGCGCCCGTGCCCGCGTCGACGAGCTGCTCGACGCCGTGCAGTTGCCCCCCTCGTTCGGAGACCGGTTCCCGCACGAGCTGAGCGGCGGACAACGTCAGCGCGCGAGTCTCGCGAGGGCCATCGCCCTCTCGCCGAAGCTGCTGATCGCCGACGAGCCGACGAGCGCACTCGACGTGTCGGTGCAGGCACGGGTTCTCGAGCTGTTCGCCGAGCTGCAGCGGGAGATCGGCTTCGCGGCTCTCTTCATCAGCCACGACCTCGCCGTCGTCGACCTCCTCGCCGACCGGATCGCCGTGCTCTATCGCGGCCGGATCGTGGAGGAGGGGACGGGCGTCGAGGTGCTCGGGGCTCCGCGGCATCCCTACACCAGGCGACTGCTCGCCTCGCTGCCGGTGCCGGACCCCGCCGGGCAACGACTGCGCAGGGAGCGGCTCGCAGCGCTCGACCGGGCAGAGCTCGACGGGGCAGAGCTCGGCGGGGCAGAGCTCGACGGGGCCGGGCTCGATCGGGAGCCCCGCAACCAGGTCAGCCCCGACCGGGACGGCTGAGCCGTGCGGTCACACGGCACCTACGGCACCGCGGTCTCGGCGCGGGATCTGTCGATCGAGTACCGCTCGATGGACTCGAAGGCGCGGCATGTCGCCGTACGCGGCGTGAGTTTCGACCTCATGGCCGGTGAGGTGCTCGGGGTGATCGGGCTCTCCGGGTCGGGCAAGTCGACGCTGGCGAAGACCATCGCCGGATACGCCGGCGCCCGCGGCACCGCCGACGGCACACCGCGTATCTGCGGGGGGGAGCTGGCGGTGTTCGACCGCGGCATCCGGCACCTCCGCCGCCGCGATCGCGAGCGACTGATGCTCGAGGTCGGCTACCTCGCGCAGGACGGCGCGCTCGCGCTCAGCTCCCGCCTCACCGTCGCCGAGAACGTCGCCGAGCCGATCTACCTCCGTGACCGGCGCTTCTCCACGCGTGACGCCGCGGACGCCGTCGCGACCCTGATCGACGCCGTACACCTCCCGCTGTCGATCATGGCCAGGCAACCTTTCGAGCTCAGCAGCGGGCAACGGCAGAGGGTCGCGCTCGCGCGCGCGCTCATCCTCGAGCCGTCGCTGCTCGTCGCCGACGAACCGATCCGCGGCGTCGACATCACGGTGCGCCACGACGTGCTCGACGTGATCCCCGAGTTGCAGGAGGCCCGGGGGTTCTCCGCCATCGTGGTGAGCAGCGACCTCGAGGTCGTCGCTCAGGTGGCTCCCCGCATCGCCGTACTGCACGAGGGGGGCATCGTCGGGCTCGGCTCGCTCGCCGAGCTGATCGCGAGTCCCGAGCATCCGTATCTGAAGTCTCTCGCGAGAGCCGTCGAGTCGCAGGGTCTGAAGTCGCGCGCGACACGGCACTCGCCGGGTCGGCGGAAGGACGATCCGTGAGCGGCGATCCGTCGCAGATCGAGGATGGCGCGGAGAGCGGTCAGAGCGGCGTTCACGATGATGCTCACGACGGCGCTCACGAGGATGACGGCGGGCAGGGCCTCGGCGTGCGCGCCCGTGACCACCCTGTGCCGGCACAGCATCGCGCTGTCGTCGCCCGCCCCGCCCAGGTGGTCGCGGCGGACCGCCGACCGCGACCCGGACCCATCGCCGTGATGCCCAGGGCCGTCGAGCGGTTCGTCACGGCTGTGCGTCGCGGCGGTGGACGCGTGGAGCAGCTGTCGCCGGAGACCCGAGGCCTGGTGTGGCTGTCGTCGGAGCAGCCGGACGCTCTCGTCGACGTACTCCGTGCTCATCCCGGCATCGACTGGGTGCAGCTGCCGTGGGCCGGGGTGGATGCCTTCGCCGACGCCATCGAGCGGTTCGCGGGCCGGCGGAGGCCGGTGTGGACGAGCGCCAAGGGCGCGTACTCGCAGCCGGTCGCTGAGCATGCGCTGGCCCTGACGCTCGCCCTGTTGCGGGTGCTGCCGACCCGGGTGCGGGCGTCGAGCTGGTCGACGGTCGCCGAGGGGCGGTCGCTCTACGGCCTGTCCGTCGCGATCGTCGGAGCCGGCGGCATCGCGGTCGAGCTGATCAGACTGCTCGCGCCGTTCGGTGTGCACGTCACGATCGTGCGCCGCAGCGACGAGCCGGTGCCGGGTGCGCAGCGGACCGTGCCCATCGCGCACCTCGACGAGGTGCTGCCGACCGTCGACGTCGTGGTGATCGCGGCCGCCCTCACCGACGGCACGGTCGGGCTGATCGGCGCAGAGCAGTTCGCCGCGATGAGACCGGATGCCGTGCTGGTCAACGTAGCCAGGGGTGGGCTCGTCGACACCGCGGCACTCGAGCACGCGCTCGCGCGCGGGATCATCGCGGGAGCCGGCATCGACGTCACCGACCCGGAGCCGTTGCCCGCCGGGCATCCGCTCTGGTCGGAATCGCGTGTCATCATCACCCCGCACAGCGCGGACACCCCGGCGATGACAGCGCCGCTGCTCGCGGAGCGCATCAGGCTCAACGTGGAGGCCTTCGTGGACCACGGCAGGTTCGTCGGGGTGGTGGACCCCGTCGCCGGCTACTGACGGCGGGCGCTCCCGGCGATTTTGCGGGACTCCGCGGTTTGATACGCTTGGCACGCTGTTTCAGCATTCCTCGATAGCTCAATTGGCAGAGCAACGCACTGTTAATGCGTAGGTTCTTGGTTCGAGTCCAAGTCGAGGAGCGAGAAGGTCGCAAGGGGCTCCACCCCCTGCGGCCTTTTCTTCTTTAATCTCTACTCCCACGGGAGTACGACGAAGCCGCTGGCGGATGGATGCTGCGGATCGCGCCCGAAGCTACGATCGGGGGATGCAGCTCCCCACCCGCGGACCGT
>JBEANR010000154.1:0-7863 GCA_041165365.1 Actinomycetota bacterium | reverse complement strand
GTGCCCGCTTCCGGGTGACCGCCATCCTGGGGGAGGAGCAGTGAGCGCGCCCGCGACCGCCGGCGCCCACGACCTCACCCGCCTCTCGGCCTCGGAACTGTCGGCCCGACTCGCCGCACGCGAGATCTCGAGCGTCGAGGTGACACGGCAGCACCTCGATCGCATCGCGGCGGTCGACGGCGACGTGCACGCCTTCCTGCACGTCTCGCAGTCCGCGCTCCAGACCGCAGCGGATGTCGACGCCCGTCGTCGGGGCGGAGAGCCCCTCGGTCCGCTCGCCGGTGTGCCCGTCGCGATCAAGGATGTGCTGTGCACGCTCGACATGCCGTCGACGGCGGGCTCCCGCATCCTCGACGGCTGGATCCCGCCCTACGACGCGACGGTCGTGCGGCGGCTGCGCGAGGCGCACCTCGTGCCCCTCGGCAAGACCAACATGGACGAGTTCGCGATGGGCTCGTCGACCGAGCACTCGGCATTCGGGCCGACCCGCAACCCGTGGGATCTCGAGCGCATCCCCGGTGGCTCGGGCGGCGGGTCGGCTGCTGCGGTGGCCGCCTTCGAGACGCCGCTCGCGCTCGGGTCGGACACCGGCGGGTCGATCCGCCAGCCCGCCGCCGTCACCGGATCCGTCGGGGTCAAGCCCACGTACGGAGGGGTGTCGCGCTACGGCGCGATCGCCCTGGCGAGTTCGCTCGACCAGGTCGGACCGGTGAGTCGTACCGTTCTCGACGCCGCCCTGCTGCACGACGTGATCGGCGGGCACGATCCGCGCGACTCGACCTCGCTCGACCATCCGTGGCCCGGGTTCGCCGATGCAGCGCGCGCCGGTCGCTCCTCGGGGTCGCTCGCCGGGGTGCGCGTCGGGGTGGTCACCGACCTCGACGGTGACGGCTACCAAGCAGGGGTCCGGCAACGGTTCTCCGAGGCGCTCGACCTCATGGCGGCGGCCGGTGCCGAGATCGTCCAGGTCGGCGCTCCGCACTTCGAGTACGCGATAGCGGCGTACTACCTGATCATGCCTGCCGAGGCATCCAGCAATCTCGCCAAGTTCGACTCCGTTCGCTTCGGCCTGCGGGTCACCCCCGAGGGCGGGGGAACCGTCGAAGACGTGATGGCCGCGACCCGCGAAGCCGGCTTCGGCGACGAGGCGAAGCGCCGCATCATCCTCGGCACCTACGCGCTCTCGGCCGGCTACTACGACGCCTACTACGGCAGCGCGCAGAAGGTGCGCACGCTCATCCAGCGCGATTTCGACGCCGCCTTCGCCCGCGCCGACGTGCTCGTGTCCCCATCGGCGCCGACCACCGCGTTCAAGCTCGGCGAGAAGCTCGACGACCCGCTCGCGATGTATCTCAACGACATCACCACCATCCCGGCGAATCTCGCGGGCGTTCCCGGGATGGGTCTGCCGATGGGGCTCGCCCCTGAGGACGGCCTGCCGACCGGCCTGCAGATCATGGCGCCCGCCTACCAGGACGCCCGGTTGTACTCGGTCGGTGCGGCCGTCGAGGCGTTGCTCGAACACTCGTGGGGCGGCACGCTGCTCAGCAGGGCGCCGGCGCTCGAACCGACCGAGATGAACGCGGCGCGCGAGGGCGCGGTCTGATGCGGCACTCACCAGCAGACGGGATGCGGCACTGATGGCCAGAGCAGAACTGATGGACTTCGATCGGGCCCTCGAGCTCTTCGAGCCCGTGCTCGGATTCGAGGTGCACGTCGAGTTGAACACCCGCACCAAGATGTTCTCCGATGCGCCGAACCCCGCTTTCGCCGCGCATCACGGTGCCGACGCGAACACGCAGATCACACCCGTCGACCTGGGACTGCCCGGTTCGTTGCCGGTCGTGAACGAGAGGGCCGTCGAGAACTCGATCAGCCTCGGTCTCGCCCTGGGGTGCCGGATCGCGCCATCCAGCCGCTTCGCTCGCAAGAACTACTTCTACCCGGACCTCGCGAAGAACTACCAGATCAGCCAGTTCGATGAACCGATCGCCTTCGACGGGGAGGTCGAGGTCGAGCTCGCCGACGGCCGCACCTTCCGTATCCCGATCGAGCGGGCCCACATGGAGGAGGACGCCGGCAAGCTCACCCACGTGGGCGGCGCCACGGGCCGCATCCAGGGGGCCGAGTACTCGCTGGTCGACTACAACCGGGCTGGCGTACCCCTCGTCGAGATCGTCACGCGGATGATCACCGGAGCCGAGAGGGATTCGCCCGAGCTCGCGAAGGCTTACGTCTCCGCCATTCGCGACATCGTGCGTGCCCTGGGCATCTCGGAGGCGCGGATGGAGCGCGGCAATCTGCGCTGCGACGCGAACATCTCGCTGTCGCCGCGGGGGTCGGGCATCCTCGGCACCCGCACCGAGACGAAGAACGTGAACTCGCTGAGGAGCGTCGAGCGCGCCATCCGCTACGAGATCCAGCGGCAGGCGGCCATCCTGCACGGCGGAGGCACGATCATCCAGGAGACCAGGCACTGGCATGAGGACACCGGGGTGACCTCTGCGGGTCGCCCGAAGAGCGATGCGGACGACTACCGTTACTTCCCCGAGCCCGATCTGCTGCCCGTGGAGCCGTCACCCGAGCTGATCGAGAAGCTGCGCGCCGAACTGCCGGAGTCCCCGGTGCTGCGCCGCAGACGGCTCAGGGGGGAGTGGGGATTCAGCGACATCGACTTCCAGTCGATCGTCAACGCGGGCCTTCTGACCGAGGTCGTCGAGACCGTCGATGCCGGTGCGTCCCCGCAGTCGGCGCGCACCTGGTGGATGGGTGAGATCAGCCGGACCGCGAACGAGCGGGGTGTGGATGCCGCGACTCTCGTCACTCCGCCTCAGGTCGCCGCCCTCATCGCGATGATCGACGGTGGAGAGTTGACCGACCGTCTCGCCCGACAGGTGCTCGAAGGGGTCATCGCGGGGGAGGGCACGCCGACGGAGGTCGTCGCCGCCCGCGGCCTCGCGGTGGTGTCGGACGACGGTGCGCTCATCGCGGCGATCGACGACGCTCTCGCCTCCCAACCCGACGTGCTCGCGAAGATCCGTGACGGCAAGGTGCAGGCCGCCGGCGCGGTGATCGGGGCGGTCATGAAGGCGATGAAGGGCCAGGCGGATGCCGCGCGCGTGCGCGAACTCGTTCTGGTGCGGGCGCAGGATGCGGCGGGCGAATCGGCCGGCGCACCGGCACCGGAGACACCGGCGTGAGTATCCCGGCGGGGTGGTACGCCGACCAGACCGACCCGCAGTCGCTGAGGTGGTGGGACGGCGCCCAGTGGACCGAGCATGTCACGAGCGCTGTCGCGCCGGGTGCCGCCGAGGCGGACGTCGCCGCCGCCGCCGCCGCGGTAGCGGTCCCGGGCACGGCGAGCGACGCCGCACCGCCCGCCCCGGTGCCCCCCAACCGCACCGGCATGTGGGTCGCCATCGGTGCCGGGGGATTGGCCCTGCTGCTGCTGGTCGGCGCCGGCCTGTTCTACGTCGGCGCGCGAGCCGTCGGTTCCCTCGCCGACCAGGGTGACGGGTCATCCAGCTCCGACTCCGATCCACGGCCCGACATCGAGGGCGGTGGCGAGCGCACCCCCGACGACGACGCCGTCTTCGATCTCGACGTCGTCGACCGCCTGGCCGCGCCGACCGTCCCCACCGGATGGGGTGTCGACGACGCCAACCCGCGATCGGGTTCGGACGAGGTCTCGGGAGTGCTCGGGCTCTACGACGGTATCCCGGTCTCCCCGGCCGACTGCGCCGCCCTCACCTTCTACGAAGCCGTCTCGCTGAACGATTCCGGGGTCGACGACATCGTGTCCGACCTCGGCAGCTGGGTCGACGACTCGGGGTCCGGTTCCCTCACGGCGACGGTCCGACGATTCGACACCGTCGACGACGCGGCGGCCCAGGTGGACTCGCTCAACTCCACCATCGCGACGTGCAGTGCCGGATACTCCGGCGACGGCTTCCAGTCGTCGGGCGTCACCGTCGGTGCGCTGGATTCCTCGTCGGACGCGATCGACGGAGCCTCATGGACGGAGACCGGCGTGAACACGCCCGTCTCCGACGACGGCGCCGACCCCGAGGCTGATCCCGCAGCGCCGAGCGACGAGGTCATCCCCTGGGTGTTCGAGGCCGCCGACATCCGTCGTGGCAACCTCGTCGTACGCGGCACGTGCTTCCAGACCGCGGATGTCGCCGACCCCGCGGTCTGCGCGGAGTTCTTCGCCGCTCTCGCCGACGACCTCGACAGGCTCTGACCTCTCGAACTGCGACCTCGACAGGCTCTGACCCGCCCGGTTGTGACAGCAGATGGCGGCCGAGGGTTACCCGTCGGAGCCCGCGGGATCCGCGTTCACCATCCAGTGGATCTGGTACCTGTCGGTCACCATCCCGAAGACGGCTCCCCACGGCGACTGCTCGAACGGGGCGGTCACCGTGCCGCCCTCGGAGAGCCCGTCGAAGTACCCGCGCAGCTCGTCGACGTCCTCTCCGCTGATCGACACCGAGAAGTTGGTGCCGGGCGTGAAATCGAGTTCGTCAGGGGTGTCGGCCGCCATGAGGATCAGTCCGCCCGGGGTCACGAGCTGAGAATGCATGATCTTGTCGGCCTCCTCGGGGCTGCCCATGTGAAACTCGCCGTAGCGGTTGGAGGTGACCTCCCCACCGAGCACAGATCGGTAGAACTCCATCGCCTCCTCGGCGTTCGCGCGGAAGCTGAGATACGGAGCGAGGACTGTGGACATGGCGAACTCCTTCGGTCGGATACTCCATGCTGGCACTGTGCCGCGACCGGCGGAAGAGGTCAGCCGCTCGGTTCCGGTGACGGCGCGGGTGACCCTCGATCATCCGCCACCGGACGTGCCGGCCGGCGTCGCACGACCGCGGCGGCGAGCCCGGCGAGCATGATCGCGCCGCCCGCCAACTGCGACGCCGTCGGCTGTTCGCCCTGCACGACCCACGCCGCCACGATGCCGAGCACAGGCACGAGCAGCGTGAACGGTACGACGGCGCTCGTCGGGTAGCGGGCGAGCAGCGAGTTCCAGATCGTGTAGCCGACCAGCGAGGCGAAGACGGCGGTGTAGATCGTGCTGGCCACGGCGGTCGGTGAGATCGTGACGATCGCGTCGAGGATGACCGCGGGCGGATCGAACAGCGCGGCGAGCGCGAGACTCGGCACCGGCACGATCAGAGCCGACCACACCACGAGCGAGAGTCCTGAGGAGGCGGCGGCCCGTCGGCTCAGCACGTTGCCGATCGCCCACGACAGCGCGGCGAGCAGGGTCACGACGAGCGGCAACCACGGGGCGGCGCTCGTGTGGCCGACCACGACGATGCCGAGCCCCACCATGCCCACGGCGATGCCGATGCCCTGCCGCACCGTCGGGCGCTCCCGGAGCACGACGGCCGAGATGAGCACGGAGAGCACGACCTGCGTCTGCAGGAGGAGCGACGCGAGTCCGGCAGGCATCCCCAGCGCGAGGGCGACGTACAGCAGCGCGAACTGCCCGAGACTCAGGAACGCGCCGATGAGCAGCAGGTCGCGCCATCCGATCGCCGGGCTGCGTACGAAGAAGATCGCCGGAATGGCCACGACCACGAACCGCAGGGCGAGGAACACCAGGGGCGGGATGTCAGTGAGCCCTTCGTCGATGACGACGAAGTTGAGTCCCCAGATCGCGACGACGAGGAGCGCGAGGAGGGAGTGTTTGGCGGGCATCGCGTCAAGTCTGGCGGATGTCGCGGGCGCCGGTCACCGCAAGGTCATCGCCAGACGCATGGTCGTGCCCCCGCAACGCGAGGGCGGCCAGAGCCAGTACATCGCCGCCCCCGGCGCGGTGACCTCGAGCGATTCGTTCGCCGCCATGTCGGACTGGATGATCGACAACCTCGAGCTCGAGGTGACCGTCGCCGATCTCGCGGCTCGCGCTGACATGTCGCCGCGCACCTTCGCCCGACGGTTCCGCGCAGAGATGGGGGCGACCCCCGCGGCGTGGCTCGCCCGCCAAAGCGTGATCCGCGCTCAGGAGCTTCTCGAGGAGAGCGCCTTGCCTGTCGATCGCATCGCCGTCGACTGCGGTTTCGGAACCGCAGCCGTGCTGCGCCAGCACTTCCTCCGCACCGTGCAGGTGACCCCGACCGCGTACCGCCGTATTTTCGGAGCACGCAAGGAGGCGTGACCGTGGCGGGTGGTATCGAACGCACGACGGCTGCGGCCCTCGTCGCGCCGCCGCAGCGGTGTCCTGCCGGTCAGGCTTTCGGGCGCAGCCTCATCCGCCTCGACGGGTGGCCGTCGTCGAGTTCGATGAGGTCGTCCAGTGACTGCACGAAGTCGGTGAACGATTTGTGGCCGAGAGCGCGCTCCTGGAACGTCGGATCCATCCGCAGCATCTGATTCTTGATCGTGCCGCTCGACTGCCATTCGTCGTCGGTCTTGGCCTGCCCGAGTTGCAGCGCCCGCACGATGAGGTCGCTGGCGATGTCTTTGTCGCTCTTCGGCTTCGAGCGTCGGCCCCGTCTCGTCTGCGTCTCGACTGCTGCCGCCGTGGACTGGCCGGATGCCGCGGCCACCGGCAGCTGCGCCGGCTCCGGTACGGCGGCATTCACGCCGGGCAGTGAGTCGTAATCGGCGAATTCGTCGCAGGCCCACCCGAGTGCCTTGCTCGTGGACCCCGCTACTCCGATCCCGACCACGTACCTACCGAGTTGTTTGCTGCGCTGGGCGAGAGCGACGTAGTCGGAGTCCCCGGCGACGATGACCACATGGGTGAGATCGGGCAGCCTGAACAGGTCTTCGACGACGTCGACGGCGAGACGGATGTCTGCCCCGTTCTTCATCGCGGCCGTCGTGGGGAACAACTGCACGAGGTCGACGGCGCGCTCGATCAGCTGACGCCGGTAGCTCGCGTTCACGGTGGCCGACCAGTCGGCGTAGGCACGGCTGATCGCGATGGTGCCGAATGACGAGGCGAAGTCGAGCACCGCACCGAGGTCGACGGTGGCGTCCTCCAACCGCTTGGTGATGTCGGAGTCCGGATTCTCCTGGGGGCTGAAACTGCGCGCCTTGTCGGTGTGGAACTGACCCCGTTTGCTGCGCTGGTCGTACCGGGAGATGACGATGTTGTCGAAGTCGATGTAGACGGCGACACGGGTGTCGGTGGATTCGGCCAAGGGGGGTGCCTTCCGTTGCGGTGGCACCAGTCTGGTGCCTCGACTGCTGAACGGCATCCCCGGTCATCCGGGGCTCGCTCGCTCTGCCGCATCATCCTGCCCTCATCAGCACCCGCGACCGCCCCACCGCTCGCGGCACCTGCTCCGGGTCGAGATGCCTCGGCGCGATCAGATACGGACGCCCGGCGACCATCAGCATCGTGAAGTCGGACTCGTGCAACAGGTGATGGTGGGCGGCGCAGAGCAGCACGCCGTTGTCGATGTCGGTCAGCCCACCCCGCCGCCACTCGACGACGTGATGGGCTTGGCACCATCCTGGTGGAGCGTCGCACCCCGGCCACACACAGCCTCCGTCGCGCACCGCGAGGGCCTTGCGCTGAGCCGCTGAGAAGAGCCGTTGCGTGCGACCGAGATACAGGATCTCGCCGAGATCGCCCACGATGACCGGGCGGTATCCGGCATCGCACGCGAGGGCGGCGGCATGGACGGCCGAGATGGGCTCGAGTACCTCGTCGAGCCAGGCGGCGCCGGTTCCGGCGACGAGATCCTCAGCGCGCACGACTACGGACACCGCGGTGAGCGACCGCGTCGACCCCGGGGTCTCCGACGAGCGGATGCCGGCGGACAGCACCCCCATCAGGACGTCGAACTGACGCTGCGCCCTCGTGCGAGGGTCGACGGGGATCGCCGATTCGCCGTCATCGTGATC
>JBEANR010000153.1:0-26470 GCA_041165365.1 Actinomycetota bacterium | reverse complement strand
GTCGGCGAGGCCGGAACGGGTCGGCAGGCGGTGTCGCTCGTCATGGAGACGGGTCCGGACGTGGTGCTCATGGACATCCGGATGCCCGACGGCGATGGGCTCTGGGCGACCGAACGCATCGTGGCCGAGCCCTCGCTCACGACGACGCGCATCATCATCGTGACGACCTTCGAGCTCGACGAGTACGTGGCGCAGGCAATCCGGGCGGGGGCGAGCGGGTTCCTCGTGAAGGACACGGAGCCCGTGGAGCTCATCAGGGCGGTGCGCGTCGTCTCGGAGGGCGAGGCGCTGCTGTCCCCCCGCGTAACGCGGCGACTGCTCGAGCGGGTCGCCGGCACCCTCGAGTCGGCGCCGGATCGAACCCCGTTGGAGGTGCTGACCGACCGGGAACGGGAGGTGCTCGCCCTGGTGGGCAGGGGGCTGACGAACGAGGAGATCGGGCGCGCGTTGTTCCTGAGCCCCCTGACGGCGAAGACGCACGTGTCGCGGATCATGTCGAAGCTCCCCGCGCGGGACCGGGTGCAGCTCGTCGTCGTGGCGTACGAGACCGGCCTCGTCAGGGCGGGTCGGGCGGAGTAGAGCCGGGGAGCCTGCTGCTCCCCGTGGTGTAGCGGACGGCATCCCCGGGGGAGATCCGCGACGGCGGCCGCCGCCCGAGACTCGGAGTGCGGCGCTCGGCCGCCTCTCGGAAAGGACCCACCATGATCATGTCCACGCTGGTCGCTTCGCCCATCGTCACCGCCCTCTCCTCGGCAGTCCTGGCAGCCGATCGACGAGACGACGGGCCGTGGGGACCGCCGTTCGGTTGGCTCTTCGTACTGGTGCCCCTGTTCTGGATCGGCGTCGTCGCCCTCGTCGTGGCCCTGGTCGGACGGCGTTGGCGGCGATCCGGCGGCCCCGGCGCCCGCTTCGCCCACTGGGAGTCGATGCACGGGACGCGCAGCGCGGAGGCCACACTGGGCGAACGATTCGCGCAGGGCGACATCGACGAGAAGGAGTATCGGGCTCGACTCGAGGTGCTGAGAGCGAATCGCGTCGAGCAGCCGCCGCGCTGAGCAACTGGGCGCTGAGCGCCGGGGCGCTGAGCGCCGGGCGCGCCCCCAACGCCGGTGCTGCGGGGCGCCACGCCCGTCACCTGCCGCCTGGGGTTCGGAAACTCAGGACTTCCGTCACGGACGCGTCCCCGGACGCCTGGAGTCACAGGTGGGCATCGACACTTCTCCTGAGTTTTCGCGGAGCCGAGCCGGTCTCGTGGGCGCGAATGGGCGCGACGGTGCGAAAACTCAGGACGATGGTCGCGCGGCAGTGCTCATCGCCTGGAGATTCACGAGCGTGTGCGCGAAGTTCCTGAGTTTTCGCGACGGGCGGTGGGGTCACGATGGGGGGCTTCGTGCAACGGGAGCGTCGCGACAACCGGTGCTTCGCGATGGCCCGTGCTTATTCGGTGACCTGGGCCTTCGCGATCAGGAGGGACCGGCCGGGCGGCGGCGCGGTGGCGGGGGCTCAGAGTCGGCGGCGCGGTGGCGGCGGCGCAGCGTTGGCGGCGCGGTGTCGGAGGCGCCGGGGCGCGGGTAGGGTTCTCGCAGGGTGTCGCCGCGCACAGCCGGCGCCCAGGAGGGGCAACCGTGCTCGAGTGGATCGCCGCCAACCCGACTCCAGCGGCCGTGATCCTCGGGATCGCGGTGCTACTCGCCCTGGTGATGAGCGTCTTGTGGGGCATCTCGGCCAGGAACACCGCCCTGCTGTCGCGCGAGCTCGATCAGGCTGACGACCGTGTCGCCGAGCTCGACGCCGCGCTCGCCGCCCAGGGCACGAGGCTGACGATCATCCGCGAACTGCACGAGGTGGCCGTACTGACGCTCACCGGCATGGTGCGCCAGGCGGACGCCACCAGGTACGTCGTCCAGACCGATCCGGGCGTCGTCTCCCGCACCGCCGGACAGATCGCGGATGCCGCGCGCTCGACCCTCGCAGATCTGCGCCGCGTCGCCTCCATCGCCGCCGAGGGGCAGTCCCGTGCGGTGTCGATCCCCAGCCTGTCGTCGATCGTCGAGTTGCTCGACACCCACCGGACCCGAGGTCTCGAGATCTCGTTCGCCGAATCGGGCGAGCGGTTCGATCTGCCACAGGGCGCCGAGGTCGCGGTGTTCCGCATCGTCGAGGAAGCGCTCGCGAACGCGCTGCAGTTCGGCGGGGTCGGCACCGATGTGGTGGTGTCGTTCACCTGGACAGATCGTGGCCTGCAGGTGCTCGTCGACGACGACGGGGTGCTCGCCGACGCCCGGCGGTCAGGGCTCGACCCCTCGGAGATCTCCCAGCAGCGCCGCTACTCGGTGCAGGACGACCTGAACTCCCTGGTCGAGGTGGTCTCCGGCGAGGGCATCACCGAGATGCGCGCCCGCGCCGACGCGTTCGGCGGGGTCTTCGCCGCCTACTCGGTTCCCGGCGTCGGGTTCTCGGTCTCGGCCATCTTCCCGGCGGTGCGCTTCGACAACGGCGTGCACACCGTCGATCTCCAGGGCTGAAGCCGCATGGTGGATCGCGATCCCGGGGATCGCCGGGTCATCCGCGCCGGTCTCACCGTCGGTCTCGCCGCAGCGAGCTACGGGGTGTCGTACGGCGCACTCGCCGTGGCCGCGGGTTTCGACGTGTGGCAGACCTGCGTGATGAGCCTCGTCATGTTCACCGGGGGTTCGCAATTCGCCCTGGTCGGAGTCGTCGCGACGGGAGGTGTCGCCGCCGGTCCGGTGGCCGTCATCAGTGCGGCGGTGCTCGGCATCCGCAATGGTGTGTACGGACTGCGGATGTCGCCGATCATCGGCACGGGTTTCTGGCGTCGGGTCGCCGCAGGCTGGGTGACGATCGACGAGACGACAGCGGTGGCCATGACCCAGTCGACACTCCGCACACAGCGACTCGGGTTCTGGATCACCGCGGCCGCCACGTTCGTCGGTTGGAATCTCACCAGCCTGATCGGTGCCGTCATCGGTGACGCGCTCGGCGACATCCGCCAGTACGGACTCGATGCCGCCGCGGCCGCCGCCTTCCTCGGACTTCTCTGGCCGCGGCTGCGGCGGCTCCAGACCGTCGCCGTCGCTGCGGCGGCCGCGACCCTCGCCATCGCGCTCACCCCCGTGCTCATCCCCGGGCTGCCGGTGCTGGTGGCCGCGTCCGCCGCGATCGTCGTCGGGGTCTTCAACTGGTTCGGACCGCGTGAACCGGATGCCGCGAAGCAGGTCACCCCGTGACCCTCTGGCTCGTCGTGGTCGTCGCCTCGCTCGCGTGCCTCTCCCTCAAACTCGCCGGCTACCTTGCGCCGCCGTCGCTGCTCGAGCGACCGATGCCGTCCCGCATCGCAGACCTGCTGACCGTCGCCCTGCTCGCCGCGTTGATCGCCGTGCAGACCGTCGCAGGCGGGAGTGGGATCGTGCTGGATGCCCGGGTGCCGGCGGTCGCGGTCGCCGCCCTCCTGCTGTGGCTGCGCGTGCCGTTCATCCTGGTCGTCATCGCGGCAGCCGGGGTTGCCGCGCTGCTGCGCGCTCTGGGCTGACCGAGCCTGCCGCGCGGCTCCGGAGAGGACGACCCGGGTGCACCTCCAGCACGCATCACCCGCCGGGGTCAGGCGTCGAGGTCGTCGACCCCCGGCGTCCAGGTGCCGCCGGGCACGCCCCACCCCGACCGTCTGACGACTTTGGCGACCGCGCGATCCCACGCGGAGTCCAGCCTGTCGACGTAGAGGGTGCCGTCGAGGTGGTCGTACTCGTGCTGCAGGATGCGGGCGAGCCACCCTTCGGCCTCGACGCGGATCGGAGTTCCGTGGGCATCCACCGCCGTGAGCACCGCGATCTGCGCCCGACGGAGCGGATACCTCTCGCCGGGGAACGACAGGCACCCCTCGGCGTCGGCCTCCTCGTCGGGATCGCCGGCCGGGGTGGGGCTGAGGAGGAGAGCCGGGTTGACGGCGACTCCTCGGTGGCGGAGGCCGTCGTCATCCGTCCAGTCCCAGACGAACACGCGACTCGCCACACCGACCTGCGGCGCCGCGAGGCCGACACCCGGCGCGGCCTCCATCGTGTCGAACAGGTCGGCGACGAGTCGATCGAGCGAGACACCGAACTCGGTGACGTCGTGCGCGGGGGAGTGAAGCACGGGATCCCCCGTGATCAGAATCGGGAGGACGGCCATTCGCCAAGATTATCCGGGGAGGTGCCGTTAGGGTCGCTCTGTGCTGTTCGACCTGACTTCGGTGACCGACGAGGTGCTGACCCTGACCCCTCTGCAGGGGCTCGGGATCCCGGTGGCCCTGGTCGGCGCCGTCTTCCTCGCGTTGGGCGCCCAGTTCCAGCACCGGGGTGTCGCGAAGGTCGAGCAGCGGATCGGCAGCGCCTCGCGAGGGCTCGATCGGAGGCAGCTGCTCGCGTTGCTCACGCGCCCATCGTGGGTGCTCGGCACTCTCATGCTCGCGCTCGCCATCGTGCTGCAGCTCATCAGCCTCACCCTGGCGCCCCTCATCGTCGTGCAGCCGCTCGGCGCGGTGGCCCTCGTGATCACTGCGATCGTCAACTCCAGGGTCACGAAGGTCAGGCTCGACAGGATGACGATCCGGGCGATAGCGCTCTGCGTCGGCGGCGTCGCGATCTTCGTGACCATCGCCGCTTTCACCGCCCGCGAGGAGCCGATCACCAACGGGCAGTTGATCACTGTGCTCGTGATCCTCGGCATCGTGCTCGTGCTCGCCGGCGTGTTCAGCACCCTTCTGCGCAAGAACGGCGTTCAGGCGATCGTGTACATCATCGGGGCGGGGCTGCTCTACGGTTTCGTGGCGACGCTCGCCAAGGTCGTCATCAACCGCATCCTCAGCAACAACTTCGAGATCCTCACGGTGGTCTGCATCGTGGCCCTCGTCGCCGCCACGGTGCTCGGCGCCTACTTCGTGCAGAACGCCTATTCGACCGGCCCTCCCGACCTCGTCATCGCCGGCCTCACCGTGATCGACCCGCTGGTGGCGGTCGGCATCGGCATCGTCGTGCTCGGCGAGGCGGCGGGGGCTCCGCTGTTCGCGATCATCGCGTTCGTCGTGGCCGGAGCGATCGCGATCTACGGGGTGTTCCAGTTGGCGAAGCACCACCCTCAGGCTCGGGCCTAGGGTAAATTGCATCCAGCGCCTCCGAAAGCCCGAACGAGCCACAATCCTCGATGACGACTGCAAGGGACACCCACCGTCTTGTCTGAAGCTTCCACCGGCCGACCCGCCGGGGATCACCGGCCCCTCCGCATCCTGATCGGGGCCGACACCTTCCCGCCCGACGTGAACGGCGCCGCCAATTTCGCGGCGAGGCTCGCGGCCGGCCTCGTCGGGCGAGGTCACGACGTGCGGATCGTCGCACCGGCCTCGAGCCGCCGCTACGGCACGTTCCGCGAGCAGCACGAAGGTCAGAAGTTCGTCGCCCACCGGCTCAAGTCGTACCGCTGGTACCCGCACGATTGGCTGAGGTACGCCCTGCCGTGGCGGATGCGCAAGAACGCGGCGATCATCCTCGACACCTTCACCCCGGATGTCGTGCACATCCAGTCGCACATCCTCGTAGGACGCGGCCTGGCCAGGGAGGCCGCGGCGCGCGGCATCCGTATCATCGCGACCAACCACTTCATGCCCGAGAACATGATCGAGCACACCCTCCTGCCGCACTTCATCAGGGCCACGGCGATCCGGTTGGCCTGGAGCGACGCCGCCAAGACCTTCGCCCTCGCCGAGGCGGTCACGAGCCCTACCCGCAAAGCGGCGAACTTCCTCGAGCGGGCCATCGACCTCCCCGACGTGCACGCCATCTCCTGCGGGATCGATGCGTCGCACTACACGCCGGACTTCGCGCAGCGCAGTGAGAATCGCATCCTGTTCGTCGGGCGGGTGACCGGCGAGAAGAGCATCGACGTGCTGCTCAAAGCCGTGGCGAAGCTCGACAAGGCACTCGACGTGAGACTCGATGTCGTGGGCGGCGGTGACCTCCTCCACCAACTGCAGCAGTTGGCGACGAGCCTCGGCATCCGATCGAGGGTGACCTTCACCGGCTTCGTCACCGACCAGCAGCTGCAGGAGGCGTACACGCGCGCGACGGTCTTCGCCATGCCGTCGATCGCCGAGCTGCAGAGCATCGCCACCCTGGAGGCCATGGCGTCGGCGCTGCCTGTCGTCGCTGCGGATGCCATGGCGCTCCCGCACCTCGTGCACGACGGCGAGAACGGCTACCTCTTCACCCCGGGCGACGTGGACGACCTCGCCGAAAAGCTCACAACGGTGCTCACGGCATCCGCGGAGGAACTCGATCGCATGAAGCGGGCCAGCCTGTCGTTCATCGGTGCCCACGACATCGAGCGCACTCTGACCACTTTCGAGAGCCTGTATCGTGGGGAAAAGGTGACCGATCCGGTCACCGAGGTGTCGCTCGACAACCCGGCTTCCTAGTCCGCGAGTCTGCGGCGCGGGGCGGTAGCTCAGCTGGTTAGAGCAGCGGACTCATAATCCGTCGGTCACGGGTTCAAGTCCCGTCCGCCCTACGAGCGGGTGCCCGCTGCTCCATCGCGGGGATCCGCTCGTGGGGCGTATGGATCGCGATCGCGTTCGTGGGCCCCCGCTGAGCAGTCCGGGCGGCGCGGAGCGTCGACAGGCGGCTCAGTAGGGGAGTCAAGTCCCGTCCGCCCTACGAGCGGGTGCCCGCTGCCTCATCGCGGGGATCCGCTCGTGGGGCGTACGGATCGTGATCGCGTTCGTGGGCCCCCGCTGGAGGTCGGTGCCTGTTGCTCGAGCGGTGCCGCGCTGCTAGCGTGAAGCGGCCTTATCGACGACTCGATTGCTTCGGCCATACCCGCTCCGAAAGGCACATCGATGTCCCGTCGTCCCGTCCGCCTCTTTCTCGCCACCTCGGTGATCGCCGTCGCGGCATCCACCCTCACCGGCTGCGCTGCCCTCGAGGGCATCTTCCCGGCTCAGGCCGAGCGCGACCCCGAGACCCAGGAGATCGAGGAGTCGGGCCAGCAGGATGTCTTCGACGTGGCGGTCGGCGACTGCTTCAACGACGGGTCGGGCGCCGAGACCGAGGAGATCGCAGACATCCCCGCGGTTCCGTGCGACCAGCCTCACGACAACGAGGTGTTCCACCTCTTCGACTTGACGGGTGACACCTTCCCCGCCGACGTCGATCAACTGGCGACCGACGGTTGCGGCGCTCAGTTCGAGGCGTTCGTCGGCCTCGCCTACGATGCCTCGGTGTTCGACTTCTTCCCGATCCAGCCGACCGCCCAGACGTGGGAGCAGGGCGACCGCGAGGTCATCTGCTCGATCTACGAGCCCGACGTCAAGTCCACGGGCACTCTCGCCGGCGCCGCTCGCTGATCCGATGGCGGCCGAGACGCCGACCCGCACCTACTCCAGTGGAGTCTCGGGTCGGCTCGGCGCTCTCGCGCTCGGACTGATCGCTGTACCCCTCCTCGCGATCGGCATCCCGCTGGTGGTCAGAGATGTCTTCGACTACCGCGACTCGCGGGTTCTCATCGGCGCTGTCGTGGTGATCGCCATCGTAGGCGGGCTAGGCCTCCTGACCACCGTTCTGGTGACCGGCCCCGTGCGGGTGGAGACGGATGCCACGCAGGTCGCGTTCCGCAAGGGTCTGCGAGTCATCCACACCTGGCCGCGCGACGCCACCCACTTCACGTCCCTGGTGGTGCGGGAGACCACCAACGGAGTGCGCTCGGGCACGCAGCGCACCCTGATCGCGCTTCGCGAGGGGGAGCGCACCGAACTGCTCTGTCGATGGTTCACGGCGCAGACCTTCAACGATCTGATGGCCGATCTCGCGCCGATCGGCATCGTCGAAGCGGGCGTCGGTCAGCAGGGCGCGGAGCACGAGCCCTCTCCACCGCGTGCAGCACAGCGTGAGGGACACGCGATCGTCGGCGCTCTCGACCCCCCGCTCGCACAGCTTGCCCGGGCCGGTGGAGCGACGTCGTCAGCTCAGGTATTCGACCTCGACCACCGACGTCATCCGAGTCCCCGCTCAACGTGGAGATGGATCGCCGGGGCCGGAGTCCTCGTCGTCGCCGCGGCGCTCGTGGCGGCCGTCGTCGTCAGTCCGATCGAGTCGGTCGACGACGCTCTCGCCGTCGCGGCCATAGTCGGCGTGATGGTCGTCGGGCTGCCGACGGCCGGGCTCGCGCTCGGGTGGGCGATCCGGCGCCGCCGCGAACGACGGAGGGTCGACAGGATGCCGCGGCGCATCACCGTCACCCCGTCCGGACTGCAGATCGATCAGTCGATGTTCCACTACTCGCAGCTGTCGAGCGTCGTGGCCACACCCCCCGGCTACGAGACCGCGGCGAAACGGATCACCCTCGTGGCGTCGACGGGGGAGCGGTCGCGCTTCGACCTGACCCCCGGTGGCACCGCCGACATCCGCTATCGCACACTGCCGCGGTACGCGGAGTTCGTGGAAGCACTCGGGCGCACCGCCCCTGTCGGACTGGTGAGGTTCGACCTCCGGTGACCGCGATGACGATCGGCCCGGACAGCCCGGAGCGCATCGACGTGCGCGCCCTGCTCGACGAGCACCTCTCCGACATGTTCGCCACCTCCCCGGCCGACAGCGTGCACGCGCTCGATCACACCGCTCTCGCGCGGGCGGATGTCGCGTTCCTCTCCTGTCGCGACGACGGTCTGCTTCTCGGATGCGGCGCTCTGACGATGCTGGCCATACCGCCGGGCGCCCCGGACCACGAGCCTGAGCCGGAGGGCGAGATCAAGTCGATGAGGACGGTGGCCGCGTCGCGAGGCCGGGGAGTCGCCTCCGCTCTGCTTGTGGAGCTCATCGCCGAAGCACAGCGCCGCGGCTATCGCCGGGTGAGTCTCGAAACGGGCACCCAGGACTACTTCGCGCCGGCCAGGCGACTCTACGAGCGGCACGGGTTCGTCGAATGCGGTCCGGTCGGGGACTACGTGCTCGATGGGAACAGCACGTTCTTCACCCTGCAGCTGCCGCTGGGCGACGGCGACTGAGCGCTCGACGAGGCTATCGGGCCGAGCTCGGGCGCCGCCGCCCGAGACGACCCGCCGGCGCCGATCACGAGCCGCGGGTCACGGTGACCGGTGACCCGTCCCGGTAGACGTTTCGCGCTGTGACGAGCAGTGAGGTAGGCGGCGATATGATCGCGCAACCCGCGATGGCCGACGCCCCACCGAAGGTGTTGTCGGTGAGGGACATCCCCGAGATCGGTCCGCCGCCCTTCTGAGAGACGTTCACGGTGCATCCGCCACCGTCCATGAAGTTGCCGGTCACCGAGACGTTCCCGACGATGCCCTGGCCCTGCGTGATCTGGATGGCCGCGTTCTTCGCGCTGCTCATCGAGTTGCGGGCGATGGTGACGTTGCGTCCGCCCTCGATCTGAATCGAGTCGTCGTGCGTCGGCGTGCCGGCGCGAAGCGGATCCGAGGCGAGGTGGATGTTGTCGTGCATCCACGAATCGGTCACCGAGACGTTGTCGCCCAGGATCCGAACACTGTCGACGACGTTGCTGATGTCGAGCCGCTCAGCGGAGAAGTTCGCCCCGAAGACACCGTTGATAGACGAGTTCCTGACTGTCGCGGTCAACTCGGAGTCGACGATGACGAGGTTCTTACGTCCGGTGTTGTTCATGATGAGCCCGGTCGAGGTGGTCCATCCCGCCGCCGTGCCGCGCACGACGGAATTGCGGATGGTGACGTTGTCGGCCTCGACGAGGATCCGGCCGCGTACGTCGAGGCCCTCGATGATCGCGCCAGGGGTGGTCACGCGGAGGTCGCCCGTGTGCTGAGTCAGCCGCACACCGGACGGGACACCCGTGGACTCAGCCGACGGGAACCCGGCCGCAGCAGGTGACGGCGGACGGGTCGGCGCAGGCACGGTCGGCGTGGGCACGGTGGGTGTGGGCGTTGGCGGCATGGTGGGCTCGGTCACCGGCTGATCCGAAGCCTGCGTGGTCCATCCGAGCACCGACAGGGTGACCGCAACGCTCGCTCGAGTGCTGGCGAGTGTCACGCTGCCGTCGGTGGCGAGCGGCAGGGTGACCGTGCCGGTAGCACGAGCCGCACCCGAGACCGCGATCGCAGTCGTCGACGCGCCCACCACCGACAGCGAGGTGGCACGCCATGCCCCCTCCGTTGTGATGGTCGCCCGCACCGCGGTGGCTCCCGTCGGAGACTGGGGCAGGGCGAAGCGGGCGGCACCACCCGTCGGCACGACCTGCTTCACCGACGGCGTCACGGCTGTCGCCGACACGCGCACGCTCGCGCGCTCGCTCGCGAGAGTCATCGTGCCGTCGAAGCGGGCTCCGACCGGCATGACCACCGTGTGCGTCGCTGTCGCGGGGTCGGTGGCCACGATCACCGTCGGCGCCGTGCCCTCGCCGAGAGACGCTCTGATCGCGGTGGACCGCCAGGCGCCCGTCGTGGTGAACGTCACCGCGGCGGCCGTGGCGCCCGTCGGGATCGCGCCGAGTCTCCATGATGCCGAGCCGCCGGACGGCACCACCACCGATTCGATCGATGCGGCGGCGGAGTGTGCGCTTGGTGCGCCGACGGCCGGCGTCGGGGTGAACACCGCCACCGCAACCAGGAGGGCGGATGACGCGGCCAACGCCACGCGCGCCCGAGAACGCGATCGTGGCTCGGTCAAGAGGGCAGGTCGGAGGGACCGGGAATGCATGGGATCTCAATTTCGTGTCGAGCGCATTCGGGCATGCACGAATCAGTCCGCACGGTGTCATGCGAATCGAGCGTCGATCGGGCGACGGCGAGTGGCGATGGTGCCAGGTGGCGAGAGGGGGTACCCCGGTCTCGTTATGAGAGTGTTACCTGCGGTCCGTCATCCGTCAACTCGATGACTACTGCTCGCGCATTGCCGCATCGATCCTCGTTTTCCGCGCATCGCGGGCTACGCGAGCCGGACGTCCACCGGGAAATGAATCGGCGCCCGGCGTCGTTGCTCACCACACCTGATCCAGGATGGACACCATGACCGATACCGCATCAGCCGCACCGAGCCCGACGAACCCGACGAACCCGACGACTCCCGAGGAGGCCCTGGCCGTCTATCGGCGCCGCAGGGAGCAGATGGTGGTGGCTCCTCGCGGCAACCTCGCCCTCGTGAACACCCAGTGGATCGACTCCGAACAGCCCGTCTACGGTGTTCCGGGAACCTGGTCGCCGCTGCCGGCTGGTGAGTCCGGTCTCAGGCTCACCGCGGCCGCGGCCGACGGGATCACTGTCGACGGCGAGCTCGTCGACGGCTCGGTGATCGTCGCCGGCAAGGATTCCGAGGCGCCCGGCGACGTCGTCTTCTCCGACACCCTCTCCGGCTTCGTCATCGCCGGTGAGGGTGGGGCCTACGCGCTGCGGGTGTGGGATGCCGCGTCCGACGGTATCCGGCGCTTCGGACGCATCGACGCGTTCCCGTACGACCCGGAGTGGGTGATCACGGCGAGATGGACCGTCATCGAAGGCGGCACCACCGTGGGGATCGAGCATCTGAAAGACGAGGGCAAGCCGCGGGACACCGTCATCCCGGGGGAGATCACCTTCACCAAAGACGGCGTCGACTACAGCCTTGCCGCGTTCAAAGAGGGCAGAGCACTCCTTCTCGTCTTCGCCGACGCCACGAACGGCGACAGCACGTACAGCGTCGGGCGCTTCCTGATGGTCGCCCCGAACGCCGACGGATCCATCACCCTGGACTTCAACCGCTCCTATCTCCCGCCCTGCGGGTTCAGCTACAACTTCAATTGCCCGCTGCCGCCGAAGCAGAACCGGTTCGCGGTGCCCATCGAGGCCGGCGAGAAGAACGTGCTCGATGTCGAGGGCGGTCTGCTCCACTGATCCGGGGTCGACGGGCGCTCACCGCCGGTGGCATGCCGATCTCAGCGATGGACTCCGCCTGAGCGGGCCCCGCGAATCGGTCCGCATGATCGGCTGCCGGGCTTAGGGTGATCGTGTCGACCCGCATCAGTGGGTCCCTGCGTTCATCGATGACCGGAGGCAGCGGTGCCCACGTCCGATCCGATCGCGCGCATCGGTTCGAATCCGTGGTTGGCCATGCCCCACGCCGACTCGGTGGCTGAGCTCGCGAGGCGGCTCGAATCCGCGCATTCCGGGGTCATCACCGACAGGCGCCCGGTCAGAGGGGTGCGTGCGGTCGTGCGCGAGTCGTGGGAGCGATCATTGTCGCTGGCCCTCGATCCCGGCACCGCCCACCCCGAGCTCGTGCTCGACGACGACTCGTTGCGCGACTACAGGTCGGGTCATCCCCTCGCCCTGGTGCTCCCCGTGGTGCAGACCCTCCTCGTGCGCCACGCCATGAATTCCGGCCTGATCGTCGCGGTGGGTGACGAACAGGGTCGTCTCCTGTGGATCGAGGGGGATCGCGCCCTGAAGAGCGCCGCGGAGGGCATGCTCTTCGTCGAGGGGGCCGACTGGTCGGAGTCGCGGGTCGGAACCAGCGCACCCGGCACCGCCCTCGCACTCGACCACGGCATCCAGATCCAGCGGGCGGAGCACTTCAACCGCATCGTGCACCCGTGGAGCTGCACGGCGGTGCCCATCCACGATCCGGACTCGGGCGGCGTACTCGGGGTGATCGACATCACCGGCGGCGACGATGCCGTCGCCCCGCACACCCTGCCGCTGATTGAAGCGGCGGTGGCGGCGGCCGAGGCGGAACTGCGCATCCAGCGACTGGATGCTGCGAGCCATCGTCCCGCGAGGCGACGGGCATCGCGTTCCCGGCCTCCGGAGCCGACCCTCCACGTGCTGGGTCGCGACCACGCGTCGCTCGGGTCCGCTGGTGCCGCCCAGGAGCTGTCACTGCGGCACGCCGAGATCCTCACCCTGCTCGCCTGGTATCCGGAGGGCTTGTCGGCCGACCGCCTCGGCGGACTCCTGTTCGAGCACGGCGTGTCGCCGGTCACCCTGCGCGCGGAGATGGTGCGTCTGCGGCGGGTGCTGGCGGCAGGTGTCACCGGAGTGCGCCTGGATTCGAGGCCCTATCGGGTCGTGCCCGGGCTCGAGCTCGACGCGCACCGCGTGGTCGCATTCGTCGATCGCGGGGCGCATCGGGTCGCCCTCGGCGCCTATCAGGGGTCGGTGCTGCCCTCGTCGCGGGCGCCGGGCGTCCGCGACATCCGGAGCGAGGTCTCGCGCAGACTGCGGGACGCGCTGCTCGCCGATGCCGCGGTCGAGACGCTGCTCGCCTACGCGCGCACCGACGAGGCGGCCTACGACACCGAGGTCTGGCGGGCGTGCCTGGAGTTGCTGCCGGCACGGTCTCCCAAGCGGTCCGGTGTGGTGACGAGGCTCGAGCGCATCGAGGCCGAACTCGGGCGCTGAGCCCACGTCGGCGCCGCGTCGGGAGCGATGCGCCCGCGATATCGCCGCCACACGGCCGCAACGTCGACGCAACCTTCCGCGGCCTATCGTGGCCCAACGCCGGCCCGCTGCGGGCCGCACGACAACGCTGTCGAAGGAGTGCCATGCCCGTCTACGCCGCCCCGGGAACCCCGGAAGCCACAGTCACGTTCAAGCCCCGCTACGAGCACTGGATCGGGGGTGAATGGGTCGCACCGGTCAAGGGTCAGTACTTCGAGGACATCTCGCCCGTGAACGGCAAGCCGTTCACCGAGATCGCCCGGGGAACGGCCGAGGACATCGACGCCGCCCTCGACGCCGCCCACAAGGCTGCTCCGGCGTGGGGCAAGACCTCCACCACCGAGCGGGCCGCGGTGCTCAACAGGATCGCCGATGTGATCGAGGCCAACCTCGAGCTCCTCGCGGTCGCCGAGACCTGGGACAACGGCAAGCCCATCCGTGAGCCGCTCAACGCCGACCTTCCGTTGGCCGCCGACCACTTCCGCTACTTCGCCTCGGCCATCCGCGCCCAGGAGGGCTCGTTCGCCGAGATGGACGGCGACATGACCGCCTACCACTATCACGAGCCGCTCGGCGTGGTCGGCCAGATCATCCCGTGGAACTTCCCGATCCTCATGGCGGTCTGGAAGCTCGCGCCCGCTCTCGCCGCCGGTAACGCCGTCGTGCTCAAGCCCGCCGAACAGACGCCGGCGTCGATCCTCGTGCTCATCGAGCTCATCGGCGACATCCTCCCGCCCGGGGTGGTGAACATCGTCAACGGTTTCGGTGTCGAGGCGGGCAAGCCGCTCGCGTCGAGCCCACGCATCCGCAAGATCGCGTTCACGGGTGAGACCACGACCGGTCGGCTGATCCTGCAGTACGCGAGCGCGAACATCATCCCCTCCACGGTCGAGCTCGGCGGCAAGAGCCCCAACGTCTTCTTCAAGGACGTCGGAGACGCGGACGACGCGTTCTACGACAAGGCGCAGGAGGGGTTCACCCTCTTCGCGTTCAACCAGGGCGAGGTGTGCACATGTCCGAGCCGGGCCCTGATCGAGAAGCCCATCTACGACTCGTTCCTCGGCGCCGCGGTCGAGCGCACCAGGAAGGCCGTGCAGGGGAATCCGCTCGACACCGACACCCAGGTCGGAGCGCAGGCGTCGAACGATCAGCTCGAGAAGATCCTGAGCTACATGGACATCGGCAAGCAGGAGGGCGCGAAACTGTTGCTCGGAGGAGAGCGCGCCGACCTCGGGGGCGACCTGACGGACGGCTACTACGTGCAGCCGACGATCTTCGAGGGCCACAACAAGATGCGATTGTTCCAGGAGGAGATCTTCGGCCCGGTTGTCGCGGTCACGAGCTTCGACGGCTACGACGACGCGATCTCCCTCGCGAACGACACGCTCTACGGGCTCGGTGCCGGCGTGTGGTCGCGCAACGGCAACATCGCCTACCGGGCCGGCCGCGACATCCAGGCCGGCCGGGTCTGGGTGAACAACTACCATGCCTATCCAGCAGGCGCGGCGTTCGGAGGCTACAAGAGCTCCGGCATCGGCCGTGAGAACAGTCGTCTCGCGCTGGATCACTACCAGCAGACCAAGAATCTGCTGGTGTCGTACTCGGAGAACAAGCTCGGGTTCTTCTAGGCCCCGTCTTACCGCCGCGGTTTCTCGGTTCGAGGCGGTGGGGTGCACCGCGAGTGGGGGGTCGCGGGTGGGGTGCCGATCGTGGACGGGTCACGATCGGCACCCGCAACGAGGTGCACACGGTAGCGTCGACGCGTGGGCGACCAGAGTTGCGCGCGGGCGCAGCCGCCGGCTGCGGAGCAGATGAGAGAGACGAGAGGACGACGATGTCCGTCATCGAGAAGGTCGTCGGCACGGTCACAGTGCCAGGCGAGAGCGTACCGCGCGTGGAACTGCTGCCCGCGGCCGTCGAACTGCTGCGCAAGCTGTGGGGGCAGCACGGGCCGCTGATGTTCCACCAGTCGGGAGGATGCTGCGACGGGAGCAGCCCGATGTGCTACCCCGACGGTGACTTCATCACCTCCGACCGCGACGTTCTGCTGGGCCGCCTCGACATCGCGCCCGAGGGCGCTGCGCCTCAGCCGATCGACTTCTGGATGTCGGCGGAGCAGTTCGAGTACTGGAGCCACACCTTCCTCTCGGTCGATGTCGTGCCGGGGCGGGGGAGCGGGTTCTCGGTGGAGGCTCCGGAAGGGGTGAGGTTTCTGATCCGGTCGCGCTTGATGGAGACCTTCGCCGGCTGAGCCCGACGCCCGACGCCCGACGCGCATCGTGCTCCGATCCCGCGGCTCCGATCCCGCGGCGCCGACGCGAAAACTCAGGAACTTCATCGGCCGGCGAACGTATCCGCCGCCGTCCACGCCGCCGCCACGACGAATGTCCTGAGTTTTCGCACGGGGAGGGGCGGGAGGGCGGCGGATGTCGCGGGCGCCCCGCAGACTGGGGCCGTGTACCTCGCCCTGATCCGTGACCCGGCGGGGGTGAGCATCGCCGAACTGGACGCGGACGGGTCGCCGATCCTCACGCCGACCCCCGTCGACGATGTCGCCGCCACCGTGCGTGCCCGCGAGCAGCCCGGTGTGCGGTGGGTGTGGAACGACACCAGCGTCTGGTACCCACCCTTGCTCGCCGCCGGCGTGCGGGTCGAACGCTGCGTCGACCTGCGGCTCACCCATGCGATCCTCCGGGCCTCGACCTTGACGGCGTCCTCCCGCCTGGCGCGCGCCCCTCGCTCGCGGTGGGACGACCCGACCCCGGAACCGCGCCAGCCCACCGGGGGGCTGTTCGAGGTCGAGGCACCGGATCCGCCCGACGACGTCGTGGCCGAGTTCGCGGCGCAGAGGGCCGCGATAGCAGCGTCTTCGGAGAGATCCCGTCTCTCCCTGCTGATCGCGGCGGAGTCCGCGGGCGCGCTGGTCGCGGCCGAGTTGCGGTTCGCGGGCCTTCCGTGGCGCCGTGACCGGCACGAGGCCCTCCTCGAGCGACTGCTCGGACCGAGACCCGTCGCCGGCCAGCGTCCGGCCACGATGCAGGCGGCCCTCGACAGGCTGAGGGGCGAGCTCGGGTCCGACGACGTGAACCCCGATTCGCCGCCCGAGTTGCTGAAGGCCCTGCAGCGCGCGGGCATCCCGGCCACGTCGACGCGCTCCTGGGATCTCGAACGCCTCGAGCATCCGGCGATGGAACCGCTGCTCGAGTACAAGAAGCTCGCCAGGCTCGCCAGTGCCAGCGGCTGGCAGTGGCTCGACGCCAACGTCGTCGACGGTCGGTTCCACCCCGACTACGTGCCGGGCGGGGTGGTCACGGGGCGATGGGCGAGCAAGGGCGGCGGCGGAGCCCTCCAACTGCCCCGTCAGGTGAGGGGTGCGGTGGTCGCCGACCCCGGCTGGACACTCGTGGTCGCGGATGCGGCACAACTCGAACCACGCATCCTCGCTGCTCTTGCGGGTGATCGTGCCATGGCGGAGGCGGGAGCGGCCGGCGACCTCTACGCCGGCATCGTGGCCGCGGGAGCCGTCGACAGCCGCGACCACGCCAAGGTCGCGATGCTCGGGGCGAAGTACGGCGCGACGACCGGGGAGTCGGGGCGCCTGCTCCCGCGGCTCGCGCGGGCGTTCCCGCGGGCGATCGCCCTCGTCGAGGAGGCAGCCAGGGCAGGCGAACGCGGTGAGATCGTCACCACCCGGCTGGGCCGGAGTTCGCCACCCGGCATCAGTCCGGGGTACGACGAGACCGCGAGCGCCGCCGAGCAGCAGGCGGCAACGGCACGGTCGCGATCCTGGGGACGATTCACCCGCAACTTCGTAGTGCAGGGCACCGCGGCCGAGTGGGCACTGTGCTGGATGGCGGGTCTCCGCGGTCGATTGCGTGCCCTGGGGCCCTCCGACGACCTCCGCGCGGAACCCCACCTCGTCTTCTTCCTGCACGACGAGCTCGTCGTCCATTCGCCGACGGGCCTGGCCGATCGGGTCGCCGATGCCCTGCGCGAGGCCGCGCTCGACGCCGGGCGACTCCTGTTCGGCGAAATTCCCGTGCCGTTCCCGGTGACCGTCGCCGTCGTCGACGACTATGCGCAGGCCAAGTAGCGCCCTCTCAGCCCGGGTCGGGATCCCGCTTGGTCGATGGGCGTCCGCGACGGGGGCGATCCTCGGCGTACGGGTGGGCGAGCGGTGCATCCCGCAGTCGCCGCTCGACCTCCTCGAGCCATTCGACGGCAGCCGCGGCCTGCGTTCGCGTGGCGGAATCGGTGAGCAGTCGTGCACTGGAAGAGGACTCCGGATGCTCGTCCCGTCGCTCAGCCCACAACCGCCGGTACCTGCCGACCAGCACCTGCACCGCGCTCTGGTCGATCGAGGCCGTGATGAGCACCTGGTCCATCATCTCGGTCCAATCGAGGGTCATCGCGTCGTGCGGCCTGGTCATCCACTCCTGCGCTCGCGCGCGCCCTGCGGCGGTGAGCTCGTGCAGCGGCAGTCCGTCGTCGGTGGTGCCCGCCGCGACGAGGAGCCCCTGCTTGCCCAGCCGCTCGATGGTCGTGTAGATCTGTCCGACGTTGACGGGGGAGCGATGGGGGGTGCGTCCCGTGAGTTCGGAGTGCAGCTGAGAGCCGTAGGCCGGCCCGAGGGTGAGGATGGCGAGCATCCCATCGCGTACCGACACCGCATCCTCCCGGGTAAAGACCTACTCAGTATACGAGCCTGCGACGGTCCGGGAATCACATGCTTGTGATTCCGTGGTTCCTTCAGTCATAATGGGGCGACGGTTCGCCGTTACGAGTACAGATCCACGAGTCATCCGTTCCGCAGGTCGATGGGGAAGTCGCACCTCACCGAACGGAGAAATCGTGGCTGCTGCAACTGCACGGGGAGTGCTTTTCGTGCACTCCGCACCTCGCGCGTTGGCGCCCCACATCGAGTGGGCCGCAGGTCGCGCTCTCGAACGCGCCGTCAACTTCGAGTGGGTCGACCAACCCGTGCTCAAGGGCGCACTCCGTGCCGAGTTCTACTGGGAGGGCGCACCCGGCACGGGTGCCGTCCTCGCCTCGGCACTGCGCGGATGGGAGCACCTGCGGTTCGAGGTCACCGAGGACGCCGGATTCGGCACCGACGGCGGTCGCTGGCTGCACACCCCCGACCTCGGCATCTTCTTCGCCCAGACCGACACCGTCGGCAACGTGGTCATCCCCGAAGACCGGGTGCGCTACGCGATGGAGATCGCCGGGTCCAATGCGCTCGAATTGCACCGTGAGCTGCGGCTCGCGCTCGGACAGGCCTGGGACGACGAGCTCGAGGCGTTCCGCCACGCGAGCGATACGAGCCAGGTGGTCTGGCTCCACAAGGTCGGCTGAGTCGGCGCTCTCCCCGCCGTCGACGCAGGTCAGACCGGCATGAGCCCCTGGGCGCCCCGAACGATGCCGGTCAACCTCGACACGTAGCCGTGCGGGCTGAACTGCGCCCCGTCGCGCGCGGCGCCCCGGGAGAGCTCTCGCAGGAGTCCGTCTGTGGTGACCAGATCGACGATGGCGTCCGCGATGCCCGCAGCGTCGGGCGTCGCGGCCAGGAACCCGGCGTGCAGCAGTCCCTCCCTCAACTTCGGATCGCAGTACAGGATGCCGCGTTCCCGGCTGACCGCCTCAGCAATGGTCATCGGCTGATTGTCGAATCCGATCGAGGTGAGTACGACGACGGAGGAGGCGTCCATCATGTCGAGCACGGTGTCGTGCGGGAGCGACCCCTGCACGCGGATCTGGGGATGCTCGGCGACGAGTCGCTGCAGAGCCGCTCGGTCGGTGCCGTCGCCGACGAAGTCGACGCTGAATCCTCCGCCCGTTCTCGCGAGGGCGTCGATGGCGGCTTCGGCGAAGACGAGGGGTCGTTTGACGGCTTCGCATCGGGCCACCCACAGAAAGACCGGCCTCGCGCCGATGGTGTCCACGAGCGGAACCGGGGAGCGCGGTGAGGTCGCGATGGGGTTGGGTACGACCTCGACCGGCCGGGGGAGACCGGCGTCCTCGAGATCGCGCGCCTGATGAGCCGAGGGGGAGACGACGACATCCGCCCGCATCGCCATGGCCAGGGTCAGATTGCGCAGCAGGTTGTCGACCGGGCGGGGGGTGAAGCGCCCCCTGGGGATGGCCGCCCCGGTGACACGGCCGAGCAGGGCCCGACCGAGAGGTGCCAGTGGCCCGTGCCAGGCGTCTTCGCTCGCCCAATAGAAGGTGTGGACGGTGTGCACCACCGGGATGCCGAGCTCGGCGGCGACGTCGGCCGCAGCATGGGCCAACCCGAACTCGGTCTCGACATGCACAGCGTCGATGCCCGCGGCCACGAAGTGTTCGCGCAGGGCATCGCGGGTCGCTCTGTCGTTGACGATGATCGGCATGTCGATCCCCGGCATGGTGAACAGCGGACGGATGCGGAGTCCATCGTCGACGGCGCGCACGCGGCCGCCCCGACCTCGGGCCGCGGACACCATCGACACCCTGTGACCGTCGCCGGTCAGTGCGAGCTGCTGTTGGCGCATCGAGGTCTGTGCGCCGCCGACGAAGTCGAGGTAGTAGTCGCAGACGATCGCGATCGAGAGGGGCGCGGAGGAAACTTCTACACGCTCCTGAACGCCGCGACGGCGTTGTGACCGCCGAAGCCGAAGGAGTTGCTGATCGCAAGCAGGTCGCCGTCGCCGAGTGGCCGCGGGGAGGTCACGACGTCGAGGGGGATCGCCGGGTCCTGATTGTCGAGGTTGATGGTCGGAGGCGCGATCCTGTGGTGGAGGGCGAGGATGGTGAAGATCGCCTCGAGCGCGCCGGTTCCTCCGAGGAGATGCCCGGTCGCCCCCTTGGTCGCAGAGACCGGGATGCCGTCGAGATCGTCGCCGAAGACTCGTCTCATGGCGGTGTACTCGGCGATGTCACCCACCGGGGTGCTCGTCGCATGGGCGTTGATGTGGGAGACGTCCGAGGTGTCCGCGTCGGCCTGCGCCAACGCGGCTAGGGTCGCTCGCGCAGCACCGGAGCCTTCGGGGTCCGGAGCGGTGATATGGAATGAATCGCTCGTCACCGAGCCCCCGGCGAGCTCGGCGTAGATGCGCGCGCCCCTCGCCACGGCATGCTCCTCGGTCTCGAGCACGACCGCGCCGGCACCCTCGCCGAGCACGAAGCCGTCGCGGTCTACGTCGTACGGACGCGACGCTCTCGACGGGTCGTCGTTGCGCTTGGAGAGGGCCTGCATGGCGGCGAAGGAGGCGATCGGGAGCGGATGGATGGCGGCCTCCGTGCCACCGGCGATGACGATGTCCGCCGCGCCCGACTGCAGGTGCTCGTAACCGTTGGCGATGGACTCGGTACTCGACGCGCAGGCGGACACGACGGTGCGCGCGCCGCCCCTCGCCGAGAGCGCCATGCTGATCGCCGCGGCGGGTCCGTTCGGCATGAGCATCGGGACGGTCATCGGTAGCACCCGCCGTGGGCCGCGCTCTCGAAGGGTGTCCCAGGCGTCGACGAGTGTCCAGATACCGCCGATGCCGGTGGCGAAGTCGACGGCGATGCGCACCGGATCGATGTCGGGTGCCCCGGCATCCGCCCAGGCCTCGCGTGCGGCGATGAGGGCGAACTGACTCCCCGGGTCGAGCCGCTTGATCTCGACCCGCTCCAGCACCTCGGAGGCCGGAACGGCCGCCTGCGCCGCGAAGGTGATCGGCAGATCGTATTTCGACACCCACTCCTGCTCGAGCGGTCGCGCGCCGCTCACCCCTGCCAGGAGTGCGGTCCAGGTGTCGTCCACCGTGCCGCCGAGCGGCGACGTGGTGCCGAGCCCGGTGACGACGATCCTCTTGGAAACCATGTCGATCCTCCCGTGGTGATGCTGCTGCCCGCCCGATCGAGGCGTCTCCGCTCCCTCGGCGGCCCGCCAACGGGGCCGAGGGGCGACAGCGCGACTAGGCCTGAGCGGCCGTGATGAACGTGACCGCATCTCCGACGGTCTTGAGGTTCTTGACCTCGTCGTCGGGGATCTTCACGTCGAACTTCTCCTCGGCGTTGACCACGATGGTCATCATCGAGATGGAGTCGATGTCGAGATCGTCGGTGAACGACTTGCCCATCTCGACGGAATCCGCCGCGATGCCGGTTTCGTCGTTCACGAGCTCGGCGAGGCCGGCGAGGACTTCTTCGTTGGTCAGGGCCATGGTGTTCTCTCCTTGTGAGGGGGGCGTGGGACAGTGGTCAAGTCTAGGGAAGGACGACGACCTGGGCGCCGAAGACGAGCCCGGCACCGAAACCGATCTGCAAGGCCAGTCCGCCGCTCAGATCGGGGTGCTCGGCGAGGAGCGCATGGGTTGCGAGCGGGATCGAGGCGGCCGACGTGTTGCCGGTTCGCGCGATATCGCGGGCGACCAGCACCGACTCCGGCAGACGGAGCTGTTTCGCGAACTCGTCGATGATGCGCATGTTGGCCTGGTGGGGGATGAACGCGGCGAGCTGATCGCTCGTCACGCCCGCGGCATCCAGAGCCTGCTGCGCGACCTTGGCCATCTCCCACACCGCCCAGCGGAAGACGGTCTGGCCCTCCTGGCGGAGGGTGGGCCAGGCGACGTCGCCTGCGCCGTCGCGGTAGGCGCCGAGGGTGTTGTCCATGCCCACCGCATCCCACTTGGATCCGTCTGAGCCCCACACCGTCGGCGAGATGCCGGGGGTGTCGCTCGGACCGACGATCGCGGCTCCGGCGCCGTCGGCCAGCAGGAACGAGATCGTACGGTCGGTCGGCTTGGCGAAGTCGCTCAGCTTCTCGGCGCCGACGACGAGCACGTACTCCGCGAGGCCGCTGCGCACGAAGGCGTCGGCCTGGGCGATGCCGTAGGTGTATCCGGCGCAGGCCGCCGAGATGTCGTAGGCCGGCGCCGGGTTCGCCCCGATGCGATCGGCGAGCAGTGCAGCGAGCGACGGGGTCTGCACGGTGTTGCTGATGGTCGATACGAGCACGGCCCCGATCTGATCCGCCCGGATGCCGGATGCCGCGATCGCCTCGAGACTGGCGGTGACCGCGAGGTCCACGGCCTCGACCCCCGCGCCGGCCCGTCGTCGCTCGATGACGCCGGTGCGCTGTCTGATCCACTCGTCGGACGAGTCGATCGGCCCGGCGATGTCGTCGTTGGTCACGATGGTGTCGCCACGGGCGGCGCCCATCCCGTAGATGCGGGCGAAGGGGGCTCCGGTCGATTGCTTCAGGATGGGGAGGGTCATGGGGTCCCGTCGATGAGGTCGAAGGCGGCGGCGAGGTCGTCGGGCGTCTTCACCGCGACGGTGCGGACGCCCTTGAGGGCGCGCCGGGCGAGACCGACCAGGGCACCGGCCGGGGCGACCTCGATCATGCCGGTGACTCCGGCTGCGTCGAACGCCGCCATGGTGAGATCCCACCGCACCGGGGAGCTCACCTGTCCGATCAGGTGGTCGACGAATCGATCGCCGCTGTCGACGACCGAGCCGTCGGCGTTCGTCCAGATGGTCATCGTCGGGTCGCTGCGGGAGACACCGGACGCCGCGGCCCTGAGCCGCTCGACGGCCGGACCCATCGTCGCCGTGTGGAACGCCCCCGCCACCGCGAGTGGGATGACGCGGGAGCCCGCCGGTGGGTCGGCCCGCAGGGCGTCGAGCGCCTCGATGGCTCCGGCGACCACGATCTGGCCCCCGCCGTTGTAGTTTGCGGGGGAGAGTCCGGAAGCGGCGAGTCGTGCGAGCAGCTCCGGCTCGGACCCGCCCACCACGGCGCTCATGCCCGTGGAGCCGTCTGCCGCGGCATCCGCCATCGCCGCTCCCCGCTCGCGCACGAGGGCGAGAGCGTCGACAGGACTCAGGATGCCCGCCCCGGCCGCCGCAGTGAACTCACCGACAGAGTGGCCGGCGATGCCTGCGACCCGATCCCGCCGGCCGTCGGCGAGGAGCGTGCTGAGGGTGAGCAGGCCGGCGGCGACGATGAGCGGCTGCGCGACGGCGGTGTCGCGGATGGTGTCGGCATCAGAGGTCGTTCCGTGGGCCACGAGGTCGACGCCGATCGCCTCCGACATGCCCCGCAGCTGATCGCCGTACACGTCGTGGTCGAGCCAACTCGAGAGGAAGCCAGGGGTCTGGGAGCCCTGGCCGGGGCAGACGACGACGATCACGTTCTCATCCTCCCAACGACATGCTGGGCCGCGCTGTGCGGATCGCACGAAAACACGCGCGAACCCTTGTCGGAATCCGCCTCATGAGGCGGTGCGTCGTCGGGACGCGGTGCGGGAGACCGTCGGCTTCGTGTCGGGATCGTGGATCGACCCGAGGATGAGCGCCGACTGCATGATGAGCGCCTCTCGGGCGCCCGTGGCGTCCCAGCCGATCACCTCGGAAACCCGCTTGAGCCGATACCGGACGGTGTTGGGGTGCACGAACAACTCCCGGGCGGTCGCCTCGAGCGATCGCCCATTGTCGAGATAGCACCACAGGGTCGTGAGCAACTCGGTCGAATGCGCGCGCAACGGTCGGTAGATCCGGTCGACCAGTGTCGACCGGGCGAGGGCGTCTCCCGCGAGAGCCCGCTCGGGCAACAGATCGTCGGCGAACGCGGGCCGTGGGGCGCCACGCCATGATCGCGCGACCGCGAAGCCGGCGAGTGCGGCCTTCGCACTGCGTGACGCGTCGACCAGACTCGCGACCTCGTGGCCGAGGATGAGGTGGCCGGCGCCGAATCCCGGCTCGAGAGCGCGGGCGATGTCGATGAAATCGACGAGCGTCGCCGGACGCTCCTGGGTCGGGTCGGGAGCGTCCGCGGTGACCGCGGGGTGCGCGCGTCCGATCACCAGCACCAGCCGGTTGCCCTGCACCCCGATCAACACGTCGGCGTCGAGGTGTCTGGCGGTGCGTCTGAGCGTGTCGACGTCGAGCATCCTGGGGGCGGTGCCCACCAGCACCGCCACCTCGCCGTGTCCGTGCCAGCCGAGCGCCGCGATCCTGGACGGCAGCTCGTCGTCGTACTCCCCGCTGAGGATCGAGTCGACGACGAGAGCCTCGAGCCGGGCATCCCACAGTCCTCGCGCTTCGGCGGCCCGCGCGTAGACGTCGGCGGCGGCGAAGGCGATCTCGCGGGAGTACAGCAGGATGGCCTCGCGCACGGCCGCGTCGCGCCCCTTGAGTCTGTCTTCGACGACCTCGACCGTCACCTTGATCAGCTGCAGGGTCTGGGTCAGGCTGACCGACCGCAGCAGCTCGCGGGGGGCGGCGCCGAAGACATCGGCCGCGATCCACGGGGTGGAGGTCGGGTCGTCGAACCAGTGGATGAACGAGGTGATCCCGGCTTGCGCGACCAGTCCCACGGCCGAGCGGCGGCTCGGCGGCATCGCCCCGTACCAGGGGAGCGTGTCGTCGAGCCTCTTCAGCGTCGCCGTGGCGAGCTCGCCGGAGACCGTCTTCAGCCAGGCGAGTGTCTTCGCCTTCTGGACAGGCACAGAATCCGTCGTCGGGGCCGTCAGCTCTCACCGCCGGCGTTGCCCGAGGTGCCCGCCGCCACATCGTGCAGCCGGTAGCGCTCGATGGCCTGCTGCGGAACGCCGGCGTCGAGCTCTCCGCGCTGCACGAGCGCCTCGAGCGCCCTGACCACCAGTGACGGACCGTCGATCTTGAAGAAACGACGGGCTGCGGCGCGGGTGTCGGAGAATCCGAAACCGTCGGCTCCGAGCGTCGAGTAGTCGCCGGGCACGAACTCGCGGATCTGGTCCGGCACCGCGTGCATGAAGTCGCTCACGGCGATGAACGGGCCGCGGGCGTCCGCGAGCTTCGAGGTGAGCCACGGCACGCGCCGCTCACCCAGCGGATCGAGGAAGTTCTGCTCGTTCGCGGCGAGCCCCTCGCGGCGGAGTTCGGTCCAGGATGTCACCGACCACACGTCGGCCGACACGTTCCAGTCGTCGGCGAGGAGCTGCTGGGCTTCGAGCGCCCAGGGCACCGCGACACCGGACGCCATCAGCTGCACCTTCGTCGCGCCTTCGCGGCCCTCGCTCAAGCGGTAGATGCCCCTGAGCAGACCGTCGACGTCGAGATCGTCCGGCTCGGCGGGCTGCGCGATCGGCTCGTTGTAGACGGTGATGTAGTACATGACGTTGGGGTCGCTGTGCGCGCCGCCGTACATCCGCTCGAGCCCCGCGCGCATGATGTGCCCGATCTCGTATCCCCAGGCCGGGTCGTAGCTGACCACGGCGGGATTGGTCGACGCGAGCAGGATCGAGTGCCCGTCGGCGTGCTGCAGCCCTTCTCCGGTGAGAGTGGTGCGCCCCGCAGTGGCCCCGATGATGAACCCTCGGGCCATCTGGTCGCCCGCCGCCCACATCGCGTCGCCGGTGCGCTGAAAACCGAACATCGAGTAGAAGACGTACACGGGGATGAGGGCCTCGCCCTGCGTCGAGTACGAGGTGCCGACCGCGGTGAACGCGGCGAACGCCCCGGCCTCGTTGATCCCGACATGGATGATCTGCCCCTGCGGGCTCTCCTTGTACGCCAGCAACTGCTCACGGTCGACCGAGGTGTACTGCTGCCCGCTCGGGTTGTAGATCTTCGAGGTCGGGAAGTAGGCGTCCATCCCGAAGGTGCGGGCCTCGTCGGGGATGATCGGCACGATGCGGTGTCCGAAGTCCTTCGACCGCAGCAGATCCTTCAGCAGTCGCGCAAAGGCCATCGTGGTGGCGACCTCCTGCTTGCCCGAGCCCTTCTTCACCACGTCGTACGTCGAGTGTTCCGGCAGAGAGAGCGCGGTGTAGCGCGATCGGCGCTCCGGCACGTACCCGCCGAGAGCCTGACGCCGTTCGTGCAGGTACTGGATGGCCTCGTCGTCGTTACCCGGGTGGTAGTAGGGCGGGAGGTAGGGGTTCTCATCGAGTTGTGCGTCGGTGATGGGCACGCGCATCTCGTCACGGAACTTCTTGAGGTTGTCGAGGGTCAGCTTCTTCATCTGGTGGGTCGCGTTGCGGCCCTCGAACGACGGGCCGAGGCCGTAGCCCTTCA
>JBEANR010000152.1:0-14305 GCA_041165365.1 Actinomycetota bacterium | reverse complement strand
GGACGTTGTTTGCTGTGGCAACCGAAGCGGAATGTGATTGCAGGACACTCTTGGTGCAAGGGAGAGGGTCGGTTTCGCGCCTCTGAAACCGGCCCTCAATCCTTTTCCAGCACCGGTTGCTGCGAATGCTCTCGGAGGTTCCCTCCGACGTGAGACCTGCGCCCATCGCCCCGTCATGGGTGTCGCCCCCACTCCGTAGAGTGGATGGAGTGATGAGGTGTCTCCCGTGAGCGACAAGCGCGCCGTCGTCGCCGCGTGGGAATCCCTCTTCCGTGCACAGGTGGCGGTGATGCGAGATCTGACGACGGAGTTTCCGGCGGGCGGGCTCTCGTTCAACGAGTACGACGTGTTGTTCAACCTGTCACGGCAGCCGGGGCGACGATTGCGCATCAAAGATCTCAACCGTCAATTGCTCCTCAGCCAGCCGAGCGTGAGCCGCCTCATCGACCGACTGGTCACCCGGGGCATCGTGTCGAAATGCAGCGACGAGCGAGACGCGAGGGGAATCGTCGTGAAGATGACAGACGAGGGCTTCGAGCTCTATCGGCGCGTGGCCGTCAAGCACATCGAGTCCATCAACGACCGGGTCGGTTCAGCGCTGACCGACGGCGAGTTGGAGCAACTCAGGGTGCTCACCGAGAAGCTCCGGAAAGGCGACATCCGATGACCGACACGAGCCTCGTCTGGCTGCGCGACGATCTGCGCCTCAGCGACAATCCGGCCCTGCACGCCGCCGTCGAACGTGGCCGACCGATCGTGGTGTGCTACCTGCTCGATGAGGAGAGCGAGGGCATCCGCCCGCATGGAGGAGCCGCCAAGTGGTGGCTGCATCACAGCCTGGTGGCGCTCGCAGCCGATCTCGAGTCGCGCGGATCGTCTCTCGTGCTGAGACGGGGGCCCGCGGCATCCGTGATCCCGGCACTCGTCGACGAGACAGGCGCGACGGCGGTGTTCTGGAACCGTCGCTATTCGGCGGCACGGGAGACGGATGCCGCACTCAAGGCTTCGCTCACGGAGGCGGGCGTCGAGGCGCACAGCTATGCAGGAGCGTTGCTCCACGAGCCGTGGACAGTGACCACGGGCGAGGGCCGACCGTTCAAGGTGTTCACGCCGTTCTGGCGGGCGAGCCTCGAGAAGGGCGAGCCCCGCAGGCCGTATCCGGCGCCGCGCACCATCGACGGTGTGCAGGGGATCGCGAGCGACGATCTCGACCAGTGGGAGCTGCTGCCGACCCGCCCGGACTGGGCTGGTGGTCTACGCGACGCGTGGGAGCCCGGTGAGAAGGCGGCCCAGCGGCAACTGCACGCCTTCGTGAACAACACGATCGAGGTCTATTCCGGCCACCGCGACGAGCCGGCGGTCGACGCGACCTCTCGCCTGTCTCCCCGGCTGCGATGGGGCGAGATCAGCCCATTCCAGATCTGGCATACGACGATGGATGCCGCTACCACCCCGGCCGGGCGCAAGAACGCCGCCGCCTTTCTCCGCGAGGTGGGGTGGCGCGACTTCAACTGGAACATCCTCTTCCATCAGCCCGATCTTGCAACCAGGAACTTCCGGCCCGAGTTCGACGCCTTCCCGTGGGAGAAGCCGACGGAGGAGACGCTCGGCGCCTGGCAGCGCGGTCGCACGGGAGTTCCGCTCGTCGACGCCGGCATGCGAGAGCTGTGGACCACCGGCGTGATGCACAACCGCATCCGTATGGTGACGGCGAGCTTCCTGATCAAGAATCTGCTCATCGACTGGCGCCTCGGCGAGCAATGGTTCTGGGACTGCCTCGTCGACGCCGACGAGGCCAACAATCCTGCGAACTGGCAGTGGGTCGCGGGGTCGGGAGCGGATGCCGCACCGTACTTCCGTGTGTTCAACCCCGTTCTGCAGGCCGACAAGTTCGATAAGCAGCGCGAGTACCAGCGCAGATGGATCCCGGAGCTCGACTCCGACGACTACCCGGAGCCGATCGTCGATCTCAAGAAGTCCCGGCAGGAGGCGCTCGACGCCTACGACGTGGTGAAGCGGGCCTCGGGCCGCTGACGCGTGCTCCCGGCACGACGCCGGGGCGGCTGGACCTGCGGGTGGATCAGCCGACCGGGCGGCCGCCGATCGCCTGCACCGCTCGCGCGGCGACGGCCACCCCGGCGTTGGCTGCGGCGACGGCATCCGGACTGCGCGCCCACGCGTGCAGGAAACCCGCGGCGAAGGCATCCCCGGCTCCCGTCGGATCGACGATGTGCGTCGACACCGCCGGCACCGTGACGGGTGCCGCGCCGCCCTGCACGACGATCGCGCCATGCGGCCCATTTGTGAGGGCGACGACGTCGAATCTCTCGCCGAGACCGGCCGCGATGACCGCGGGGTCGTCGAGTCCGGTCAGCGCCCGCCCCTCGTCGAGATTGGGGAACACGATCGTCGCGCCCGCGATGCGCTCGAGAACAGTGCGGGCGCCGAGGTCGGTGATGTCGCCCGCGGATGCCGGATCCACTGCCACCTCCACTCCCCGCGCGGCGGCCCGCTCGAGCAGGGTGGCCAGAGCGGCCGGGTCGCGGCAGTCCATCACGGTGTATCCGCTGAGGTAGAGCAGCGCGGCGGCATCCAGCAGCTCGTCGGTGACCGACGCGGGGTCCAGCGCCGAATTGGCTCCCCGCTGGGTGAGCATGCTGCGCGTCTCCCCGTCGATCAGCAGTACGATCGCGCCCGTCGGCAAGTGCGCGTCGGCTGAGAGGTGGGAGCGGATGCCCGCGCCGTCGAACACCGCCCGGTGCCGTTCGACGTCCGCCGCCCCGACGCTGCCGACGAAGTCCACGGACTCGCCGAGGTGCGCGAGCCACGCTGCGACATTGCCGGCCGCTCCCCCTGCTGTCCCACGGATGGTGGAGGCGGTGTCCGTATCGGGGCGGATCGGCCCGCTCGGGATCACGACGACGTCGTCGATCACGTCGCCGTAGACGACCACCCGCGAGCCCGTCATCGTGCGCGCCGGGTCAGTCGCGCCGGGCCGAGGTGAGTGCGGACCAGGCCGTCGCGATCTCGCCGGCGAGCCTGACGTTGCCCCGAGCGAGGTCGAGGTTGACCTCGAGGCTGCGCCCGCGGGAGGCGTCGACGATGAACCCGAGGAGGAACGGGGTGACGGCTTTGCCGCGTACGCCCGCCTGCTCCGCGGCGTCGAGAGCTTCTTGAAGTACCTTGTCGTGCTCGACGGGATTCCACTGCCGGTCGAGTGGGACGGGATTCGCGACGACGATCCCCTGCCCGTGGCCGAGCTCGTCGTGGGCGCGCATCACCGCCGCGACCTGATCGGCGGTGTCGACCGACCAGTCGAGCGTGTGTGCCGACTCCCGCAGCCAGAAACTCGGGAACACCGTCGTGCGATAGCCGACGACCGGGATGCTGAGCGTCTCGAGCCGCTCGAGAGTCGCTGCGATGTCGAGCACCGACTTCACACCCGCGCTCACCACGGTCACCGGAGTCACCGCCAGCGTCGCGAGGTCAGCCGACTCGTCGAAGGTCTGGTTCGCGCCGCGATGCACCCCGCCGAGACCCCCGGTGGCGAACACCCGGATGCCGGCGAGCGCCGCGAGGTGCGCCGTCGCCGCGACGGTCGTGGCGCCCGACCCGCCCGTCGCGGCGAGCATCGGCAGGTCGCGCACACTGGCCTTGACGAGGTCGTCCTCGGCGATGCGGCGAACCCCGTCCGCGTCGAGTCCTATGCGGGCGACGCCGTCGAGCACGGCGATGGTGGCCGGGGTCACGTCGGCCTCGCGCAGCATCCGTTCGAACTCGACGGCGGCCTCGTGATTGCGCGGCCGCGGGAGGCCGTGCGAGATGATGGTCGACTCGAGCGCGACGACGGGTAGCCCCCGGGAGAGGGCGGAGGCGACGGGCTCGGAGATCTGGACGGCGACAGTCATGGCCTGGTCAATCTACCGACCGGCGCACGCCGCACGGTCGACGTCGACGAAACCTCCGAACACGCTGAGCGGACCGAACCGTACTCCCCCCGTACTCCGGACCTCACATCGAGACGCCAGCGCCCGATCCGACCCCCGGGGTCGGCGGACGCGACTTCGTTTCGGGCGGGAACCCGAATCCCGCCGAGGTCCCGGCGGTCCCGCGCCGGGACCTCACCCCCGTGTCGCCCTACCTCATCCGCGGTGTTCGCGCGAGTCGGTTCCCTCGGTGCCGCACTCCACGCAAGCTGGAACCATGACACGAGACGATGATGACCGGGCGGCGGTGCGGAAGGACTTCGGCGACGCCGTGACCATGACGGCTTCGGCCCTCGATGACTGGCTCGACACCGACGAGTCGCGGTCGGTGGGGCAGAAGTCGGAGGGAGGCGGGGAGTCCGTCGGACACGCGAGCGGAAGACGGATCGTGACGCTGCTCGGCACGAAGCAGTCGGACCTGTCGGAGAGCGACTACGACCACATGGCGAAGGTGGTCGGGTATGTGCACCGACACCTCGCTCAACGGCCGGAAGGCGACATCCACGATTCCGACTGGCGCTACTCGCTGATGAACTGGGGTCACGATCCCGAGTAGACCGCATCCGATGCTCGCGTGCGGTGGTGCGCAGTCGAACTCTGCCCTAACCTGGAGCCCGCTGTTGCGACGCCTCCGGATCGTCCGTTCGATGGCCTGGATGCGTCCACCCCTCTTGAGAGGACACGGATGACGACCGAGCCGACCACCGACCCGGGGCTGAGCCTCGCGGTCGATCACTACTTCACCGCTCCCCCCGAGGCCGTGTTCGATGCCTACACCGACGCCGAGAAGCAGAGGATATGGTTCTCCATCCTCGACGACACTCCGGGAATCGTACGGATCGACGTCGATCTGTGCGTCGGGGGAGTGCAGACCGCCGCCTGGGGAGCGGATGCCGACAGTCTGTTCCGAGAGACTCAGACCTTCCTCGAGATCGATCGCCCCCATCGGCTCGTGACGGAGTCGACGGGGGTGATGCCGGACGGTACGTCGATGACCACGCGCGTCGAGGTCTCCTTCGCCGCGAACGGGTCCGGCACGGTGATGACGGTCAGGCAGAGCGGTTTCTCCACCGAGGGTGTGCGCGATTTCTTCGCGGAGTCCGCCTGGGACGGCGCGTTCGCACGGCTCGACGCATTCTTGGAGAGGTCGGCATGAACCGCCTCGCTCGACTGGCGGCACCCTGGATCATCACGGGTGCGGTCGTGGTCGCGATCGTGCTGAACCTCGCTGTCTACGCCATCGGCCGACTCGCCGGGGGATCCTTCCTGTTCTCGACCCCGGCTGGGGAGATCGAGGTCATGGCGCTCACGGTCGCCGGGTTCACCGCCGTGCCGCTGATTCTGGGGCTCGCCGCGGTCGCGATCCTCGGCCGATGGCGGTCGTGGGTCTTCCCCACGGCGCTCATCGTCGCGCCGCTGCTCGAGGTCGTCACGATCTTCGTGGGGACGCTGCCGGCAGGGTTCGATGCGCCGAGTGCCGTGGCACTCTCGAGCTGCCACCTCACTCTCGTGCCGGTGACCATCGTGGCGCTCCTCGCCCTCCGAGCGCGAGCGGGTGGCTCGAGACTCAGTTGAGCGCGGGCAGGTCGGCCGGGATGACGCCCGACCCATAGAGGTCTTTCGCAAGACTTTGCAGCGCGAGAAGCGTGACGCGACCTGGGTGTTGCGCAAGCCACCGGGTCTGCTCCACCGGGGTCTGCTCCACCGGTCCGGCGGCCGGTTCCTGCTGCTCCTAGCTCCCACTGGTTGCATAGACTCTCATCTATGCGTTCGGAGCATGCACGGCCTGGACTGCTCGACCGCTCCCATGCCGAGCTCATCGCCCGCACGCTCCGTGCCATCGCCGATCCGACCCGCGTGCAGATCCTGTCTCTGATCGTCGAGGCGGCGGACGGGCGCCCGGTCACCGAACTCGCGGACGAACTCGGGCTGACCCAGCCCACAGTGAGTCACCACCTACGGATCCTCTCGGATGAGGGCGTCGTCGAGCGGAGTCGGCGAGGCCGTCACGTCTGGTACTCCGTAGTCCCCTCCCGCATGGGCGACGTGTTCGACTCCGTGCGCACAGAGCCCGTGCGCACAGAGCCCGTACGCTCCGGCCCCACAGGTACCGGCCCCGTCGCGGCATCGATTGCTCCGGCCGTCCTCGCTCGCATCTCGAGAGATCTCGCGACGAGATTCGCAGGCACGTTCTCTCCTGAAACCATCACCGAGTACGTGCACGCGAGTCACCGGCTGCTCGCGGAGAAAGCCACGATCACGCGTCAACTCCCATCGCTGACCTCGCGGTTCACCTCGGATCGGCTGCGCGCTCTCGCCGTGGCGCACGGGCTCAATGATGACGGGATGCCGAACGTGCTCTTCGTCTGCGTGCAGAACGCCGGTCGCTCCCAGCTCGCGTCGGCGATGCTGCGATCGCTGGCCGGGGACTCGGTGAGGGTGGTGAGTGCAGGTTCCGCACCCTCCGGCTCGATATCTCCGACGATCATCGCCGCGCTCGATGAGATCGGTGTGCCGATCGACGGCGAGTACTCGAAGCCGCTCACCGACGAAGTCGTCCGTGCCGCCGATTATGTGATCACCATGGGCTGCGGAGATGCCTGCCCGATCTACCCCGGCACACGCTACCTCGACTGGGACCTCCCCGATCCGTTGGGCCTGTCGATGGGCGGTGTGCGCGACATCCGCGACGACATCGATCGACGGGTACGAGAGCTTCTCGTCGAACTGGAGGCGCTGAACATCCGGTGAACTCGACGAGCGTCCACGGGCAACCCATAGATAGCCGTCTATGCTTTCGTCATGACCGTCAAGCCCGTCGTCCTCTTCGTCTGTATCCACAACGCCGGCCGTTCCCAGATGGCCGCCGGCTACCTGAAAGCACTGTCGGGTGGAGCCGTGACAGTGCTTTCAGGCGGCTCGGAACCCGGCGACCAGATCAACCCCATCGCCGTGCGGGCGATGGCCGAGGAGGGTATCGACATCTCGCAGCAGGTGCCGCAGCTCATGACCACCGAGCAGGTACGCGACTCCGATGTCGTCATCACCATGGGTTGTGGCGACGTGTGCCCGATCTTCCCCGGTAAGCGGTACGAAGACTGGGAGCTCGCCGACCCGAAGGGCAGGAGCCTCGAAGAGGTACGCCCGATCCGCGATGACATCAAGCAGCGGATCGAGTCGCTGCTCGTCGAGATGTCGCCGGCTGTGTGATGGATGTCGCCGACCGCCGAGGCCTGCCGGGGCTCGCGTATCCCGAGGAGCACCTCAAGCGACTCGCCAGAACTCGGACTCGACATGGGCGGGGAGTTTCCGAAACCGCTCACCGATGACGTCATCCACGCCGCAGACATCGTGATCACCATGGGCTGCGGTGACGCCTGCGCGATCTATCCCGGCAAGCGCTACCTCGATTGGGAGCTCGACGACCCGGCGAACCTCTCGCTCGACGGCGTCCGATCCGTCCGCGACCACATCCGGGAACGCGTCATCGGGCTGCTCGCCGAGCTCGAGCAGGAAGGCCGGTAGGCGGAGTCGCTTCGCCGTGCATCCGACCACCGCGCGCTTTCTCATCGACTACCTTGCCGATATGGCTTTCAAGTCAGGCACGGAACCCGAGGTGACGGGGTAAGTGCTCTCCGCCACGGCGGAGATCCGGCATGACGCATCGCGGTCCGCGGGTCGCCAGATCGTGTGTCAAGCGCAGTTCCAGGTCGATCGCACGTGCTAAAGAAGGCCTGATTATTTGCACATATGTCGGACCTGTAAAGGCATTGGCCAACCTGTGACGGGCCGCTCACAAAAGCCCTGAGACAGTGGTGCGCCCGGAGGGATTTGAACCCCCGGCCTATTGATCCGTAGTCAATTGCTCTATCCGCTGAGCTACGGGCGCATCCGCGGCCCGAAAGCCGACCTTGAGACTATACCAGCGGCCACGACGGCCTCAGACCGGCGGCGTCGAGGGCGGTGAGCTGCCTCGTGATCGCCACCTGCCGGTACGACGCGTCGACGAGCTCGGCGAACTCGGTCCAGTCGGCGTCGGGTGGATCGATGTCGATCGCCACCCAACCCGCTGCGCCCCAGTAGGGAGGGATGAAGTAGCGGGAGTCCTGCAGCAGGGCGAGCCGGTCATCCGCTTCAGGTTTGACGACGATGCTGTAGGCGCGGTCCATGCTCGCCGACATCCAGACGAAGACCTTCTTGCCGGCGCGGAAGGTGGGGCGCCCGAACGACTGCTTCTCGACGGCCTCGGGGTAGCGCAGGCAGAGGGCGCGCACCCGCTCGACCAGCGGGTCCGACGGATCGATCACGAGCGGATGGTCCACGCGGTCAGGCTAGCGGGCAGGTATCGGGGCGCGTGATCGACACTGGGATCGCCGGTCGATGTTGATCGCAGATTGATAGCCTGCGGTCATGTCGACCTTCGTGCCCGCCTCGCCGACCGCGTGGCTGCTGCGCCAGGCATTTCAGGCGATGGAGGCCGACAAGGGGCGCCGATTGCGCCCGACCGGGTTGCAGGCCGCCCACTATTCACTCCTCGCGACCATCAGCAGTCGCCCTGGCTCGAGCGGTGCCGAGCTGGCACGCTCGCTCGGTGTCTCGCCGCAGAACATCGCGACCCTCGTGGCGAGGCTCGAGACACGGGGCCTGGTGGAAAGGCGCTCGCACGATCGGCATGACCACGTGCGCGAAGTACACCTGACTGCGGAAGGCGAAGCGGCCGTGACCGGAGCCGATCGAGTGGTTGCGGAGCTCGAAGCCGACATCGTGGCCACCTTCGACCACGACGATCTGGAGCAACTCCATCGCCTTCTCCACCGACTGACGGCGAGCCTCGGATCGGAGCCGACTGCCCCCTGACGATAGTCTCCGAGACTCCTGTCAACTCATTGATTGGCATCAAACAGTTGATACTTTCGACGAGATCCAGAGGAGGCACCATGAAATCGAACACACGAGCCGCATCACTAACAGCGGCCCTCGCCGCCGCTCTCGCGCTCTCGGGTTGCGCCGCTGCGACGGACACCGCAGGCCGCGTGCCCGCCGCAGACCGTCCCGCGCCGAGTCGGACCAGCACGCCGGAGTCCCTTGCTGCCGGTACCGCTGTGACAGCGGAGGCCGTGGCCGCCGCGCAGACGTTCCTCGACTCTCTCTCCCCTGATGAGAGGGAGCGCGTCGTCTTCGACGCTGATGATCCCGCACTCAGAAGCTGGATCTACATTCCGACTACCAACGATCGCAACGGCATCTCCCTCGGCGAGTTGACTGAGCCCCAGCGCGATGCAGCGCTTGGGCTCGTCGATGCCGTGCTCTCCGATTCGGGCTTCGAGCAGGTGCAGAATGTGCTCGCCGCTGAGGATGCACTCGGAGTTCGCAATCGCGACGATAACGCCACTTCCGACCGCTACTTCATATCGCTGTTCGGGGAGCCCGACGCCACCGCTCGGTTCACCGTGCAACTCAACGGCCACCACTTGGCGGTCAACCACACCTTCGAGGGCGGTCGGGTCAGCCCGACGCCAGCTTTCACCGGGGTCGATCCCACGACGATCGACCTGAACGGGCAGCGCATTCGGCCCATGTCGGCCGAAACTGATGCCTTCGCTGCGCTGGTCGGGGCGCTGGGTGAAGGCGGCCTCGCCGCAGCCCGCATCGATCCGATCGAGGACGTTCTCGTGGGCGTTGGAGACAGCAGCGGATACCCCCAGCAGGAAGGGGTTCGTGTGAGCGATCTCGACGAGACCCAGCAAGCGCGCGTCGTCGACCTGATTCGCGCCTGGGTCAGTGACACCGATGAGCGGGTGGCAGAGACGATCGTCGAAGAGTACGTGGCCGAGTTCGACAGCACGACGATCTCATGGACGGGATCGGCGGATCCCGATGAGAGCGGCGCGTACCTCCGCATCGACGGACCGCGCCTCTGGATCGAGTTCGTGAACGTAGGGGTGTTCGGGAATGGCGACGCTCATTATCACAGCATCTGGCGCGACCGAGCGATCGATTACCTCGGTTGACCTCGGACGTCGGTAGCGGGGAAAGGGGCTGGACTGGAGGGCATCGAGAAACGCACTGTGGCGGCATAGGCTGAATCTGGCTAGCCCGTCGAGGAGCAATGATGCGTCAAGTCAATATCCACGAAGCGAAGACCCACTTCTCGCGGCTCGTTGACGACGTGATACATGGCGAGACGATCGTGATCGCGAAAGCCGGCTTGCCCGTCGCTCGATTGGCTCCGTTGGAACCTTCGGGCGATCGCGAGCGCAACCTCATCGGATTCCTCTCGGGACGCATCCGTGTCCCCGCCGACTTCGACCGGATGTCCGAGGCCGACATCGTCGCGGACTTCGAGGGTGAGTGATCTACCTCCTCGACACGCAACTCGTGCTCTGGGCTGCCGGCGACTCGGATCAGCCCGGGCGAACCGCACGTGGATTGCTCGGCGACGCGACCAACGGCTTCTTCTTCAGTGCGGCAGTCATGTGGGAGGTGACGATCAAGGCGGCTTTTGGGCGCCCCGACTTCGAGGTCGACCCCCGCCTGCTGCGCCGTGGGCTGCTCCAGAACGGTGCAGACGAACTCCCGATCACCACCGAGCATGGAATCGCCGTCGGCGACCTGCCGGCCCTCCACCGCGATCCGGTCGATCGGATCCAGATCGCCCAGGCTCGGGTCGAGGGTCTCGTGCTGCTGACCGCAGACGAGGCGATGGCGGCCTACGGGTCGCCTGTTCAACTGGTTTAGGGTGCGGGTGCGTGACGAGTGAGACTGAGGTCATGAGTCCCAGCCCTACAGACCTGCGCGCGCGTTTCCTCGCGGCGTACGACACCCATCTCCGCACCGACTCGGAGACTCGCAGTGCCGTGACGGTGACCCTTCTCGGTCCCCTCCGGCTCGCGACCTTCGCCGGTGGGCGGGGATTCGTCACCTACGGGCCACTCCCCGACCTCGGTCCGGATGCTTTCGGACAACTCGTCCCCGATGCTCTCGAGCAATTCCGCGACGACCCTGACATCACGCGGATCGAGTGGAAGACCCGTGGGCACGACACCGCCCCGGGGCTCCACGAGGCGCTCGTCCATTACGGATTCGTCCCCGACGAGCGGGAGTCCATCATGATCGGTGAGACGTCGGATCTCGCTGGCGACGTCCCGCTACCCGCCGGAGTCATCCTGCGGCAGATCACAGACGAGCTGGATGTCCGCGCGATGAGTGCGATGGAGGATGAGGCTTTCGGCGACGAGGTGTCCGACGATAGAGCCGAGGCTCTGCTGCACAGGCTCGGCCGCGACGATGGCATGGAGCTCTGGGTCGCCGAAGTGGAGGGGAAGGTCGTGTCGGCAGGTCGACTCGAGCCCGTGCCCGATTCCGACTTCGCGGGAATCTGGGGCGGTGCGACGCTCTCCGACTGGCGCGGCCGCGGGATCTACCGTGCTGTCACCGCCGCGCGCGCCCGATCCGCTCTCGCGCAGAGGAAGTCGTTGATCCACAGCGACTCGACGGAGTACTCGCGGCCGATTCTCGAGCGATCAGGTCTCATGGCGGTGTCGACGACGACGCCGTACCGCTGGAGTCGATCGGGCTGACCGCTGGAGGCGGTAGGGCTGTTCTGGACTGGGCGCTGTTTACGCAAGCAATTCCCTGCGGGTTACGCGTTCAACCGTTGCCGGGCCAGTTGGACCAGGAGATTCTCGATACGCAGGTCACGTTCGTCCATCCAGGTGTCGAACACATCACGGTCGAGCGTGGGAGGCCGCTCCAACTTCCCGAGCATGACGCAATGCGAGGTCAGAAGCCTGCGGGCGTGGTCGACGTCGTCGAGCAATTCAGCCAGCAGTTGCGGATATCGGTCGACTGCGCGGCGGAGGAATTCATCGATTCGTTCCTCGCTCAGTGCTCCCCCGCCTCATAGCGTAAGTGTCGGATCTGATGTGGCCAAGGCAGAAAGTCTGTCTCCAGTCGCGTCCGATCCTCGAGTCGTTCCGGATGATCGTTGGCCCAGTCACCCTCTCGGGCCACACCTCGATCAGATAGGTCTCCTCGGCGACAGTCCCTGGTGAACGGTCTGCGTTGTCAAGGTTTGACAACGAGTACCGAACTCGAAAGGTACTTCCGGATTCCATCGGCAGCGGAGTTCGGGGACCGGAAGCATCCCATCCCGCCAAGAAAACCGAATATGTCGCGATCAATGAAATCTCCGCGCAGTCTTGGTATGCATCCGAGAGGGCCGTTGGACGAGTCGGCAGACGTTTCAGGTGAACTGGGATCCGACCCCACTGACGCGCGGCAAGGAACATGAGTTGTTGCGGTGAAACGTAATCGACCAAAGTGATCGCATCGCCAGACGACTCGAGCGGTCGTCCGTTCTCGACCCAGATGCAGAAGTGCCCGTACTCCGCGTCGAGCCACACATCCGCCTGGAACATCTGGCCGCCCATACCTGCACCGTCACGAAGGACCACCTCGATCGCCACTCCCCGTGCGGGGGAGTGAAGCAACGACCGCGTAGTCGGTGAACGGTCCGAGATCAAGCAACTGAGCCCTTGACGAACTGCAGGATTCTCGGGCGGGAAAGAATCCTCGTCCGTCGACAACAGTATTGAGGAGTCGAACCCATAGGCGGAGGCAGAGCACCGTCACCCCCCAGCCGATCAGGAAGCCTCCGGTCAGTGCCGAAGGAATCGGGTTGTGGCGCTGCTGAAAGTCGGGCATCGCCGGGAGCTTCGCGCCGACGCGATCGAGCACGGCGACGATGAGGCGCGACGAGTCGGTGAAGTAGAAGACGCCCATCCGGGCGCTCGTGCCCACTACGGCGCGCCGCTGTCCCATCGCCGACAGGCCGACCTCCTTCACGACGTGATCGATCGGCGGGAGCACGTGTCTCGAGACTGCGCGCGGGCAGCGCGCTAGCCTCGCCCTATGCCGACGCAGTACAGCACCGTCACCGAGTTCCTCGACGCACTCGATCCGCAGCGACTCACCGAGGTGCAATCCCTCCGCGAGATCGTGCTGTCGTCGCATCCGCGGCTCGTCGAATCCATCAAGTGGAACTCGCCCAACTGGTCGCTCGACGGCGTCGACCGCCTCACCGTCAACGTGCCGCGCAGCGGGCCGACGCGCCTGATCCTCCATCGCGGCACGTCGACCGCTGAGAACAAGGTCGCGGCGCCCGAGTTCACGGGCGACCCGGGTGGGCTGCTCACCTGGCACTCCGACATCCGGGCCAGCCTCCGGATGCCGCCAGCCGACAACCTCTCGATGTCGCGCGATGCCATGGTCGCCGTGCTCAAGGCGTGGCTCGCGTCGTAGCCGCTCGTCCGGAGGCGTGGCTCGCGCCGTAGCCGCTCGTCCGGAGGCGTGGCTTGGCGCAGCAACGAGGGAGAATCGGGCCTTCCCTGCCCGAATCTCCCTCATTCCGTGCGGATGTGGAGATGGGTCCGCGGCATCCGCCTTGCGAGAGTCCGTACCGCGGCGTGAACAGTGATGCGCGCATGCAGAAGTCCGCGTCACGCGGCCGGATTACTCAACAGCCGCGTGACGCGGGACACCTGATCGCGCCGTTGGGGGCCGTCGAGGCGTAGACCGGACGAGGGGGTCATCCGGTCATTCTTCTGCGAGAGATTCGGGCTCTCGCTGTGACGTATCGGGGGTACATCACATGATGACTCTACCCCGAAAGCGCGACAGACAGAGTTGTATGTCCTCATTGAAATGACCCCAGTTAGGGGGCCACGGAATCCCCTCAGGGCCGTGACGACGGGCCTCGATGCCGTGGTGACCCCCGAAGTGGGGGAGACTGGACTTCGAGCACCATGTCGACACACCGAGGTCGTCGTATCCGGCCGAACACCGGACGGGCACGACCGCGAGAGGACCGCGATCATGACGACCGCCGAGAACCCTGCCGTGACGGCGCGAGTGGAGCCGACCTGGGCAGCTCTCGAGGTGGACGGGCAGACGGAGACCATCCGCGCGGACACCGAGGAGGAGGTCAGACACGAGGTGCTGCGACGCACCATCGAGATCGCCGCGGAATCGAACGCCGACGCGCACCTGACCGCGACCGACAGCGACGGAGAATGGCACCTCATCGTGTCGCCGGACGGCGACATCTCCGAGACCGGCACCTCCCGCGGCCAGCACGGCACAGCGGATGACGTGGCCCCCGTCTCCGACGGCGTCGCACCCACCCCGGCCGACGCGCCAGTCAATGCGCCGGTCGGCGGCGCCGAGGCGCCTTCCACCGACGACGAAGAGCTGGCGGCGAGCTTCTTGCCGTTCTACATCCCGCCGCCCCCCGGCTCGATGGAACCTCGGGCTGATCC
>JBEANR010000151.1:0-45408 GCA_041165365.1 Actinomycetota bacterium | reverse complement strand
GTCAGTTGCCGGGCGGGAGGTCGCTGACCCCGTTGCCACCGAGGAACGAGTTGCCCCCGAGGCTCACGTTCGTCGAGCCGTACGAGCCGTAGACCTTGCGGTCACCCCGCGCCTGGATGATGTTGTCGAAGATCTCGATGTCGTTCGCGGCGCTGATCTGCAACTCCGAATCGATCGCCGCTGACGCGATCCTCGCGTTGTAGTAGGTGCCGTTCTGGCGGATCTCGACGTTGTCCGACTCGAAGATGTTGATGCCGCGGCCGCCGTTGTTGTGGGCGAGGTTGTCGTGGATGTAGAAGCCGCCTCTGTAGGGCGTGCTCCCGGGCGTTTGGCTGCCTCGCATGTCATCCACGATGATGCCGTTGCCGTCGGTGATCACTCGCTTCGCGGGGTCGGCGTTGGAGAACCAGAACGGCACCTTGTTCTCGTTGCTGTGCGTCTCATTGCCTCGAATGAAGAACTTCGCTCCTGTGTACTGGTCGATGTCGCGGCTCTGGTAGAACGAGATCCCGCTGTTGGCCCAGGGCGAGTACCAGTTGTTGTGATGCACGAGGTTGTCGTCGACGCGCACGTAGTCCGAGCCGTTGGCGGCGATGCCGGTGCCGGGGCAGTCGTAGACCTCGTTGTTGCGGATGATCAGGTGGTGGGGGTATCGGCCGTCCCGCGGGAAGGCGAAGATCCCGTTCCCCTGGAAGTCCGAGTTGTACAGCGCCTCGTCGGCTTGAGCCACCGGGAGCAGCGCACGGCGGGTCGCCTCGACCGGATCGATGTCGGCGTTGTAACCCTGCACCTTCAACCCCTCGATCACGATGTAGGCGGCGCTGATCTGGATGCCCGCGTAGTTGCGGTCGAGCTTGATCAGCGGGGTGTGGTCGGAGTACGCGCGGTACTGGATGTAGTTGTCCGGCTGTCCGGACCGGGTGATCGCCAGGATGTCGGTGTTGGTACCGGCGCGGGTATAGGTGCCGTTCATCACCCAGACGGTGTCGCCGGGAAGGGTGAGATCGGCGGCACGTTGGAGGGTGCGGAAGGCGGACGTCTCGCTCCGACCGTCGGCGCCGTCATCGCCGGTTCCCGACACGTAGTAGCTGGTCCCGACCGAGCGCGGCTCGAGCTCGGAGAAGCTCGAGTCGGCGTACGCGGCCTCTGGGGCGGGCATCAGCGATGCCAGCATCGCGGTGGCGATGGCGGCCACGGTGAGGAGTGTGATCGGGGTTCGTCGCATTGTCAGCCCTCTTCTGTGAGTCGGCACGCCCTGGCGCCGGGTGGACAGTCAGTGCGAGTAATCGATTTCTATACGCTACTCCTCGAGTCAGGTGAATCGCATCGACAGTTCTACCCACTCGCGAATCATCTCGAATCGATGCGGAGGTGAACTGGATCGAAGACGCGATTCCGAAGTCGATCGCTCAGCGCCTCCGGCGGATGCGGATCGGACCCTTGGCCGTCGAAGGGTCGACCACGCGCCCGCGCTGCGTGATCTCGACGTCGCCGGAGGCGACCAGCCGCCTGGCCGCCCGCCTGGCGGGTTCCATGAGGTCGCGCCATCCGTCATCCGACACCGCACGCGCGGCATCGGAGGGGCAGATCGTCGCCGTCGCCGCGCGTGAGGCGAGGAGGCTCAGGATGGTCTGCTCGAGTGCCGAGTCGATCGCGGTGATCTTGCGCCGCCGGCAGGCGTCACTGCAGTAGGCGACCTGATCCCAGTCGCGTTGCCATTTCTTGCGCCATTCGATCGTCCGGCCGCAGGACCGGCAGGTCTTCGGTTCGGGGGTCAGAGCGTGTCGCTGCGATCGCTGCGGGTGACCTGCTGCCCGCTGTTCGGGTCGACGGCGGTGCGGGTCTCGGTCACCGACGAACGGCGGCGGAGAGTCATGAAGAGCGAGATGATGAAGACCACCAGGCCGGCGCCCATGAGGATGTAGCCGACGAGGTCGAGGTCGATCACGGTGGTCTCGAAATTCAGCGCGAAAGCCATGATCGCTCCGACGACGAAGAGGAAGATGCCGGTTCCGATACCCATCGGTGGTCCTTTCGATCGGCCGCGACCTCGCTGGCGCAGCAAGACACTGCTGAGACGAGGACCGGGCGGAGTATGTCTCGCCAGCCTACCCACGGGCGTCGTTGCACACTGCGCCTTGACAGAGGGTGCCTCCAGTACTCTGAACCCGTGCCTTCACGCCTCGATCTCGCCGTCATCGCCGGGGACGGCATCGGCCCGGAGGTCGTCGCCGAGGCACTGGAGGTTCTCGATGCCGTGGCGCCCGTCGACCTGAGGGTCGACGTCACCCGGTATCCCTTCGGCGCCGGTCACTACCTCGCGACCGGCGACATCCTGAGCGATGGTGATCTCGAAGCGCTCGGTGCTCACGACGCGATCCTCCTCGGCGCCGTCGGTGGCGACCCCCGCGACCCCCGACTCGCCGGAGGCGTCATCGAGCGCGGCCTGCTGCTCAGGCTGCGATTCGCGTTCGACCACTACGTCAACCTGCGCCCGACGGTTCTGCATCCGTCGGTGGACTCGCCGCTGGCGCATCCCGGAGACATCGACTTCGTCGTCGTGCGGGAGGGCACCGAAGGGCCGTACGTCGGCAATGGCGGTGCGCTGCGGGTGGGCACACCCCACGAGATCGCGACCGAGGTGAGTGTCAACACGGCATTCGGCGCCGAGCGCCTCGTGAGATACGCCTTCGAGACGGCGCGGAGCCGTCGCCGCCACCTCACCCTGGTGCACAAGACGAATGTGCTCGTGCACGCCGGCGGGCTGTGGCAGCGGGCGGTGGATGCCGTCGCGGCGGAGTACCCCGACGTCGAGGTCGACTACCTCCACGTCGACGCGGCCACCATCTTCCTGGTGACCGACCCGGCGCGGTTCGACGTGATCGTCACCGACAACCTCTTCGGCGACATCCTCACCGACCTGGCCGGCGCGATCAGCGGCGGAATCGGACTCGCGGCGTCGGGCAACATCGACCCCGATCGCCGGTTTCCGAGCATGTTCGAGCCCGTGCACGGTTCGGCTCCTGACATCGCCGGTCGCGGGGTCGCCGATCCGACGGCGGCCATCCTCTCCGTCTCGATGCTGCTCGACCATGTCGGGCAGCCGGATGCCGCGGCGCGCGTGAGAGCGGCCGTGACCGCCGACCTGGCTCACCGCACCACCGCACCCCGCACCACGGGCGAGGTCGGAGGCTCCATCGTGGGACTGCTCGGGCGGGCCCCCCGCTCCACAGACTGATCCATACGCATCACCTCGACGAGAAGGCGACACCATGACGACGATCCCCCTGCAGATGGCCCAGCGCGACCTCCAGTTCACGGTGTCGAAGGCCGACTCGCCGGTGGCCGCCGCCGAGCGCGATCAGATCCTCGCGGCGCCGGGCTTCGGCAAGCACTTCACCGACCACATGGTCGACATCTGCTGGTCGGAACGCGGCGGATGGCACCGGCCGCGCGTGCAGCCCTACGGTCCGATCGCCCTCGATCCCGCAGCGGCGGTGCTGCACTATGCGCAGGAGATCTTCGAGGGGCTCAAGGCCTACCGCCACGCCGACGGGTCGATCTGGTCGTTCCGCCCGGAGGCGAACGCGCGCCGGATGCAGCGTTCAGCCCGTCGCCTCGCCCTGCCCGAGCTTCCGACCGAGTACTTCGTCGAATCGCTCAGGCAGCTCATCGCCGTGGATGCCGAATGGGTGCCGTCCGCGCCCGAGACCTCGCTCTACCTGCGTCCGTTCATGTTCGCGAAGGAGGCGTTCCTCGGGGTGCGTCCCGCGGCGAAGGTCAACTACTACGTGATCGCGAGCCCCGCCGGCGCCTACTTCACCGGGGGCGTCTCACCGGTGTCGATCTGGCTCTCGACCACGTACTCACGGGCGGGAAAGGGCGGAACCGGGGCGGCCAAGACCGGCGGCAACTACGCGGCCTCCCTCGTGGCCCAGGCCGAGGCGTCGTCGCACGGGTGCGCGCAGGTGCTCTTCCTCGACTCCGTCGAAGGGCGGTACCTCGAGGAGCTCGGCGGCATGAACGTGGTGCTCGTGAAGAGAGACGGCACCCTCGTCACCCCGGCATCCGACTCGATCCTCGAGGGCATCACGCGCGACAGCATCCTGCAGCTCGCCGAGGATCGCGGCCACGCCGTGGAGCGCCGGCAGGTGAGCGTGGACGAGTGGCGGGAGGGCGTGGCATCCGGTGACATCACCGAGGTCTTCGCCTGCGGCACGGCGGCGGTGGTCACGCCGATCGGCCTGCTCAAGGGCGAGGGGTTCGAGGTCGGATCAGCGGATGCCGCGGCCGGCGAACTCACTCTGTCGCTGCGGCAGGAGCTCACCGACATCCAGTACGGACGCGCCGAGGATCGCCACGGCTGGATGACGCGCCTCGACGTCTAGGGCTCTCGGCATCGCGCGGCGCCCCGCTGCGCCGCCTGTCCTGATTGGTCGCGCCATATCGACCTTCATCGGGGCGTGGAGGTCGATATGGCGCATGCAGATCCAGGTCAGCGCACTACAAGGCCAGCACCACGTCGTTCACGCACCGGATGACCGGCGCCGTCAGCCAGCGCGGGTCGTCGACGTCGGCGGTCGTCTCGATCGAGAACCGGTGGTGTTCGCCCGGCAGGAGGGTGATCAGTTGATCGTCGACCACGGCGTCCGCGTCGATCCTGTCGGCCGCGATGACGAGGTCGCGCAGCACGGTCTCCGCGGTCACCGTGAGCACGAGGCCGGCCCGGGTGCGCTCGGTCCCGGCCGTGAAGCGGGCGGGCGGCAGCGCGGCATCCTTCACCTCGGTGAAGAAGCGGATGTCCGACGTCCCGTCGAAGCGCACCCGAAGCAGTTCGTCGGCAGGGGAGGCCGGCTGCGCCACCTCGGTCTCGAGCCCGACCCACGTGGTCGACCCGCTCTCGACCGTCACCTGCAGAGACGTCTGCGCGAGCACGGTGCCGTCGACGTGCAGCCGTTCGACCCGCAGCATGTCGGAGACGGCGCGCAGCGACTCGTTGGAGATCGCCACGCCGACGGCGTCGCGAGTGGTCGCATCGACCGTCACGAGCACCGGCGCATAGGAGCGTCGGAGCGCGTACCACAGCGGCTTCAGTCGACCGTCACCGTCGATCGCCGCCCACGACGTCACCGGCCAGCAGTCGTTGATCTGCCACACGATCGAGCCGCGGCACACGGGGTCGAGCGCTCGCAGGTGCCGGATGCCGAACTCCACCGCCCTCGCCTGATTGACCTGCGTCAGGTAGTGCCAGTCCGCCATCTGCTCCGCGCTGTCTCGCCCTCGGGGAGCCGGCAGGTGCGGCGCCATGCCGTCGGCGAGTTTGCGATTGCCGTCCTCCGCCTTCTGATGAGCCAGGAAGGTGTCGCTGTCATAGCGCAGCGGCCGCTCGCTGATGGCCCGTTCGAGCGTCGACCAATTCGGCGGACCCTGGAATCCGAACTCCGCGACGAACCTCGGGCGGTATCCGGCGTAGGCCGTGTAGTCGAGTTGGTTCCAGACATCCCACTGGTGCATCGTGCCGTAGGAGGGGTCGTTCGGATGGATGTCGGGCGACCCCGAGTACGGGCTCCCGGGCCAGTAGACGCGCGAGGGGTCCACCTCCCGCACGACACCCGGCAGCACGTCGAGGTAGTACCCCAGGCCCCAGGGCCTTTCGCCGAGCACCTCCTGCCACCCCCAGTCGGCGTGGCCCCAGATGCTCTCGTTCACGCCGTTCCAGACCACGAGGCTCGGGTGCGGCATCAGGCGCACGACGTTGTCGCGGGCTTCGGCGACGATCTCGCTGCGCAGCGGTTCGACCTCGGCGTAGGCGGCGCAGGCGAAGGCGAAGTCCTGCCAGACGAGCAGGCCCATCTCGTCGCAGACGTCGTAGAACTCCCGCTTTTCGTAGATACCGCCACCCCAGACGCGCACCAGGTTGACGTTCGCCGCGGCGGTCTGCGCGAGTCGCGTCTCGTACCGGATACGGTCGATCCCGGCCACGAAGCAGTCGTCGGGGATCCAGTTGACCCCGCGCACGAACAGCGGCCGACCGTTGACCTCGAGCTCGAACGATTCGCCCTCGTCATCGGCACGGCGGTTGAGAACGATCGACCGGAATCCGACCCGGTCGTTCCGACGATCGAGCACGGTCGATCCGCGTCGCAGTGTCACCGCGAGGTCGTAGCGCCGCTGGTCGCCCCACTCCCGCGGCCACCAGAGCTCGACATCCGGCACCTCGACCGTGATGGTCGGCACCGGATGTCCGGCAGGCACCGTCACCGAGTGCACGACCCCGCCGATCGACACCTCGACCTCGAGGTCGGCGATCCGGGCATCCACGACCTCGGCGCCGTCGACCTCGGCGTCGGCGTCGCCCGACAACTCCACGTCGACGTCGACCCGACCGAGGCGCGTGCCGTCGGCCTCGGTGAACGTCAGCTGCGGACGCACCTCCGCAAAGCGGGCGGTCGACCAACTCCGCAGGCTCACCGCCTTCCAGATCCCGGCGGTGACGAGCACCGGTCCCCAGTCCCATCCGAAGTTGGATGCCATCTTGCGCACGTAGTTGAAGGGTTGGTCGTAGCTCGCCGGAAACTCCCCGACCTCCTCCCGAACCTGCGCGGTGTACTCCCGCACCGGCAGGAAGGTCACCTGCAGCAGGTTCGCGCCTTCGCGCACCACACCCGTGACATCGACGTCGTACCGTCGATGCATATTGGCCGTGCGAGCGATTTCGACGTCGTTCAGCCGCACCTCGGCGATGGTGTCGAGCCCCTCGAAGGCGAGTTCGTGGTGGTCGTGCCCGGCGAGGTCGTCACTCGTGAGCGTGAACGACGTCTCGTACCGCCAGGTGCCGTCGCCGATCCACGACAGCGCCTCCTCGTTGCGGTCGAGGTACGGATCGGGGATGACGGCGGCCGCCCGCAGGTCCAGGTGCACGCACCCCGGCACGATCGCGGGCATCCGGGTCGCCCTGATGTCGGCGGGCACGGATGCGACGGCGCCGACCTCGGTCACGGTCCAGCCGGAATGAAGGGGGGTGATCTGCATCGGAATCCTCTCGTCGACGGGCGGTTCGGAGCGCGGCCTCGACGAAGAGGCATGGTGTCCCGCGACATCGCGTGACGTCGCGCGATCGGGACACCGCGTCGAGGATCCCGGAGCGACCGCCTGGCCGACGCCCTGATTCCTCGCCTCCGCCAGCCTAGGCCTACGCCGCGAGGCGCGGAATAGCCTTCGCCGTGGGGCGCGGATTAGAGTGTCGACCCATGTGCGCTACCAGAGTAATCGTTTTCACCGGCGCGCGGGGCTACCGTCATGAGTCCACAGAGGCCGGCGCCCTCGCCGTCGTGCAGTTGGCGGCCATCGCCGGTGTCGAGGCCGAGCAGACCGACGATCCCGCAGTCTTCGACGATCGCACTCTCGCGGGCGTCGCCGCCGTGGTGTGGATGCAGACCTCCGGCTCCGGAAACCTCGACGGCCCGCAGCGCGGCGCGTACGAGCGCTTCACCGCGCGGGAAGGGGGCTTCGCGGGGGTGCACGCCGCCGCTGACGGCGAGCGCGACTGGCCGCTGTTCTCCCGCCTGGTGGGGGCTCGCTTCGCGGGGCATCCGCCGGGCACGCGGGCGGCGACCGTGCTCCGCCATGGGTCGCATCCCTCGATCGACACGCTGCCCGACCGCTGGCACTGGACCGACGAGTGGTACGGCTTCGACCGGCCGCCCGCCGGTCATCGGGTGCTGCTCGCCCTCGACCTCGCGTCGATCGAGATGGGCGAGCTCGGGATGCCCGATCCGCATCCACTCGCCTGGGCGGGCACGGTCGGCGCCGCCCGCGTCTGGTACACCGCGCTGGGCCACGACGCCCAGGCGTTCGAGGATCCGGCCTTCCGGAGCCATCTGTGGGGCGGCATCGCGTCCGTCGTCGGTCCGACGGCCGAGCACGTTCCGGCGGCCGACGCTCCGGCCGACGTGCCCGCCGACGCACCGCAGAACTGAGACTCGCACATCATCTGAGAGGGAATGCGTCATGCAGAACACGAACACACTTCGCGCAGCGATCATCGGTGCGGGCGCCCCCCGTCCGGCAGAGGGCTCTTTCGAAGGGTTCTCGATCGGCTGGTCGCATGCGGCCGCCTATCGCGAACTCGGTATCGAGGTGGTGGCGATCGCCGACATCTCGCCCACGAACGCCGACGCCCTGGCCACGGAGACGGGGGCGCGCGCGTACGGCGACCACGCCACCATGCTGCGTGAGGAGCGCATCGACGTGCTCAGCGTGAGCACCTGGCCGACTCTCCACGTCGAGATGGCTCTGGATGCCGCGAGCCGCGGGGTTTCCACCATCCTGGTCGAGAAGCCTCTCGCCGCCGATCTCCCGTCGGTCGACGACCTGAGTGGACGACTGGGTGAGACGCGGGTCTTCGTCAACCACCAGCGTCGGTTCGAGCAGCCCTTCACCGGAGCGCGACGATTCATCGCCGACGGGCACCTCGGCGCCGTGCTCGCCGTCGACGCAGTGACGGGTCATGGCTGGGATCTCATGTCATGGGGCACGCACTGGGTCGACATGGCGAGATTCCTGGCGGATGCGCCGGCCCCCGCATGGGTGTTCGGAGCGATGGATCTGCGGGGCGCCGTGCGCTACGGCCACCTCGTCGAGCACGAGGGCATCCTGCAGTTCGACCTCGGGGCGGGGAGAGCGGCGACGGTGTCGACCGGGCACCGGTTGCAGTCGATCGGCATCACCGTGCTCGGTGAGCGCGGAACCCTGCGGCTGGCCGACGGCACCGTCACCCTCCTGGCCGACGAACAGACCGACCACGGGCTCCGCGAGGAGTACTGGCCCGCCGATGAGGGCTTCGCCCGCGACGGGATCGCCTCGGCGATCCGGGAATCGCTCGAGGCGACGGCCGAGGGGCGCCCCTCGGGAATCGACCTCGACCAGGGCGGCATCGCGCTCGAGATCATCCTGGCCGGCTACGCGTCGGCGCAGCGCGGAGGACTCGTCGCGATGCCCCTGGCCGATCGATCGGTCTCGCTCGTTCCGGCCCTCGAGATCAGCGAACCGGGTACAGCACGGGATTGAGCGGACCGTCGGGGATCGTATCGACGGCTGTGCCGGGCATCCAGGTGGCGCTGTCGTTCGACTGGAACCGGTTGGTCGGTGCGGTCATCCGGATGTCGGCGTCCATGTAGATCATCGTCATGACCGCACGCGGCCGGCCGGACTGGTTGGCACCGGCGCGGTGGAACGTCCAGCCGTTGTGGAAGCTGACGTCGCCGAGCGCGAAAGGCTGGGCGACGAGCGGGAAGTCGGCCTTGGCGAGTTCGACCTCGAGACGGGCCTCCGACTCGTCGCTGATCGGCAGGTCGCGCCCGAAGGTGAAGCGGTGGCTGCCGCGCGCGAACGACAGCGGGCCCATGTCGGCGGGGGTGTCCTGCAGCGGCACCCACGCGGTCACCGTGCGGTCGCTCGACAGCGGCCAGTAGTACTGGTCGGCGTGCCAGGGCGTGATGCCGCCGCCGGACTCCTTGTACAGCGCCTGATCGTGGTACAGCCGCACGCCCCGTGTCTGCAGCAGGGCGGTGGCGATGCCGGCGAGTCGCTCCGAGAACACGAACTCGCGAACGATCTCGCTGTGCCGCCACAGGTTCGACACCTGCAGGAAAGCCTTGCCGTACGTATCGCGCTCCTCGAGGGGCAGGTGCTGGGTGTTCAACTCCTTCACCTTCGCGGTGATCTCGGTCTCGTAGCCACGGAGGGTCTCCGGGTCGAGCACGTCGGACAGCTTCACGAAGCCGTCTTCGTCGAAGCCGCGGATCACCTCCGGCGTGACGGTGAAAGGGGCCTGCATGGTCTCTGAAGTGGTTGTCATGACTTCAGACTGCAGGAGGGTTCGACATCACTCCACGCCGTAGAAGTCTGCTTTCGATACTATTTTGTCTATGTTGGCGGCCTTCGAGCACATCATCCCGACCTTTCCGCTGACCTGGAAGATCCATTCGATCGACGCTTCCCACTTCGATTCGGTGTGGCACTTCCATCGTGAGTTCGAGCTCACCTTCATCCGCCGCGGTCATGGCAACCGGCTCATCGGCGACTCGGTCGGCGACTACGGTCCCGGCGATCTGACCCTCATCGGGCCGGATCTGCCGCACACCTATGTGTCCACGCTCGGCGAAGAGCGACATGCTGCCCTGGTGGTGCAGTTCAGGCGTGACTTCCTGGGGGAGGGGTTCTTCGAGACCCCGATGTTCGAGAGCGTCGCGGCGCTGCTCGACAGCGCCTCGCGGGGACTCTCGTTCGTTCAGGAGGAGCAACAGATGAACCGCCTCGAAGCACTCCCCCCTGCCGAGAAGACCGTGGCGCTGCTCGCTCTGCTGCTCGAACTCTCCCATCGCGACAGGTCACCGCTCGCGCGCGAGGCGGTGGTGCACGCCCGCGGCGGAGTGCCGGCCGCGCGCATCGAGGCCATGGTGGAGGTGATGCATTCACAGTTCGAGTCGCGGCTCACCCTGGCAGACATCGCCGCCGCCGCTCATGTCACGCCGAGTTCGGCGAGCCGACTCTTCGCGCGCAGCACGGGCAGCACGATCTCCACCTATCTCAATGTCGTGAGGGTCAACGCGGCCTGCCGACTGCTGCGCGACAGCGAGTCGAGCATCGCCGATATCGCAGCGGCGTGCGGCTATGCCAACCTGTCGAACTTCAACCGGCGATTCCGGCAGATCAAGGGCATCACGCCCCGGCAGTATCGCCCGCTGTTCGATCTGTAGGGCGAACTCCGTCATTGACGAATGCGAGACCGCTCGTTAGCCTCTCAGATATCGATTACACGCTCAACGAAGAGGTGGTCTCATGAAACGAAGTGCCGCATATCTCTGCGCGACGATCCTGGTGGGGGTCGCGTTACTCGCCCCGACGGGCGCGCACGCCCAGGAGGCACCGCCGGCGCAACCCGCCTCGGCCGACTTCTCGTCGCTCGAGCCACGCTCCGCCGGGGTGAGCTACTACGTGTCGGGCACTGGCGACGATGCCGCAGACGGGCGGAGCGAGTCATCCGCGTTCCGCACCCTGCAGAAGGCTGCCGATCTGACCCTGCCCGGTGACACGGTCTGGGTCATGAACGGCACCTATACCCGCACCGAGGCTGAGTACACTCCGGCGTCGGACGGCGTCAACTCCGACATCCTGCGGGTCACCCGTTCCGGTGAGCCCGACAACTACATCCAGTACAAGGCCTACCCCGGGGCGAAGCCTCTCGTGAAGCTCGACGGCAACTACGCGGGCATTCAGATCAGCGCCTCGTACATCGTCATCGAGGGCATGACGGTGCAGGGCTACAACCCGAGCATCGACCCGGCCGAGGCGACCCGGCGGGCGCTCCTCCCCGTGGAGCAGGTCGACGAGGCGCTCTTCAACTCGGACTTCCAGGGCAACGGCATCTTCGCGTTCCCGCGGGAGGGCCGCTACCCCCACCACCTCATCATCCGTGGCAACCACGTGTTCGACTGCCCCGGCACCGGGATCGCTGCCAACGCGGCCGACTACGTGCGCGTCGAAGGCAATCGCGTGCACAACAACAACTACTACTCCCCGTACGCGAACAGCGGCATCTCGTTCTACCAGAGCCGCGACTTCGATGAGTCGACGGGAACGAAGTTCTTCATCCGCAAGAACATCACCTACCGCAACGAGAACAAGGTGCCGTTCTGGTTCTCGAGCACCGACCCCGCCCAGCGCGTGATCTCCGACGGCAACGGCATCATCGTCGACGACAACCGCGGCACGCAGAGCCCGACCGGCACGCCCTACCGCGGCGCGTTCCTGATCGAGAACAACATCGCGTTCGACAACGGCGGGCGAGGCATCAACATCTTCGAGTCCGACAACATCGAGATCCGACAGAACGTGACCTACCGCAACGCGAGAGTGGTGTCGCCGTGGATCGATTCCGAGTTCCAGATCGGGGCATCGGGAAACATTGATGTGATCGAGAACGTGATGGTCGCCAGATCCGACCGCAAGATCGTGGGGCAGTACCTCTCGGAGGAGCTCACCTTCACCGACAACATCTTCCTCGGAGGCAACGGCAAGGACGACTTCCCCGCCGGGGTGACCCGCTCGGGTCTGCTGTCGGCTGAGAATCGTCGGGATCTCTCCGACGCGCTCCGATCGCTCAAGAACGCGGGAGGGTAGTGGCCTCGTCGAACAGTGCCCCGGGTCGCAGTCGCATCATCCTGGACTGCGACCCGGGGCACGACGACGCGATCGCGATGATGCTCGCCGTCGGTGACCCCCGCGTCGAGCTGGTCGCCGTGACCACGGTGTCGGGCAATCAGACGCTGGAGAAGGTGACGCGCAACGCGCTCCAGCTCATGGAACTCCTGGGCCTCGACGATGTGCCCGTGGCGGCCGGCGCCGCGTCACCTCTCGTGCGGGAGGCGGTCGTGGCCGAGGACTTCCACGGCACGACCGGCATGGACGGCCACTCGCTTCCCGAGCCGACCCGGGCGCTCGATCCTCGCCCCGCGGCTCTCCTGATCGTCGAGGAGGTGCTCGCCGCCGAGCCGGGGGAGATCACCATCGTGGCCATCGGTCCGCTCACCAACCTCGCGCTCGCCGTGCGCCTGGATCCCCGCATCGTGGGGCGGGTGCGTGAGGTGATCGTCATGGGCGGGGCGGTCGCGGCGGGCAACTGGAACGCCTGCGCCGAGTTCAACATCGCGGTCGACCCCGAGGCGGCGCGCATCGTCGTGAACGCCGGCTGGCCGTTCACCATGGTCGGCCTCGATGTCACGAACCAGGCGCTGGCGACCCCCGAGGTGCGGGCACGCATCGCCGCGATCGATGGGGCTGCGGCGCGCGTGACGGGCGAGCTGCTCGACTTCTACGGATCGACCTACCTCGCGCTGTCGGGGTTCGCGTCGCCGCCCGTGCACGATCCGGTCGCGATGGCTGCTCTCATCGATCCGGGCGTGCTCGAGATCATCCGTGCCCCGATCGAGGTCGAGACCACCAGTGAGCTGACCCGGGGGATGACCGTGGTCGACCGCCGCGGACCTGCCCCCGACGACTGCCTCACGTCGGTCGCGCTCGGGCTCGACGCGCCGCGATTCTGGAACCTCGTCATCGCGGCCCTTGAGCGATTGGCGCTCGCCGACAACGGTGCGGTTCGGGCCTGACGCCCGCCCGACCCGCGCCCGCCACGCCGGCGTCCGCCCGACCCGCGCCCGTCACGCCGGCCAGCCCCGGCTGCGCGGCCCGTCGAGCGTGCGCGAACGCAGGACGTGCGACGACACGCCGAGGCGGGTGACCGCGCGACGCGGCGTGTCGTCGAATGTCCTGTGCTGCCACCACTCCGCAGTGAGCGGTCCGGTTCAGGCGGGGGTCCCCCAGGTCGCCCGCGGCGTGAGCGGCATCGGCTGAGGCCGCTCTGCGGTCGAGTGGATGCGGCGGCGGGTGCCGTCGTCGGCCGCGGCGAGCAGTTCGACCATCACCTCGAGCACGTGGCGGCCCAGGCGACCGCCCGCGCGACTCTCGCCGTCGGCGGTCGCGACGAAGTCGAGCAGGCCGACCCCCCGGCTGCCGTCGACGAACCCCGCCGCCGGAGCCAACCGCTCCCACTCCGAGGCGCCGAGGCGGAACAGCCGCACCTCGCCGTCGAACGTGTTCGGATCGGGCACCGCGAGAGACCCCTCGGTGCCGTGCACCTCGATCGACTGCGCATCGCTGTGAACCCCGTCGAAACTCAGGGTGACGGTCGACAGCATTCCGGACGCATGCTCGAGCACTCCGGTGACATGCGTCGCCACCTCCACGGGGATGGTCGCGCCCGCCCGCGGACCGGAGGCGATGGTGCGCACGTCTCGTCGACGACTCGCGGCACCCTGCACCGACACGACCGGGCCCAGCAGGTGCACGAGCGCGGTCACGTAGTAGGGCCCCATGTCGAGCAGCGGCCCGCCGCCGTCCACATAGTAGAAGTCGGGATTCGGATGCCACAGCTCGTGTCCCGGGGCGAACCAGCTCGCCGTGGCGGCGATGGGTTCGCCGATCATCCCGTCGTCGACTGCCGCGCGAGCGGTCTGGATGCCGGTGCCGAGCACCGTGTCCGGAGCGCTGCCCACCCGCGTTCCCGCCGCCTCCGCCGCGGCGAGCACCTGGTCGGCCTCGGCGAGGGTCTTCGTCAGCGGCTTCTCGCCGTAGACGTTTCGTCCGGCGGCGATCGCTGCGAGGGCGACCTCGGCGTGGGCGGCCGGGATGGTGAGGTTGAGCACGGTCTCGACGCCCGGGTGGGCCACCGCCTCCGCGACATCCAGCGCCGTCGCTCCGTACTCGGCGGCCACGGCATCCGCCCTCGACCGGTCGAGGTCGGCGACCGCGACGATCTCGATGGCCGGATGCCGCCCGATCGTCTCCAGGTAGGCCCCGGAGATGTTTCCGAGGCCGATGATGGCCAGTCCGTGCGGTTCGGTCACGTGGTGCGTGTCGCCCACAGCATGCCCCTCTCGATGATGGTGCGCACCGCAGGGATCTGCAGCACGTCGACGTCGTGGCCGGGCACGCAGACGACGACGCGACCCGATCCCCAGTCGCGGGTCCACGCGGCGGGTGACACGCTGGGCCGCTGCCACGGCTGCCACGGCCGGGTCGGATGGGTGGTGGTCGCCAGCACGTCGTTGTAGTCGTCGTGCAGCACCCAGTACTGCTCGGTGATCAGGTCGAAGTCGTCCAGACCCTCGGTGATCGGATGCGACCGACCGAGGTCGGTGAACTCGACACGGTAGGGCACGAAATAGTCCGACTGTTCGCCTCGTCGGAGGGCCGGATCCTTCGCGGGATGCGTGGCGAACTGACCACCGGTGAGCTGCAGGTACTCGGCGTCGGCCCGGAAGGAGTCGATGATGCCGCCGTGCCACCCCACCAGGCCGGTGCCGGCTTCGACCGCGGTGCGCAGCCCGAGGCACTCGTGGTAGTCGATCTCCGACATCGTCACGGACTGCACCACGAGGTCGGTCTCCGCCATCGCCTCGGCGTCGGCATAGACCGCCGTGGACTCCTCGACGCGCACCTCGTAGCCCTCGTCCCGGAGGAAGGGCAGGAACAGTTCGGTGGCGGCGACCGGTGAGTGGCCTTCCCACCCGCCCCGCACGACGAGCGCCCGGCGGCTCACGAGAGCACCTCGGCACGCGCCACGGTCGACACGGCGGTCGACCGTGAGTCGTCCGCCGCACTGCGCTCGACCGCATCGAGCACGCGCTGCACCCCGAGGGCGTCGCGGAAGCTCGGTTCCGGCCTGTCGCCGCCACCGATCGCCCGCACCAGATCGACGACCTGGTGGGTGAACAGATGCTCGTAGCCGATGCCGTGACCGGGCGGCCACCAGGCGTCGAGGTAGGGGTGAGACGCCTCGGTGACCTGGATGCGCCGGAATCCCTGCACGTCGGCGCCGTCGCGACCGTCGTAGAACTCGAGTTCGTTCATCCGCTCGAAGTCGAACGCGACCGAACCGGTCTCCCCGTTGATCTCGATGCGGTTCGCGTTGCGACGCCCGGTCGCCATCCGCGACGCCTCGAACACACCCAGCGCGCCGCCGGCGAAGGTCGCGGTGAACGCCACAGCGTCGTCGACGGTCACCTCGCGACGGGCCGCGTCGGCATCGGCGACACCGCCGAGCCCGACGCTCTCGCCGATGGCGGGTCTGTCGCCGACGAACGTGCGCAGCACCGCCGACACGCTCGTGATGGAGTCTCCGAGAAGCCATTGCGCGGTGTCGATGCTGTGGGCGCCGATGTCGCCGAGCGCACCCGAACCGGCCACCTCGCGATCCAGTCGCCAGGTGTGGGGCGCGTCGGACGACGACAACCAGTCCTGCAGATACTGAGCCCGCACGTGCCGGACGCGGCCGAGTCGCCCCTCGGCGATCAGTCGTCGCGCCAGGGCCAGCGCGGGCGTGCGGCGGTAGCTGAACCCGCACATCGAGACGACTCCGTGGACGGCGGCCGCGTCGGCGGCGGCAGTCATCCGATCCGCTTCCTCGACCGTCCTGGCCAGGGGTTTCTCGCAGAGCACGTGTTTGCCGGCCTCGAGCGCGGCGATCGCGATCTCGGCGTGGGTGTCGCCGGGCGAGCAGATGTCGACGAGGTCGATGTCGTCGCGCGCGATCACCTCGCGCCAGTCGGTGGAGGCCTCGGCCCAGCCCAGCGACAGGGCCGCGTCAGAGGTGCGATCGGCGTCGCGGCCGACGAGCACGGAGAGCTGCGGATGCAGCGGCAGGTCGAAGAAGCTCGGCGCCGAGCGCCAGGCATTCGAGTGAGCGCGGCCCATGAAGGCGGTTCCGATCATGGCGACACGGAGAATCGGATCAGTATGTTGCGGCATCCAACAATCATGCCCCATGAGCGCAAGCCCGCCTCCGAAGTCGATCCGACGGCACGGTTGTGCCTGACATCGGTCGTGCCTATAGTGGGGGCACATCGTCGAGTAATCGATTGCTCGACCGCATCCGCACCCCACGGAAGCACAGCATCCAACTCTCGCAACCTCACTGTGGAGGCACTGATGATTCGGAAGACCAAACTCACTGCAGCACTCGCGGCAACCGCCGCACTCACCCTGTTGGCGGGGTGCTCCTCCGGAGGGGGAGACGACACCGCCGACACCGTCACCCTCGATGTGTGGCTCTTCGGCGGTATGGGACTCGACGAAGTCGTCGCCCAGTACGAAGAAGATAACCCCGGCATCGACATCAACGTGAAGGGCGCGAACTCCGACGAGCAGGCCCAGGCTCTCACCACGGCCCTCGCCGGCGGAAGCGTGCCGGATGTCGCGGCGATCGAGGGCAGCTATCTGGCGAAGTTCAAGGCGCAGCCCCAGAACTTCGTCGACATGCGCACCCTCGGCGCCGACGAGATCGCCGACACCTACCTCGACTGGCGATGGGACCAGGGCGTCGCGGCCGACGGCGAGGTCATCGGCATTCCCACCGACGTCGGTGGTCTGGCGATGGCCTACCGCACCGACCTCTTCGCCGCCGCCGGTCTCCCGACGAACCGCGACGAGGTCGGGGCGCTCTGGTCGACCTGGGACGACTTCATGGCGGTCGGAGAGCAGTACAAAGCCGCGACCGGCAAGGGGATGATCGACACCGTCGTCGCCGCCGTGTACAACGCCTCGGTACGCCAAGGATCGGAGCAGTACTACGGCGATGACGACGAGCTGATCTACGAGACGAACGATCAGGTGCGCACCTCGTTCGACCGGGCCATCGAAGCCATCCCGTTCTCCTCGCAGATCAAGCCGTTCAGCGAGGAGTGGAATGCCGGCATGAACAACGGCGACTTCGCCGTGTTGTCGGCTCCGTCGTACATGATGACGTACATCAAACAGCAGGCCCCGGACACCGCAGGCAAGTGGGACATCGCCACCGTCCCCGGAAACTCGGGCAGCGCCGGCGGAAGCCAGTTGACCATCCCCGCGAAGTCGGACAATCCTGAAGAGGCCTACGACTTCATCACCTGGCTGCTCGCACCCGAGCAGCAGTTGACGGTCTTTCAGACGAACGGCAACTTCCCCACTACACCCGAGCTCTACGACACGCCTGACATCCAGGACTTCACCAACGATTTCTTCGGCGGAGCCCCGGTCGGTCAGATCTACTCCGCGAGCGTGCAGTCGGTCGAGCCCATCTATGAAGGTCCTGAGCACAGGGTCATCGAGACCGCGCTCGTGAACGTCATGGACGAGGTGGAGGCCGGGCAGGTCGACAAGGCGGACGCCTGGGACACCGCCCTGACGACCGTGGAGACCGCGCTGAAGGGTTGACCACCGAGGGTGACCCGGCGCATCGCCGGGTCACCCTCGTTGTCCAGCACCGGTGACGCCTAGAGGAACGGAGCGAGCGATGGCGATCGACACCTCACCCCCGCGGTCCACCACCGTCGACCGAGCGACGCCGACAGGCCCCCGACCGGCCAAACGCCTCCGCGCCACGCCCTGGGCCGACCGGCTGGCACCCTACGCGTACGTCGCGCCGTTCTTCGTGATCTTCGCGGTGTTCGGACTCTTCCCCACGCTGTTCACCTTCTACGTGGCGCTCTTCGACTGGAATCCGATCGGAGACCGCACCTTCGTCGGCCTCCAGAACTTCGAGGTGCTCTTCGGAGACACGCGGTTCTGGAACGCCCTCGGCAACACCTTCAGCATCTGGATCCTCTCCACGGTGCCGCAACTGCTGCTCGCCCTCATCCTGGCGCAGCTGCTCAACAATGCGCGGCTGAGGTTCGCGAATCTGTTCAGGATGTCGATGCTCGTGCCGTACATCACTTCAGTGGTCGCGACCACGATCGTGTTCGCGTCGATCTTCGGCCGGGAGTACGGCTTGATCAACGCCGCGCTCCAGTTCGTCGGATTGGAGAGGATCGACTTCACCTCCGATACGTTCGCGAGCCACATCCTCGTGTCGGCGATGGTGCTCTGGCGCTGGTTCGGTTACAACACCCTCATCTACCTGGCCGCCCTGCAGGCGGTGCCGAGGGAGTTGCACGAGGCGGCTTCGGTCGACGGCGCGGGCGGGGTCAAGCGATTCCTGTTCGTGACCATCCCGTCGCTCCGGCCCGTCATCATCTTCACCGTGATCGTGTCGACCATCGGTGGGCTGCAGGTCTTCACCGAACCGCTGCTGCTCTCGGCCCCCCAGCTCACGGGAGGCTCGGGCCGGCAGTTCCAGACGCTCACCCTCTTCATGTACGAGCAGGGGTTCGGCAACTTCCAGTTCGGCTACGGATCGGCCATCGGGGTCGTGCTCTTCGTGCTCATCGTGGTGTTCTCGGTGATCAACTTCCTGCTCTCCCGGCGCATCTCGTCCGATCGATGAAGGGGCAACGATGACGACCACGACCCGACCGATCGCCCCCTCGGCGAACCCGCAGCGTCGGCAGCGCGGGTTCTCCGGGCGCGTGCGGTGGTGGACCTACCTGCTGCTCGCGTTCGCCGTGTTCCTCTGCGTCTTCCCGCTGTACTGGATGTTCGTGGTGGCCTCCAACAATTCGGCGGCCGTGTCGCAACTACCCCCCGCGGTCATCCCGGGTGGCAACTTCTTCGTGCTCGCCGAGCAGGTCGTCACCCTCGTTCCTTTCGTGCAGAGCCTCCTGAACTCTTTCATCGTCGCCACCGGTATCGCGATCGGTCAGATGTTCCTCAGCACCCTCGCGGGGTTCGCCTTCGCGAAGCTGGAGTTCCGGGGCAAGAACGCCCTGTTCATCTTCGTGATCGGCACGATGATGGTGCCCACCCAGCTCTCGGTGATCCCGCTGTATCTGGTGATGTCGAACATCGGTTGGATCGACACCCTCCAAGCACTCATCGTGCCGGGCATCGCGAGCGCCTTCGGCATTTTCTGGATGCGGCAGCACATCTCGGGAGTGGTCAACACCGAACTGATGCAGGCCGCACGCATCGACGGCTGTAGCACGTGGCAGATCTACTGGCGCATCGCCTTCCCGCTGGTGAAATCAGCGGGGTTCGTGCTGGCTCTCCTCGCCTTCGTGACCTCCTGGAACGACTTCCTCTGGCCGCTCATCGTGCTGCAGTCGCCCGAGAACTACACGGTGCAACTGGCTATCAAGGCTCTGCAGAGCCAGTACTTCGTCGACTTCGGACTCGCGATGTCGGGGTCGTTCCTCGCCACGCTTCCGCTGCTCATCCTCTTCATCTTCGTCGGACGCAAGATGGTCGACGGCGTCATGGATGGCGCGTTCAAAGGCTGATCCTCGACCGAGGGCATCCCGGGGTCAGTGCCGGGACTCCTCGAGCCGCAGCCGATCGAGCACCTCGAGCCAGAGCCGCTCCGACCCTGCCCTGAAGTACCCGAGGTGACCGAAGGCTTCATGCCCGTACATCCGCGGGTCGAGATCGACGGCCTGCCAGGGCGCTGAGGAGTATCCGGTCATGAACGCGTCTCGAGAGCGGGGTGGAGCCCAGGCGTCATCGATCGCGGTCGCCGCCACGATCGGCGTCCGTACGGTGCTGAAGCCGGTCAGGGTGTCGGCCATGGCCGGGTCGTCGAAGAAGTAGTGCGGATGCCGGCACCATCGTCGCCACTGCCGGAAGGCTTCTCGCGGGAGATCCTCGCCCATCCCGATCCGGCTCCAGGGCAGGAAGCCGGCCATCGCCGTCCACGCCGGGCCGATGAGGTGCCAGAGCGCGAGCACTCGGAGACGTTCCGGGAACGGCATCCACCCGTGCCACCCTGCCCCGGTGCCGAAGGTGTAGAGCGATCGGACCGCTGTCGGGTCGGGCAGGAATCCGAGGGACTGTCCACCGAAGGAATGCCCGACGAGGTGAACGGGGTGACGACCCGACTCGGAGAGTTCGTCGACCGCCGCCGCGACGTCGAGCCGTCCCCAGTCCACGAAGTCCGCGTCGAAGCCTCGGAGCGATCGAGGCGCCGAGAGAGCGACCCCGCGATAGTCGAAGGTGAGCACGTCGAAGCCGCGACGTGCGGCGAACTCGGCGAACCGCCTATAGAAACCCTGCGGTACGGCGGCCGCTCCGGCGACCACGATGCGCGGGCGGATCGTGTCGGTTCCGCCGTGGTCTGGCGCACCCCCGACGGCCGTATCCGGGTGTGGAGTGATGGGGGCCGAGAAGTGGGTCGCGACCAAGCGGTATCCGTCCGCCGCGATCAGCCCGAATCGCGTGCGGTCTACGGTGTCACGCATGGTTGCGCCGCGACATCCGCCGCTCCCGCAGCAGCAGGCTGAGCGTGGTGGTCGCCGCCGCCATCGGCCTCGCACTGCCCGCCACCCGCGACTGCATGAGCCCGCCCTCGTAGGCGGCCACGATGAGCGCAGCGGTGCCTTCGGCGTCTTCCGCCGACCACCCACCGCTCGACGGTCCCTCTGCCGCCGGTCCGCCCGCCGTGGGTCCGCCTTCGGTCGGGCCGCCCGCCGTGAGCGCCGCGGCGATCCGGGTACGCAACGTGTCGAACGCGGAGGCGAGCGATTGCCGCACGTCGACATCGCTGGGCGCCGACTCCAACGAGACCGCGGCGAGAGGGCACCCGAGATCGAAGTCGGTGGTGCTCAGCCGACGGGCGGATGCCGCGATCCAGTCGTCGAGCGCGTCGAGGGGATCGTCGAAACGGCCTAGCCTGCGCTCGAGCGATTCGAGCAGGATGCCGACCGACGCCTCGATCGCCGCGATCGCCAACTGATTCTTGCCTCCGGGGAAGTGGTGGTAGAGCACCCCCTTCGGCGCGCGGGCCTCGCTCAGGATCTCGCTCACCCCCGACCCGCTCAGACCCCGCCGCTGCAGCATCCCCGACATGGCCGAGATGAGCCGGTCACGCGTGCCGGGAACCTGGCGCGCCACTTCTTCTCGAGATTGCCGCATCGTCATGCAGATATTCTATAGACCAGTCGGTCTAATCGGATAACCTGATCCGATGCACATGCTGCTTCGCAATCTCCTCACCCTGTTCCGTCGCGGCGCGGGGTCGCTCTCGATCGATCAGGTCGGCACCCTCAGTCTGCGCGTGCGACTGATCGACCTCGATCTCCTCCGCCACATGAACAACGGTGTCTACCTCTCGATCATGGATCTCGGCCGGATCGACCTGCTCAAGCGAATCGGCGCCGCCGCACGCCTCCGAACCCTCGGCATCTATCCGGTGATCGTGAGCCAGACCATCACCTTCCGCCGCTCGCTCGAGCTTGGCCAGCGATACGTTCTCGAGACCCGCTTCCTCGGGTCGGACGAGAAGGCGACCTACCTCGAACAGAGGTTCGTGGTCGACGGTGAGATCTACGCGCGCGGAGTGGTGCGCGCGCGATTCCTGCGCGCGAAGGGCGGCACCGTCGGCCCGGCCGAGCTCACGGAGGTCACCGGGGTCGGCCTAGACGACAGGCCGCTGCCCGAATGGATCGCACGGTGGGCTTCGGATGTCGCGCTGCCAGCATCCCGTGCCCCCGCGCCCAGCATCTGGGAGTGACCCGGCGCCCGGGTTGCGCTCGCAGGGGCGAACCGGCAGCTCTCTCCAACGCCTCAAGCGGTCGGTTCTCGCTGGTCAAGGGCTGCCGACGGCTCGGGCCTCCACGGGTCGAGACACCGGGCTCCGAGCGGCTCGAAGTGGCGCACGTTCCGAGTCACGACGATCATGGCGTGGGCTTCCGCGACTGCGGCGATGAGCGCGTCGTCGAGGGGCGCGTGCTCAGGAACCCGATAGCCCGCCAGAATGCGGGCAGCCGGTAGATCAAAGGCCAGCACTCGCCCCTCGAATGCAGGAAGCACCTGCTGCTCGAACCATCGGCGCAGAACCTCGCCCTGGATGGGATCGGAGCGCTCCCTCGAACGGACCCCGCGTTCGATCTCGGAGACGGTCGTCGCGGTCACGAATTGGTCTGCCGCGGGCACTGACCGCGCCCAGTCCTCGACACGTGGATGGCGCCCGATCGGTCTCAACGCTGATACGACGTTGGTATCGAGAACGAATCGCGTCCTTGGCACAGTCGATGGACTTACAGTTCGGGGATGCGACCGGTGAGGTTCAGCCGAGGGGGCACGAATTCGATGTCGATGTCCGCATCCATCTGAAGCAGGTCGACGATCGAGGCGGGCTCGCCGTCGAGTGCATCGGCCAGAATCGATCGCGCCTCTGCCTCGACCGAGACTCGTTTTCCTTCGGCGCGCGCCTTGAGCGCAGCCTTCGTTCCGGGTGGGAGATTGCGAATCAGGATCTGTTCCATGATGGTCTCTCTCTCGGCGGAGCGTTGATATCAACAGATGATATCATTAGGTCACCCGCCGGAGTCGGCCGTTCTGCTCGTTCAGCCGAACCGATCGCCGTCGCACCCCGGCGGCTAGGCTCGACGGGTGAAGATCGCGCGATTCAGTACCGGCGGAGACCCTCGATTCGGGATCGTGGACGACGATGACCTGGTGGTCCTCGCGGGCGACCCGATGTTCAGCGGCTTCGGCACGACGGGGGAGCGCGTGCCGCTCGCCGACGCGACACTGCTCGCGCCGGTCATCCCGAGGTCGAAGGTCATCTGCGTCGGTCTCAACTACGCGGAGCACAAGGCCGACATGGGCGACGTGGGCCCCACGACACCCCTTATCTTCTTGAAGCCGAACACCGCGGTCGTCGGGCCGGGAGACACCATCGTGATCCCTCCCGTCGAGGGTCGCATCGTGCACGAGGGCGAACTCGTGATCGTGATCGGCAAGATCGGCAAGCAGATCAGGGCCGCCGACTACGCCGACTACGTCTTCGGTTACACGATCGGCAACGACGTGTCGGCTCGCGACGTCATGTTCGCCGACGGCCAGTGGGCGAGGGCGAAGGGCTACGACACCTTCGCTCCGATCGGCCCGTGGATCGAGACCGAGCTCGATGCTCAGAATCTCGACATCTCCACGTTCGTCGACGGTGAGCCCCGGCGCCAGGGCAACACCTCGAGCATGATCCACGGAATCCCCGAGATCATCGAGTTCGCCTCGGATGTCTGGACCCTCCTGCCCGGCGACATCATCATGACCGGCACTCCCGCCGGCCTCGGCGGTTTCACCGACGGCCAGACCGTGGACATCACGATCGAGGGCATCGGCACGCTCAGCAACCCCGCACGCAACCGAGCGTGAACGCGCCGGGGGGTCCGGGCACCGCCGCGCCGGTCGCGGTGGATCTCGCACGCATCCAGCGGCGCACGGTGTGGGTGCTCGCCTCCGGCCAGGTGCTCGGCGGCCTCGGACTCGGGGCCACCCTCTCTCTTGGTGCGTTGCTCGCCGAGCAGGTGTCGGGGGATGCCTCGTGGTCGGGCATGGCGGCGACGATGGCCACCCTCGGGGCGGCGGGGGCGGCCATCCCCCTCGCCCGTCTCGCGTCACGGAAGGGCCGGGCCGCATCGCTCGCGACCGGCTCGGTCATCGCGGGGGCGGGCGCCACGCTCGCGATCGTCGCCGCCGCGGTGCCGTCGTTCCCGCTGCTGCTGCTCGCCCTGGCCCTGCTCGGCAGCGGGTCGGCCGCCAACCTGCAGGCTCGGTTCGCGGCATCCGATCTCGCCGACGCGGCGCACCGCGGGCGTGATCTGTCGCTCGTCGTCTGGTCGACCACCATCGGTGCCGTTCTCGGACCCAACCTGGTCGGGCCCGGTGAGCTCTTCGGCGCGGCCTTCGGGCTGCCGACCCTGACCGGTCCGTTCGTGTTCACCGTCGTCGCCCAGATCGCGGCAGCGTCGCTGTACCTGGTGGCGCTGCGGCCCGACCCCCTGCTGCTGCGCGACCGGCTCACGGCCGACGTGCTCGCCGGCGCGACCGGGAACGGAGGCCGGGAGGCCACTGTCGACGAGCACTCCGACGTGCTGCTCGCCAGTTTCGCGATCGCCACGGTCGCCCTCAGCCACGCGACGATGGTGTCGGTGATGGCGATGACGCCGGTGCATCTCACCATGCACGGGGCTTCGATCACCATCGTCGGCCTGGTCATCAGCCTCCACATCGCGGGGATGTACGCGCTGTCGCCGCTGTTCGGCATCCTCTCCGATCGGCTCGGCAGGGTGCGCACCATCCTTGTGAGCCAGGGGATCCTCGCCGCGGCGCTGCTCACCACGGCGATCGGGGCCGACAGTCAGGTCGCGATCACCGTCGGGCTCATCCTGCTCGGGGTGGGGTGGAGTGCGGCCACGGTGTCCGGTTCCGCGCTGCTCACCGACTCGGTGACCACGGCCCGTCGCACCACGATGCAGGGCAGGTCCGACCTGATCATGAACCTCGCCGGAGCCACCGGCGCCGCCCTCGCCGGACCCACCCTGGCGTGGCTGACCTACTCGGGACTGTCGACCGTCGCCGGCGGACTCGTCTCCGTGGTGATCATCTCGGCCGTCGCCATCGTCGTGCGTCGGCACGGCGTCGCGCGGTGAGGGGTTGGGCGGGCGGGGTCGGCGGGGTCGGCGCGGGTCGCGGGGTCGGCGCGGGCGCGGATTGCGCTGGGATGCTGTGCGGCGCGTGTCGTCCGGCCATGGATGTCGCGGGGACGGGTCGCCAGCCCCCGCCGGAAGGGAGGAGTTTTCGGCCGCGGGCGACCAGGACTCCCTCGTTCCGTGCGGATGACGCGGTTGCTCCGCGCGCCGGGCGCGCCCCGCATCCCGAGCGAACCCGCAACGCCACCCCGGGCGCCATCGCCCGCGTAACCCGAAGCACCACCCCGGGCCCCATCGCCCGCGTCACCCGCAACGCCACCCCACGCCCCACCCGCAGCACCACCCCACGCCCCACCCGCAGCGCCACGCCATACCCGACCCGCCGCTGCGCCCTGCGCGCCGCAGTGTCGCCGTGAAGAGCGCCGACTCCGCGATGCGCCTCCTCCCGGGGGTGGGCGCGTGCCTCATCGCGGTGTTCCTCGCCACGTTGCTCTCAGGCGTCTTCACCACCCTCCCCACCCTGACCCTCGCCGTGGTCATCGGCATCGTCGCCGGGCAGCTTCCGGGGTTCAGATCGCTGCTCGACGGGGTGCTCGAGCCGGGCATCCGATTCGCGTCTGTCACGGTGATGCGTGTCGGCATCGTGCTGCTCGGGCTGCAGTTGAGCCTCGGCGACATCGGCGCTCTCGGACTGCCCGCCGTCGTCGGAGTCGTCGTGCTCGTCGTCGCGAGCTTCTTCGTGACGTGGTGGATCGGACGGATGCTGCGGCTCCCCGGTCGCGAGCCGCTGCTCGTCGCGGCGGGGTTCTCGATCTGCGGGGCGTCGGCCATCGGGGCGATGGCGTCTGCGACACGGAGCGGACCGAGAGAGCAGGCGACCCCGATCGCCCTCGTGACGCTCTGCGGCACTCTCGCGATCGCGGTGCTGCCTGCTCTGCGAGCCCCGCTCGGGCTGTCGGTCGAGCAGTTCGGCTTCTGGGTCGGCGCCGGGGTGCACGACGTGGGCCAGGTGGTGGCGACCGCACAGACCGCCGGCGCGGCGGCACTCGCCATCGCCGTCGTGGTGAAGCTCACCCGCGTGCTCATGCTGGCTCCTCTCGTCTCGATCGCGGCGCTGATGACGCGGCGCGAGGAGTCGCGGACGGCCGCGGATCCTGTGGTCACGGCACCCCTCCGCGCCCCAGCGCCTGAGAACGGAGAAGGCGCGTCGGAGCCGATCGGCAGCCTCCCCGTCGTGCCACTGTTCGTGGTCGGCTTCATCGCTGCGGCGCTCGTCAACTCCTTCGTCGTCGTACCAGGGCCGGTGATGATCGCCGCCGAGCAGGTGCAACTGGTCGCGCTGACCGCCGCGCTCTTCGCGCTCGGCACCTCGGTGCGAGTGCTCGAGCTGCTGCGCACCGGGTGGCGCGCGCTCGTCGTCGGCCTCGGTTCCTGGGCGTTCATCGCGATCGGGGCGCTCGCTCTCGCTCGGGGGGTGGGTGGCGGCTGAGCGGCCAGCTCGTCGGCGCACCGGGAGGCCGCGTCGGTAGACTCGGCACGATATGCCTGCCTCGTTCACCACTGCCTCCGGCGCTGACATCCGCGTCCGTTTCTGCCCGTCCCCCACCGGTCTGCCGCACGTCGGCCTCATCCGCACGGCCCTGTTCAACTGGGCGTACGCGCGGCACACCGGCGGCACGCTGATCTTCCGTATCGAAGACACGGATGCCGCGCGCGACACCGAGGAGAGCTACGCGCAGATCATCGACGCACTCACCTGGCTGAAGCTCGACTGGGATGAAGGCATCGACGTCGGCGGACCCCACGGCCCCTACCGGCAGTCTCTGCGCACGAGCATCTACCAGGAGGTCATCGCGAAGCTCGTCGCCTCGGGTCACCTCTACGAGAGCTTCGCCACCGGTGACGAGATCGAGGCGCGCAACCTCGCGGCGGGGCGGGACCCGAAGCAGGGCTACGACAATTTCGAGCGCGACCTTACCGATGACGAGCGCGCCGCATTCCGCGCCGAGGGCCGCGAGCCCGCGTTACGCCTGCGGGTCCCGGACACCGACCTGAGCTTCGACGACCTCGTGCGCGGCGGGATCACCTTCCCGGCCGGCAGCTCCACCGACTTCGTCGTGGTGCGGCCGGGCGGCGCTCCTCTCTATACGTTCGTCAATCCGGTGGATGACGCGCTCATGGGCATCACGCACGTGCTGCGCGGTGAAGACCTGCTCTCGTCGACGCCGAGGCAGATCGCGCTCTACCATGCGCTCATCGAGGTGGGCGTGGCGAGCGTCATCCCGCGGTTCGGGCATCTGCCCTATGTCACGGGGGAGGGGTCGAAGAAGCTGAGCAAGCGCGACCCCGAGGCGAACCTCTTCCACCATCGGGATCGCGGGTTCATCCCCGAGGGGCTGCTCAACTACCTCGCCCTGCTCGGGTGGTCGCTCACCCACGACCGCGACGTGTTCTCGATCGACGAGATGATCGCGGCTTTCGACGTGGTCGATGTGAACCCCAACCCGGCCCGCTTCGACGTGAAGAAGGCCGAGTCGATCAACGGCGATCACATCAGGCTGCTCGAACCGTCCGACTTCGCCGAGAGGCTGCGCCCGTACCTCGGTGACCTCGTGAGCACGCCCGCGCACGAGACCATGCTCGCCGCCGCCGCGCCCCTCGTGCAGAGCAGGATGCAATTGCTCGGCGAGGCGCCTGGCCTGCTCGGGTTCCTCTTCCGTGACGACGAATCGATCGCGTGGGAGGCCGACGCGCTGCCCGGCATCGCTGCGCTGCCGACACTGGATGCCGCGACCACCGCCCTCGGCGCCGTCGACGACTGGACCACCGCATCCATCGAGCTCGCCCTGCGCGACGCCCTCGTCGGCGGCATGGGACTGAAGCCGAAGGTAGCGTTCGGCCCTCTCCGCACCGCGATCTCGGGACGCCGCATCAGCCCGCCGCTCTTCGAGTCGATGGAGCTGCTCGGCCGCACCTCGACCCTCGTGCGCATCGAGAGACTCGCCGGCACGCTCATCGTCGACCCCGTGCCCCCGGGTCTGCCATGAGCGCGGAGACGCAGAGCAGACCGGTGCCGACCGCGACGGGATCGATCGAGTTCCATCCGACCGACCGGCCGGCCACGGATGCCGCGCAGCATGTCGATTACGACGTCGCCGTCATCGGCGCGGGGCCGGCCGGGCTCAGCGCCACCCTGAACCTCGTGCGCGCCCGCCGCCGCACCATCCTGCTCGACTCGAACCGCCCCCGCAACGCTGCCACGTTCCACTCGCACGGCTTCATCACCCGCGACGGCATCTCGCCGCTCGAACTGCGCAAGCTCGCCAGACAGGAGCTCGAGGAGTACCCGCACTACGAGTTCCACCAGACGATGGTGGTGTCGGTGGAGAATGTCGATGGGGCGTTCCTCATATCGACCAAGGGCCCCGGCTTCGAGAAGCGCCAGTATCGTGCTCGCGCGCTGGTGGTCGGCACCGGTGTGACCGAGGTGATGCCCGCGCTGCCGACCCTCCGCGCCTTCTATGGCACGAGCATCCACAGTGTGATCGAGGCAAACGGCTACGAGGAGCGCGACAAACCGATCGCGGTCATCGGCGAGACGGGCGATCTGGCCGAGCGCGCCATCCTGCTCACGCAGTGGAGCGACGACATCATCCTGTTCACGAACGGAGTCGGCGAGCTGTCGGAGTCGGATGTCGCCGAGCTCGCGCGCCGCGGCATCCGCATCGATCGGCGGGTACTCGTCGACGTGGCGGGTGATCACACCGGCCTCACCGGCATCGTCACCGCGGACGGCGAGACCGTGCCCCGCGCCGCAGCCTTCGTGCGACCGCGGTACGTCGCAGGCCTCGGCTACCTCGAGGCGCTGCACCTCGACGTGGACGCCGACGGCTTCGCGAGGGTCGACGCGGAGGGTCGGTCCTCGGTCGCCGGGGTCTACGTCGCGGGCGACTCCGCGGCTCCCGGCCCCCGGCAGCTCATCGTCGCGGCCGGGCAGGGCGCGCGCGTCGCCGCTGCGCTGAACCGCGACCTGCTGGGCTGAGCGCGGCTCCGCGGCAGCTATGAGTACCTGCCGCCGGTGAGCTGCCGCTCGTGCCGCGAGTGCTGCATATTCAGGAGATTCCCTACCGATTGCGGCGTGTGGCGCCTGACACGCCGGGGCTGAGGAGGATCTCCTGAGTGTGCGACGCTCGCGGCACCACGTCAGGCGGATGCCTGGTGACAACGACCCGTCAGCGGGTCCGTTCCCGACGGTGGCGGGCGTGGGCTAAAGTGGACAGTCGTCCCGGTCTCGGCCGGGGCCATTGGGGTATGGTGTAATTGGCAACACGGAAGATTCTGATTCTTTTGTTCTTGGTTCGAGTCCAGGTACCCCAGCAGTCAGATAGTGAAGTTCGCTAGGGGCTCGACTCCCTCATCGCTCCGCTGAGCGGTTCGGTTTGGTCCGTGGCGTGCCGGAGCGAACGCTGGGGGGTTGGCGGCCAACGATGTCTGGGCCGCCGTGGCTGAAGCTCGGTCGGCCCGTAAAGTACGAACGCGACAAGGTGCTCGCCTCGGCGTGCGATCAGCGCCGTGGCTAGGCCGAGGATCGCCATTGGAGAGATCGGCCTAGTTCAGGTGACGCCGCTCGAGCCCGTGACCGTTGGACGCGACCTGTACGGTCAATACCGTACCAGTAGTGGTACGGTATTGACGTGGAGGTGAAGGAGTGGGATACCGGCGTGACCTGTGGGAGGTAGCCGCCGCGCGCAACGGCGTGGTCACTGTGGGCGAGGCGGAAGACGTCGGCGTGCCCGCCGTTGAGGTGAGAAAGCTCGCCTCCCGCGGCGCCCTCCAAGCACACGGGCACGGCGTCTACAGGCACCGCGACGTGTTGACGACGCTGTTCACGCAACCGACGATCGCGGTTGCTCTCGCGGGCGAGGGTGCCTTCCTGCATCGCGAGTCGGTGCTCGATGTGCTTGATGTGGGGCAGTTCAACCCGCGGAAAGTGCGTGTCGGCACTCACCGCCGAGTGCGGCGCGTCTTGCCGGAATGGATGGAGCTGGAGAATCGGCCCGACGTTTCCGAGGCGGACCTCACCCGCTACGAAGGCATCCGCGCCACGACCATCCAGCGTGCGTTGGGAGACATGAGGCATCGGATGCCGCCTGACCGTTGGGAGGCGCTGATCGATGAGGCACTGCGGCGCGAACTGATCGGCGACCACGAGGCCACGATGAGGAAGACGGCGTCGGCGTGAGCGATGTGACTCCTCCGCTGAACGTGACACAGCTGAACGACCGGCTCGCGCAGGTCGCGAACGAGTTGGGCATCCCGGTTGCGCGTGCGCGAGTGATGCTCTGCACGCTGATCGTGTCGCAGATGCTTCCCGACGCTGTAGCGATCAAGGGCGGCATGGGGGTGAAGCTGCGGTTGGGGGAGCGCGGCACGCGCGCCACCTCCGACCTCGACGTCTCCACCCGCGCTCGAGGCGAACACTTCGAGCAGGCATTCCGGGCGCGCCTCGCCGAAGGGTGGGGAACGGTACCGCCGTCGAAAGGCGAGCAGCGGCGCAACACCGCTGCCCCGCATCGCGTCGCGTTCATCGCAACAGTGCGAGCGGCGAGACTCCACGACCCGGGACTCACCCGCCCCGAATATGTGATGCATCCCTACCGGGTATCGATCGCGTTCCTCGGCGGCCCGTGGGGCGCGCTGGACGTCGAGGTCTCTGATCCCGAGATCGATGCGTACGCACACACGCGGAAGGAGATCGACAGCGACCTCGTGCGATTCGGTGCCTACTTCGGCTTCGGCGAACTGCAACCCGTGGAGCTGGTCGACCTGGAGTACCAGATCGCCCAGAAGATCCACGCTGTGACCGACCCTGCCTACGCGCGAGCGCATGACCTGGTCGACTTGCAGTTGCTGTGGAACGCTACCCCCGACCTGTCGAGCCTGCATCGCCTGTGCATGCGCACGTTCGACTGGCGCCGTCAGCAGTCGTGGCCTCCGCTGCCGGTGCGCCCGATGGACGATTGGGCGATCGCCTATAGCGACGCGCGCAAAGAGACCGAGGTCGGCGGTCAGACCCCGGTACTGTTGGACGTCGCCGCAGCGCGGGATTGGCTCGCCCGGGTCATCGAAGCCGTTGCCGCCGCCGTCACGTGACCGGAGACGCGCGACAGAAGCTCCCCCGAGAAGGCCTCCACGCATCACCTGCGGGGAACCTTATCGATTCAGAGCTCCGCCCCAGCAATCGGTCACCAGTTCGTGAGCGCCGTCACGACGCTGGCCACCACCCGATCGAAGCTGCGGTCGAGATCGACGGGCAGCGCGAAGGCGTCCGACGTCTCGAGAGCGATGAAGCCGTGCAGCGCCGACCTGAGAAACCGCGTCGCGTCGACGGCGTCGTCATCCTGCAGTCGGTAGCCCGACAGGATCTCGAACACCACACTCGCCAGGCGCGACGACACGGACGCGTCTTCGGCATCACCGTCAGCCGGGGCTCGCACCGTCATCGGGTACTGCCCGGGGTGTGCGCGAGCCCAGTCCCGGTAGGCATGCGATACGCTCACGATCGCATCCTCCCGCGACCGCCCGATCGCTGCCTGCCCGAGTGCCTGGGCGAGGTCTGCCTTCGCCCTGAGCAGGATGCCGCGGCGCAGGCCCGGCATGCCTTCGACGTGTTTGTACAGCGACGGTGCCCGAACGCCGAGGCTCTCCGCGAGGTCGGCGAGGTTGAGTCCGTCTGATCCGTGCTCGTCGAGAAGGCGTGCAGCCCTCTCGATCACCCCGGCCGAGTCGAGGCCCGCCCTAGGCACGGGGGTGCACCGTGCCCAAGAACGCGGTGATCGCCGCTGAGGTGCGCTCCGGTTGCTGCGAGTGCGGGTAGTGCCCGGCATCCTCGACCATCACCGCGGTTCCGTCGAGGGCATCGGCGATCCATGATGCTTCTGCCGACGGATCACCGAAGTCGGGGTCCTGGTCACCCATCACGACGAGCGTGGGGGTTGCGACCCGGGTCAGGCTCTCGCCAGCCCTTCGATGGTCGGTGCGCGTCGTCAGGCTGAACGCGCGGGTGTATCCGGGCCGTTTGAGCGCTGCCGTGATGCGGCGCCGGTGGTCGGCGAAATCGAGGGGCGGCTTTCCCGCGTAGAGCCGGGGCAGGTAGGCGTTCCATGCCGCGGCGGCCCACGGCCGGGCCATCAGCACTCGGAACACCAACTTCTCGAAGGCGCTGACGGAGGGCTCGCGCACGAACGGTCCCACCAGCACGAGGCCGTCGACCAGGTGCGGATGCTCGGCGGCGACGAGCACCGCGGCCCCCGCCGCCATCGAGTTGCCGACGATCACGGCCGGCCCGCCGAGTTCGCGGATCAACGCCTCGATGTCGCCGGCGGTGGCGACATCCCCGTAGTCCGTGAAGGAGGTGTCGCTCTCCCCGTGCCCGCGGAGGTCGGCGGTCGCCACGGTGTATCCCGCCGTCACCAGCGCCGGCGCCAGGAAGCGGTAAGTCGATCTGAGGTCTCCCATGCCGGGAACCAGGAGTACGAGAGGCCCGCTGCCGCTGACGTCGAAGGCGATCCGCCCCTGCTGCGGACGGGTGAGGAACAGAGTGGGAGATTCATCGTTCATAGCCATTCAGCTAACGTACTTAGCTAAATGGCTAATGTCAATACGAGACCGAGACCGTCTACAGCAGCACGCTCGATTTGTCGGGGCGCAGCGACATCCAATCGTCCGCATCGGCGACGAGCTGCGGATGCGCCCGACTCCGCGCGAGGAAGCCCGCCCCGTGCGCCGACATCGGGTCCTGGTTCGTGGGTTGATAGCGCAGATCGACGCTCCACCTCACATGGTCCGAGTCGTTCGGGGTCGACGAGTGCACGAGACGGTCATTGAACAGGATGGCGTCCCCTGCCTTCACGGGCAGGGCGATCTCCCTCGAGGCAGGGAGGCCGATCTCTGCGAGGTCGAGCTGCAGAAAACCCGTCCCGCTGTAGGTCTCGACCTGGAAGGCGTGCACCTTCTCCTTCTGCGTGCGGGGGATGACATGCAGGCACCCGTTCTCGAGCGTCGCGTCGACGAACGGGATCCACACGGTGATCACCGGGTTCGAGTTGGCATCCGGCCAGTAGGACTTGTCCTGGTGCCATGGCACTGCGCCTGCTGCGATACGCGGCACCTTGGGCCGCACGTTGTACACCGGGTTCGCGAAGATCTCAGATCCGATCAGGCTCTCCACGGCATCCAGGATCTTCGGATTGCTCATGAGCGTGTGATATCCCGGGATGCGATCCCGCCAGCTGCGCCCGAACCTCAGAAACTCATCGGATCCGAGTCCGTCGAACAGCCTCGCCAACCGCGTCTCGAAGGGTTCGCCGACGAGTGCGTCATCGATGAGCCCTTCGGAGAGCAGCTCGGCGGCGATCATGTCCACCTTCTCGGTCAGCGCGGCACGCACCGCGGTGAGATCGACCTCATCCAACAGTCCCGGGATGACCAGGTACCCCTCGGTGTCGTAGGCGGCGACCTGCTCGGTGCTCAGGTTCCCCTGGTTGCCCGATCGCATCGCCGCGTTGCCCGACCACGAATCGTTGCGCGTCATCTTCTCTCTCATGCCCTCGACGCTAGGTGCGGCGGCCTCTGAGCGGGTGGTCGAGATCACCGAGTAGTGGTTTGATCTGACCATGATCAGCTCGTCCGACTCGTTCACCAGCCTGAGGCTCGACTCGCCCCCCGAGATCGCGGCGATGGGGGTCGGGGTGCACGGCACCCGCCGCAGACACGAGCGATGGCGACTGCCCGAGCTCTTCGCGCTTCACCTCTACCGCTACGACGGAGAGGTCGACATCGACGGAGAGCGGTTCAGACTGCGTCCGGGGGTGGTCAGTATCGTGCCCCCGGGCGCGCTGATGGAGTACACGTTCGCAGGGCCGTCCGAGCATCTCTACGCGCATTTCGCCGCGACGGGATCGGGTGCGGAACGCGACATCCCCAGGGTGCAGGACGCCGGTCTCGAAGCCGGGGTGTTCGCCGACCGACTGCATGCCGCCAGTCGTGCGACAGACCCGGCGAAGCGCAGAGCCGACCTGTGGTCGATGCTCTGGGCGATCGCGACCATCCGACAGCCGGCGGATGCCCGCATGCCCCCGCCACACCCCGTGGTCGTCGAGGCGCTCGCGTTCGTCGAGCAGAACCTCGGACGCCAGCTCACTGTGGGCGAGATCGCGGCGGCGATGCGGTTCTCACCGAGCCACCTCGATCGCCTCGTGCGGGCGGCGACCGGCGAGAGCCTGAGCGCCGTGGTGCGGAGGCGGCGGATGGAGACCGCAGCCCACCTGCTCCGCGACACCTCGCAGTCCATCTCGCTGGTGGCCTCATCGGTCGGTATCCCTGATCTGCACGCCTTCAACAAGGCGTGTCGGGCGGCGCTCGGGGTGTCCCCCCGGCGCATTCGCGAGGGCCATCGCGGCACCGCGTCCACCTGAACCCCCGAACCGTCGCCACCGCGTCAGCGCACCGCGGCCGGTGTCACTCGCGGTGGAACGGCTCGTTCTTCAACACGACCCGGCGGCCCGGTCCGGTCTCGCCGCCGATCCGCTTGAGCAGCAGGTCTGCCGCGGTCACGCCGAGTTGCCGCGCGGGGAGGTGCACCACGCTCACGCCGGTGGGCGCGAGCGGTGCGAACGGGAAGTCGCCGAACACCGCGACTCCGAACTGCTGCAGCGACAGCCCCGCCGCGAGGAGCGTCTGCACCGCGCCGATGCCCATGAGGTTGTTCGTGACGACGACGGCATCCGGCGGCTCCGGAGAGTCGAGCAGTTCCTTCATCGCCTGCGCGCCTCCGTTGACGCGATAGTCGGCGAACCTGACGAGCTCGTCGAGTCCTTCGAGCCCACGCTCGGCGGCGACCCTGCGCCAGCCCTCCTCGCGCAATCGCGCCGTCTCGACGTCTTCGGGACCGGTGATGCACCCCACCCTCGTGTAGCCGCGGTCGAAGAGGGATGTCGCGGCCTCCGCCCCGCCGTCCGCGTCGCTGAAGGTCACGGCGTCGACGTCGTACCCGTGAGGCACTCGGTCGACGGCCACGACCGGCCGGCGCTGAGCGACCAGTCTGCTCAGATCGCTGCGACTCGACGCGGCCGCCAGGATCACCCCCGCCACGTTCTCGGCGATCGCCACGCCGATGTAGCGCTCCTCTTTGACGACGTCCTCGTCGGTGTTGCAGAGCACGACCGAGAATCCGGCCTCCTGAGCCCGATCCTCGACACCGCGTGCGAGGGAGGTGAAGAAGGGGTTCTCGATGTCGGGGATGATGAGCGCGATCACCTCGGAGTTCTGCCTCCGCAACGACCGGGCGGTCCGGTTCGGCACGAACTTGAGCTCGCTGGCCGAATGCCGCACGAGCACGGCGAGGTCTTCCGAGACCTTCGCTCCGTTCATCACCCTGGACACCGTCGCGGTGGACACTCCAGCGTGCGCCGCAACATCCTGGATCGTCGCCACGGTGGTCTCGCTTTCTCAGTTCCGGCTCACCACGGGTGCAGACGCCACACGAATCGACCCCCCGGCCGAGCGCTGGCTGGCAGGGACCCCATGATATCCGGATTGCAGGTGTAATCGATTGCTGCCAGTCTAGTGATCAGGGGTCGCGCCTCTGCGTCGGCACCCGGCGCGGGCCGCCCCACGACGATCCTGGACGCATCGAAGGAGATCACCGTGCCGAACTACGCCGTGCCGACGAGCCGCCCCGAGGTCGCCGCCTCGCCGAAGACCGCCTGGCTGGTCGCCAACGGCGATCTGCGCGAGGCCCCCAACGTGGCAGGGTGGGCGACCCAGAAGGCCATGGAGGATGCGCTCGCCCGAGTGCTCGACACCCTCGGATGGCGCATCCACAGGGCATCGCCCATCGACGAGCACACCGGCCACGGCTTCATCTCGAGTCAGCGCATGGGGCTCGACGTGTTCGCCGGCATCCCCCCCGAGGCGCCGCTCATCGTCGCGGAGTCGGTGTGGCAGTACAGTCATCACCTGCTGCCGGGACTGCGCACCCATCGCGGGCCCATTCTGACCGTCGCGAACTTCGCGGGCGACGCCCCGGGGCTCGTCGGGTTGCTCGGGCTCAACGGCGGACTCACGAAGATGGGCACCGCCTACTCGACCCTGTGGAGTGTCGATTTCACCGACGGCTGGTTTATCGACGGCATGCGGCAGTGGCTCGAGACGGGGACGGTGACCCACGACCAGAGCCACGTGCGCGACCTGCCTGCCCTCCCGCCGACCGACGAGTCCCGTCTCGGGGCCGCCCTCGCCGAGCAGTTGACGACCGAGAAGGCCATCTTCGGCGTCTTCGACGAGGGCTGCATGGGCATGTACAACGCGATCATCGATGACGAGCTGATGAACGGCCTCGGCATCTACAAGGAGCGGTTGTCGCAGAGCGCGCTCTGGGCCGAGATGCTGCGCACCCCCGCCCACGAGGCCAGGGATGTGCTCGACTGGTTGCTTGCCCGAGGCATGACCTTCCGTTTCGGCACCGACGAGAGCACCGAGCTCACCGAGGCGCAGGTACTGCAGCAGGCCGCGATGTACATCGCGCTGCTGCGCATCGCCGACGACTACGGACTGGATGCCGTCGGCATCCAGTATCAACAGGGCCTCAAAGACATCTGCCCCGCGTCGGATCTCGCCGAGGGACTCATCAACGACACCGATCGGCCGCCGGTGACGAGCCGCGATGGCAGCAGGATCCTCTGGGAGGGTCAGGCGGTGCCCCTCGCGAACGAGGCGGACGAGGGCGTGGGCGTCGACGCTCTCATCACCCATCGTGTGTGGCAGGCGATGGGGTTCGATCCGGCCACGACTCTGCACGACGTGCGCTGGGGCGAAGAGGTCGACGGGCGTTTCGTATGGGTCTTCGAGATCTCCGGATCGGTGCCGCCCTCGCATCTCGCCGGCGGCTACGGGGGCGCAGAGGGCTGGCGGCAGAATCCGATGTACTTCCCGCTGGGCGGTTCGACGATCAGGGGCGTGTCGCGCGCCGGCGAGGTGGTGTGGTCGAGGGTGTTCATCGCCAACGGCGTGCTGCATGCGGACATCGGGCGCGCCTCGGCCGTCGACCTGCCCGTCGAGGAGACGGAGCGTCGGTGGCGGGCGACCAATCCCGAGTGGCCGATCATGCACGCGGTGCTGCACGGCGTCGGCCGCGATCAGTTCATGGCCAGGCACAAGGCCAACCACGTGCAGGTCGCCTACACGCCGGACGCGGAGAGCGCCGACCGCGCCCTCGCGGTGAAGGCCGCCGTGTTCGCCGGGCTCGGGGTGCGCGTGCACCTGATCGGCGACGTCGCGCTGTAGGTGTCGCTCGCGCCCAGGGCGTGCACCAGCGCGCACGAGCCGATGTGCCCGGGATGCACGGATGTGCACCGATCGCGCATCAGGGAGCTGTGGCGAGAGCTCTCGCCAGTCCCTCGTCGAGCACCAGATCGGTGATGAGACCCGCGGCGAGCGCACCGCGCACACTGTCGAACTTCTGCAGTCCCGACACGACGCAGATGCGCCTGGCGACCTTCGTCAGCCTGTCGAGATCCGGGCCGGTGGCCCGGGCGTTCATCTCGATGTCGCGATGGGATCCGTCGATCCTGTAGAAGACCGTCGCGGCGTCACCGACGACCCTGTCCTCGCTCAGCCGCTCGTAGTCGCCCGCCTCGAGGTAGCCGCCGATGTAGACGTGGCTCGGCACCTCGGCGAAGGGCGAGCCGAGTCCGAACAGGGCGATGTCGGTCCTGGCCTGGATGTCGAGGAGCCTCTTGGTGCTCCGTTCGAGCCACAGGCTCTCCTTCGTGCGAGGGTCGTCGAAGAAGGCGGGCACGGGGAACTGGTGAACCTCCGCGGAGTACGCGGTGCTGAACCGTTGCAGGATCTCGCTCGCGTAGTCGATGCCCGTCGAGAGGTTGTTGCCCGCTCCGTTGAGCTGCACCACCGAGAGCCCGTGCGTGGGTTTCGGCTGCAGGTGGCGGCTGATCGCGCTCAGGGTCGAGCCCCACGCGATGCCGAGCGTCATGTGCGAATCGAGATATCGGTTGAGAACCCGGGCGGCCGTCGCGGCGACCCTCTCGAGCCTGTCGACATCGCTCAGCGCACCCCGTGTGGGCACGACCTGAACGCCGACGCGGTAGCGCTCCTTGAGCGCCTGCTCGAGTCTCGTGCCACGTTCGAACGGCGAGTGGATCTGGATCTCGACGAGACCCGAACGACGCGCGAAGGTGAGAAGTCGCGAGATCGACGACCTGGAGGTGCCCAGTTCGTGGGCGATCGCCGCCGTGGTCATCTCCTGGACGTAGTACATCTGCGCTGCCCTGAGGGCATGCCTCACCCTCACCCCGTCGTCGGCCACGTGCTCATCCTGATCGGCGGGCACCGCGCGTGCAATTCGACGACGTCGGCGACCCGCGCTCTGGTGCTGCACATCTGTGCATTCGACTTGGAAACATCCGAGGGTCGGGGTTAGAAACACAGCAGACGCATTCTGCACGGCGCCGCGAGAGATCGGAGCCCCGATCCTCCACGACGGGATGCTCGACGATGACGAAGGAGTACATCACATGCATCGAGGCCTGCTCAGACGAAACGGGTTCTGGTTGTGGCTGTCGCTGGCCCTGTGTCTGGTCTCGGCGATCGGCGCATCGGTGGTGCAGACCGGAGCGGGAAGCATCGCGGTCAAGGACATGAGGTGGGAGACCTCCTCCGGGCGCATGATGAACGCGTTGCTGTTCACCCCCGACGGCGCCACGACCGAGTCCCCCGCTCCGGCGGTGGTGGTCAGCCACGGATGGTGGAACAACCGCGAGATGCAGGACGCGAACTACGTGGAGCTCGCCCGGCGGGGCTACGTCGTGGTCTCGATCGACATGTACGGTCACGGAGACTCCGCCCCACTGCCCCAGGGTGACATCGTCACCAACGGCACCGGCATGTACGACGCGGTGAAGCTCGTCGCGGATCTGCCCTATGTCGACACCGACAGGATCGGCGTGTCCGGGCACTCCAACGGTGCCCGTGCCGCCAACTTCTCCATCGCCGCGGACGATGCCGCCGACGAACCTCTCATCGCCTCGGTGTTCCTCGTCGACAACGAGGCGTTCTACACCGACGCCGAGAACGACGGCGCCTACTTCAACTACTACGGCGACAGGGATGTCGGGCTGGTGGCCGACCAGTTCGACGAGTTCTTCTTCCGAAGCTACGACGCGGAGGGGGTCGCGCTCACCACGCCGCAGGAGTTCGTCACCACTCCCAACGCGCAGTCGTTCCTCAACTTCGGGGCGGACCCTGCCGCGAGCGGTGAGCAGCGGGTTGCCGACGAGTACTACTCGGATGCCGCGACAGACTCCCTGCGAGTCCTGCACACCCCTCCGCAGACCCACCCGTGGGGCACCATCTCGTCGGCGACGGTCGCCGATCAACTCGAGTTCTTCGAAAGGACGCTCGGAGCGCCCGCGCCGATCGAGGCCGGCGCGCAGATCTGGCAGCTCAAAGAAGCGTTCACCACGCTCGGTCTCATCGGGTTCGCCGTGTTCCTCGTCGCCTTCGCCAGGCTGCTGCTCGGTACGAGGATCTTCGCGGGTGCCACAAGTGCCGCCGGCGCGGGAAGCGCCGGCGACGCCGGGTCGATGGCGCGGGAGGGAGTCGCCGCGACCCTGCCGGTCAGGGCGACCAGCCGCGGAGGGCTCGCGTGGTTCTGGGGCGGACTCGTGATCTCTGCCGTGTTCTCGGGCGTCAGCTACGTGCTCCTGTCGCAGGCGACATGGCTCCTGCCGCTCGTCTTCAACGACAGCGGAGAGACTGTGGCGACGCCGGTGGGTGCGGTGTTCTTCATCGCGCTGTGGGCCGCCGTCAATGGCGTTGCGGCGCTCGCCATCATGACGGTGTCCTACCTCGCCTTCGGACGGCGGACCGGCCTCTCGCTGGTCGGCAACGGGGTCATCCCGGGATGGCGCATGCTGGTCAGCGGCGTCGGACTCGGTGCCGTGGTGGTCGCGACCGCGTACGGCATCGTGTTCGTACTCGACTACTTCTTCACGACCGATTTCAGGCTGTGGGTCATCGCGATCAAGGCGTTCTCCGTCGACAAGATCGGCCTGGCGCTGCTCTACCTGCCGCTCTTCCTGGTCTATTTCGTGGCCAACTCGATCGCGATCAACTCGTTCAACAGGTTCACGCTGCTGGGTCGCGAATGGGTGAACACCGCGGTACTCGCCCTGTTCAACGCGCTCGCGCCGCTCATGCTGGTCGTGGCGCAATACGTGACGTTCGCCGTGACGGGGGAGCTGATCCCCGGCTTCGGCGGGATCTTCAGCATCTGGCTCTTCCCGGTGATCGTCATCCTGGCGGTGACCGCGGTGATCAGCCGCAAGATCTACAGGGCCTCGGGCAACCCGTACATCGGCGGATTCATCAACGCCTCGGTGGTCGCGCTCATGTCGGTGTCCAACTCGCTCGTGGTGTCGTGAGCCCGGGGTGTCGACACCGTGACGGCGCCGACTTAAACTGAGGGGGATGACTCGGCGCCGGTCGGTCGGAGAGGTGAGTCGTGACGTCCACACAACCGCCCACCGCGACATCCACGGGCTCCGGCAACGCGCGCACGTTCATGCAGATCCTGGTGAACACCGCGGTCGCGAATGTGACGACGAGCTACCTGTGGTTCGCCCTCACGTTCTGGGTGTACCTCGAGACGCGATCGGTGCTCGCCACCGGCATCATCGGCGGGGCGTACATGCTGCTCGTCGCCGTCTTCGCGATGGTCTTCGGCGCCATCGTCGACCGACACCGCAAGCACGCGGTGATGGTGTTCGCCGGGGTGGTCACACTCGTCTCCTTCGGGATCGCGGGGGCGTTGTTCCTGGCGTTCCCCGAGTCCGCCCTGCTCGATCTCGGGGCGCCGTGGTTCTGGCTGTTCGGCGGCATCATCCTGTTCGGCGCGGTCATCGAGAACATGCGCAACATCGCCCTGTCGACAACGGTGACCCTGCTCGTGCCCGTCGAGAGGCACGCCAACGCGAACGGTCTCGTGGGCACCGTGCAGGGGCTCGCGTTCATCGTGACGAGTGTCTTCAGCGGGCTCTCGATCGGACTCCTCGGCATGGGCCCGACTCTGCTGATCGCCATCGTCGCCTCTGCGGCGGCTCTCGCGCATCTCCTCTTCCTGCGCATCCCCGAAGACGCCCCCGAGCGTCGGCGCGAGCGCGAGTCGCTCATCGACCTCCGCGGCAGCATCACCGCGGTGCGCGCGGCGACGGGTCTGTTCGCCCTCATCATCTTCTCGACCTTCAACAACCTCATCGGTGGCGTCTACATGGCGCTGATGGACCCCTATGGACTCGAATTGTTCCCGGTCGAGCTCTGGGGCGTCGTGCTGGGGGTCACCGCCACGGGTTTCATCATCGGCGGGCTCGCCGTGGCCAAGTTCGGGCTCGGCCGCAACCCGATCCGCACGATGCTTCTGCTGGTCATGGTGATGGGGCTGCTCGGATCGCTCTTCACCCTGCGCGATTGGTGGTGGCTCTACGCCGGCGGCATCTGGGTCTACATGATGCTCATCCCCGCGGTCGAGGCCGCGGAGCAGACCGTGATCCAGAAGGTCGTCCCGTTCCGCACCCAGGGTAGGGTCTTCGGGTTCGCGGCGGCGTTCGAGTCGGCCGCAGCTCCCGTGACCTCGTTCCTCATCGCCCCGATCGCCGAGTTCGCGATCATCCCCTACATGGAGTCCGACAGCGGGCGGGCGACCTACGGGTGGCTGCTCGGCGACGGCGAGGCCCGGGGGATCGCGCTCGTCTTCCTCGTCTCGGGACTGATCATGGTGGTGGCCGCCGGGCTCGCGTTCCTCACGAAGTCGTACCGGCGCATCTCGGCGCAGTACCTCGAGGGCGGCGTCGAGCCGGAGACCACCGATGGCGATGCCGCCGAGTCGTCCGGCGACCCCGAGCGGGCGCAGGCTGCGGATGCACCACCCGCCGCCTCCTCCGATGTGACGGCCGATCAGCTCAGGCGGTGAGGCGCCGAGCGGGCGGCGGTCGCCTGCCGGTGAGCGCGGGCAGGCGCATCCCGCGCCGGTCGGTTTCGGCCCGGTCATCCGGGTCGGGATGGTCGTATGCCAGAGGGTGACAGCGTCTTCGTGCTGGCCCGGCGCCTCAGGTCCGCGCTCGACGGGCACCGCCTCGTCGATGGCGAGACGCGCTCCGGTGCGGGAGCGGGGTCATCCCTCGCAGGCCTGACGGTGGTCGGACACGATACTCACGGAAAGCACCTGCTCACCCGCTTCGACGACGGCCGCTCGCTGCACACCCATCTGCGCATGCAGGGTTCGTGGACGGTCACGGGTGTCGGAAAGCGGCTTCCCCGGCGCCTGCTCCCCGAGGTGCGCGTGCGGATGGCGACCGCAGGCGGAGCGACCGCGTACGGCCTCGACCTGCCCGTCGTCGAGCTGCTCCGCACCCGAGACGAGCGTGAGGTGATCGGGCATCTGGGCCCGGATCCGCTCCGCTCGGACTGGAACGCGGATGCCGCGATCCGCCGTCTGCGGGTGATGGGCGACCGGCCCGCCGTCGCCGCCCTCCTCGACCAACGCGGCATGAGCGGACTCGGCAACCTCTGGGTCAACGAGCTGTGCTTCCTGCGCGGGGTGTGGCCGTGGTCGCCCATCGCGTCCCTCGACCTGCCGCGTCTGGTCGCGCTCGCCGCCCGCACCCTGCGTCACTCGGCGACGGTGGCCGGCGCCTATCAGGTCACCACCGGCTCGGCCCGCCGCGACGAAAGCCACTGGGTCGTCGGTCGTGCCGGCCGACCGTGCCTGCGGTGTCGCACCACCGTGCTCGTCGATGCTGGGATCCCGGATGACGCCGAACGCCGCCGCACCTGGTGGTGCCCCAGGTGTCAGCCCGAGCCGAGCCGACCGGGCGCGCGACGCCTCGTGACCGGAGCACCGCCGCGGGGCGCTTAGCCTGAGCAGGTGAGACTCTTCGGGCGCGGACGTGTCGCCGCGGCATCCGATCTCCGGAGTCGCGAGCGGCTGCCGCGCGACGTCTACGTGCTCGGGGTCATCGCCTTCTTCGTGATGGTCGGGTTCGGCGTGGTGGTGCCCGTGCTGCCGGTCTACGCGCAGAGTTTCGGCGTCGGGTCCTTCGAGGTCGGAGCGGTCATCTCGGCCTTCGCGCTCATGCGCCTGGTGGCCAGTCCGTTCGTCGGTCGCATGATCGACTGGTGGGGCGAGAAGGTGGTGCTCGCCGTCGGCATCGGCATCGTCGCGGTGTCGAGTGGGCTCGCCGGCATCGCGCAGGACTACGTGCAACTGCTGCTCCTGCGGGGCGCGGGCGGCGTCGGGTCGGTGATGTTCACCGTCTCCGCGACCACACTGCTGCTCGCGGCGACCGGCCCCGAGCGGCGGGCACGCGCGGTCGGGTTCTTCCAGGGCGGGTTCCTGCTCGGCGGCATGGCGGGCCCCGCCATCGGGGCTGTGCTCTCCACGGTGTCGCTGACCGCGCCGTTCTTCTTCTATGCGGGCACCCTCGCCGCGGCGAGCCTGATCGGCCTGTTCCTGCTGCAGTCCGCCTCTGGCGTCGCTCCCTCAGAGACGGTGGCGGTCAGCGCTCCCCGGCTCCGAGAGGTCGTGGCCGATACGCGGTTCAGGGTGGCATGCCTCGCGAACCTCGGGCAGGGCTGGGCGTCGTTCGGGGTGCGCAGCTCGCTCGTCCCGCTGCTGGTGGTCGGGGTGCTGGGGCAGGAGCCGGCCGCCACGGGCATCGCCTTCGCCGTGGCCGCCGTCGTGCAGGCTCTCGTGCTCGCCCCGGCATCCCGGTTCGTCGACACGGTGGGCCGCCGGCCCGCGATCATCGGCTCGTACGCGGTCGCCGGGCTCGTGATGATCGCCCTCCCTTTCTCGCCCGACCTGATCTGGCTCACCGTGCTGCTCTGCGCCTACGGCGTCGCGTCGGCGTTCATGGCCACGGCACCCGCCGCAGCCGTCGGCGATGTCGCGGGTCCGCGCAGCGGTCGCCCCGTGGCGGTCTTCTCGATGTTCTCGGATGTCGGCGCGATCGTCGGTCCGTTGGTGGCGGGTGCCCTCGCGGACTCCGTCTCGTACCCGGCGGCCTTCGCCGTCGGGGGAGTGCTCCTGCTCGCCGGATCGCTCTTCGCCGTGAGGATGCCGCGCGAGAACCTGCGAGATCCGGCGAAACTATAGACAGCGGCGCTATCCGATAGTAGAACTATCCATATGCACATCTCCGAATCGAGCCGAGCCGCCGTCATCCAGCCACGATCCACCCTCAGCGACACGGCGCTGCAGACCGTAGCGCCGGTGCGCTGGCATCGCCCGCTGCTCTGGGTCGCCGCAGCGATGGCCGTCTTGACCGTCGCCGCGCTCGTGCTGAGATTCGTCGACGCCCGAGAGGTGACCGGTCTTAACGCCTGGGACAAACCCCTCAAGTTCGCCATCTCGACGCTCATCTACTGCGTGACCTGGTCGTGGCTGATCGGGCAGGTGACGCGGTTCACCCGCATCTCCCGCGCGTGCGGTACCGTGATCGCCCTCGCGCTCGCGATCGAGCTCGCGCTGATCACCGGGGCGGCGGCGTTCGGCACCACGAGCCACTTCAACGTGTCGTCGCCGACCGCGACGGTCGTCTGGTCGGTGATGGGAACCTCGATCACCGTGCTCTGGCTCGCGACCTTCGTGGTGAGCGTGGTGCTGATCGTCTCGCCCCTGGGGGATCGGGCGCGCGCCGTCGCCATCCGCACCGGCGCGGTCATCGCTCTGCTCGGCCTCGGTCTCGCCTATCTGATGACCGGCCCGACGGCGCAGCAGCTCGACGACTTCCAGGGGATCGCCGGGGCGCACACCGTGGGCCTGCCCGACGGGGGAGCGGGCCTTCCGATCCTCGGCTGGAGCACGGTCTCCGGTGATCTCCGCATCCCGCATTTCATCGGCATGCACGCGCTGCAGGCGCTGCCGCTGCTGCTCATCGCCCTCGAACTGCTGTCGCGCAGGGTGGCGGTGCTGCGTTCCGTCGCCGTGCGCACCGGACTCGTGTGGACCGGGGCAGCGGGATACCTCGCCGTTGTCGGTCTGGTCACCTGGCAGGCGTTGCGGGGACAGTCCATCGTGCAGCCGGATGTCGCGACCCTCGTCTCGGGCGCCGCACTCGTTCTCGCGATGGCGGTGTCGACGCTCGTCGTGCTCGCGAGGGGGGCACGAGTCCCGTCGCAGTAGAGCATCCCGTGGCCCATGCGATGGATCGGCGTCTGCACCTGTCGCCGACGCGGGACCGGCGAGCCCCTCGTCACAGCTCGAGAGTGCCTCCTGCTGTCAGCGCGAAGAACTCGCCGCCGCCCTTTTCGGTCACCGCGGCGAGCCGTCCGTTCGACATCGCCTTGCCGGCCTCCGACAGAGTCATGTCGTGGGTCGGGAACGCGCGCTTCGGCTTCACGGCCTCGACGAAATCCATCACCTCTCCGA